>NZ_WVRN01000001.1:165000-465000 GCF_013112245.1 Ruegeria sp. HKCCD4315 | reverse complement strand
ATTTTGAAGGATCTTTGACCAGCGCCACTATCGCTGCAATCGCGACTGTTTCGGAACAGATCATTTCTGAGGCAGAAGACAAGAGCTTTCCAAACGGAACACCCGAACAGCAAATTCGAAATGCATTCAAACAATTTCCAAAAGAGAATTTCGTTAGTTGCTGGCATTTGAATGACCATGAATCAGCCGCAATGTGGAGGCTGTACTCACTCTTAAATCAAGGCCTCGCCATCCAAACTACGTACGAAAAATTGGCTGCCGCTCTGCCTGAAGAGATTTTTTTGGGAGGTGTGATATATGCTGACTACGAAAATGTCGTCATCCCGTTTAACAACACACTATGGCCTGTGATGCACAAAAGGATGAGCTTTCGACACGAGAATGAGGTGAGGGTAGTTTTCCCGAGTTTTGGGAAAACCCCGAACAGCGACAGAATTAATGAGGTCGACTATGGTGTGCAAGTTACGGTTGATCTGAACGAGCTTGTAGAAAGCGTCTTGGTACATCCTGAAAGCCCTAAATGGTTCTTGGAAGTCGTTGCTTCACTCGTGAACCGAAACGGCATGAAAGCCGATGTTCAAAGGTCGAGACTGTCCGAAGCACCTATTTGGTAGCAAGCGTAGGATGGGTGCTTGCACCCATCGCGCCTCAATCCCAATCTACCTCATCAAATGATGGGTGAAATCACCCATCCTACGGTTCCCCGAACGCCCCTTCCGTCCCACAATCGCGCCACTCCGGATCAACTCTACTCGCGCGAATATCGCGATGTATCGACGAACAAGGCCAATCGGTTGGATGCCATCCAGCCAAATTTAAATGCATTAAGACCCCTCCGAGCAACCAAACTCCGGCGCCCCAGTCAAAACTCTAATGGATGATCGCAGTTGCAGCCCTTAAGCTGACCGGTTTCCGCGAAGTTTGCCCAGACCAAACAGCCCGGCCAAAGCGCCGACCAGCAGCAACCAACTGGCTGGTATCGGAACAGCCGAAAGGTTCGCCTGCGCCAAAGTGCCTTCCGTCATGCCACCCTCTTGATCTGTACGTTCCCCCAACAATTCCAGCTCTTCAAAATACCGATTTTCGTCATAGGGTTCAGAGATCAGGGGCAAACCGGGGTTTTCCCATTCCAACTCTTCTTGATGTCTTTCGCTGTCAAAGCCCGAGAGAAGCTCAGACCTAACTTCATCATCCACATTCACGCTTTCCGCCCCATCCAAGGTGGTCAATGCTTCTGATGCTCCGGCCCAGAACAGAACCGCCAATGTGCAAATAACTCTCATAAACGCCCCCACGGCCCTGTAATTAATTATAGCATTTCAGCGTCATTTTTCAAATATCTCAATAATTGAATTGAAATGGAGACTTATAAGATAAAAGGATACCGTCCTAACAAGACGACTCTGATCCTGTGCCTCAAAGGGCCGCAAGCAAAGCTGCGATTCTCAATAGACTCGTTATGCGTTTATTCGGAAACGGGGATAACCACCGGTCGTATGAGCCGGGCACGGCAAGTCCAACCCTTTGATCAAAAACCCCTTGAAACACCGCAATAGGCTCTGGGGCCAAGGTTCAATCCAGGCGATCATCCCTTGCCACATGGCCACCTCAATGCCATATGAAAGGAGCTTACGTTTTTCTATTTCGACCCACTGTCTCCTTTTACGGCGCTCAGTCTATCGATCCAGACAACGACGCCAGGCTGCCGCATCCACGTGGGCAGCACCAAACAGGAGACAACGGATATGCCCGCAGGCACCGTAAAATGGTTCAACACCACCAAAGGCTACGGCTTTATCGCACCCGAAGATGGCGGCAAAGACATCTTCGTTCACATCTCGGCTGTCGAACGTTCGGGCCTGACCGGTCTGGCCGACAACCAGAAGGTCACGTATGAACTGCGCGCTGGTCGTGACGGTCGTGAAAGCGCCGACAACATCCAGCTGGCCTAAGCCAGTCTAAGGGTAAGGCATGGCCTTACCCTTTCCCTCCTGCTCGCCTGCGTGGCGGCCGGAACACATCACGACCACGTGATGTTTGCCCCAGAATTGACCAAGTATCATATCATACTGAAACTGTTCTTAAGTTTCATTGGTCATTCGATGAGGGTTTTCGATGTTTACACGCCGTGTTTTTCTGGCCGGAACAGCTGCCAGCCTGCTGCCGGGAATCGCCAGCGCCAAGAAAGCGGTCGAGTATGATCCGACGCCGCAATTCGTGCGCATCAAAAAGCAATTTGTGCCCGGGCAGCTTCTGGTCGCCCCCCGCTCGTTCTATCTTTACTACGTGACTGAGCCTCGCAAAGCGATCCGCTATGGCTGTGGGGTCGGCAAGGCGGGATTGGAGTTCACCGGGACAGCGACGATCGCCGTGAAGAAGGAATGGCCGACCTGGCGCCCGACCGACGAGATGATCGAACGCGACCCGGTGGCCTATGCAAAGTTCAAGGACAATGACTATGTCCAACCCGGTGGCGGAGATAACCCTTTGGGCGCGCGAGCGCTGTATCTATTCCAGAACGGCGTCGACACATATTTCCGCATCCATGGCACAACGCAGCCGCAAACCATTGGTCATGCAGTGTCAAACGGCTGCGTCCGTATGCTGAACGAACATGTCATTGACCTATACAATCGTGTCCCAATCGGAACAGTGGTCACGGTCGTCTGATCAAAGTCAGGGGGCCGCTGCCTGCCCTACAAGCTCCAGAACGGACGGGCCCAGCGCATCCACGATCCGGGCGACCCCGTCGGCATTTGGATGAATGCCGTCAGCCTGCATGAACTGCGACACTGCGCCGGGATCGCCGTCGGCTGTCAGCCCTTCAAAGAAACTGCTGACGAACAATGCTCCAAAGTCCTGGGCCAATTCGGGATACATGGCGTCAAAGTCCTGCTTGTACTCGGCCCCGTAGTTGCCGGGGGCCTGCATGCCGATAAGCAGAACGGCGACATCACCTGCCCGTGCAACCTCGAGGATTTTGCTCAAATTGGCCCTCGATACGGCAGGATCGATCCCGCGAAGCAGGTCATTTCCCCCCAAGGCAACGATCATTCCATCCACGTCCGGTGTCAGAGTCCATTCCACCCGCGCGGCCCCACCCGCCGTTGTGTCGCCCGAGACACCGGCGTTGATCACCTGCACATCCGCTCCTTGGCCCTCAAGCCAACGGTCAAGCTGAGGTACAAACCCGTCTTCTTCCACCAGCCCATAGCCTTGCGTCAACGAATCCCCCAAGGCGGCAATCACCACTTGCTCGGCTGTGGCCGTGAAACCGCAGAAGATAAACAGACCTGTCATCAAAGCCTTGCGCAATGTGGTGATCGCTCCATATCCCAAAAGACCGCTCCTTAATCGGGTAAACCTATGACATCTGCCGTTCTCACTCTCCAAAATGCTGCTTTGTCTCTGGATGGCAATGCCGGACGGGTCGATATTCTGCATGACATCACGTTGTCTGTGACCAAGGGTGAGACACTGGGCCTGATTGGGCCGTCCGGCTCGGGCAAATCTTCACTGCTGATGTTGATGGGTGGGTTGGAACAAGCGACCAGTGGGCAGATTACCGCGTTGGATCAGGACCTAACCAGCAAGGACGAAGATGCTCTGGCCCGCTTTCGCCGCAACAACATGGGCGTGGTGTTTCAGAATTTCCACCTGATCCCGACCATGACTGCGCTTGAGAACGTGGCTACACCGCTGGAGTTGGCGGGCCAAAAGGACGCGTTCGACCGTGCCGAGGCTGAGCTGGAAGCTGTTGGCCTGTCGCATCGGCGCAATCATTACCCGGCGCAATTGTCGGGTGGCGAACAGCAAAGGGTGGCACTTGCCCGTGCCTCAGCGCCGCGCCCCAAGATTTTGTTGGCGGACGAACCGACCGGGAATTTGGACGAAACAAACGGCTCCGCGATTGTTGATCTGCTGTTCGGACTGCGCCAAAAATACGAGGCCACGCTCGTTCTTGTCACCCACAGCCGTTCTCTGGCGGAACGCTGTGATCGTGTCGTCCGTTTACGCGATGGACGGATTGCAGAAGAAACCCTGCAGGAGGCCGCCGAATGAGCCTGCGACTGGCGGGGCGGCTCGCCCGTCGCGAGCTACGCGGCGGCTTGCAGGGATTTCGGATCTTTCTGGCCTGTCTGGCTCTCGGCGTCGCTGCCATCGCAGCCGTCGGGTCGGTACGGCAAGCCATTCAAACCGGATTGGCGCAGGAAGGTGCTTCGCTTTTGGGCGGCGACGCCCAGCTTGAATTCACCTATCGCTTTGCCGACGAGGCAGAGCGTGCCTGGATGCAGCAAGCATCCGAACAGGTGTCCGAAATCGTCGATTTCCGCTCGATGGTTGTTGTACCCCGTGACGACGGACCGGAGCGCGCACTTACCCAGGTCAAGTCCGTCGACACTGCGTACCCCTTGATTGGTTCGGTCAAACTGGATCCTGACATCACGCTGGATGATGCCCTAAACGGGACATCCGGCTTGCCCGGAGCAATTATGGAGCAAGTGCTGATCGACCGGCTTGGGCTGACTGTCGGTGATCGCTTCAAGCTTGGGACACAGGAATTTATCCTGACAGCCGCATTGGTGAACGAACCCGACAGCGCGGCAGATGGGTTTGGCCTTGGACCGCGCACATTGGTTCGAACCGAGGCGCTACAGACCTCCGGGTTGTTGGAACCCGGTACTTTGTTTTCGACCAAATACCGATTGAACCTGCCAGACACGATTGCTCTTCCCGAAATCGCCGCCGAAGCTGACAAAGCCTTCGACGGCACGGGAATGCGATGGAGCGATGCGCGTAACGGTGCCCCCGGTATTTCCGAGTTTGTCGGTCGCCTCAGCGCGTTTCTGGTTCTTGTTGGACTGTCGGGCCTTGCCGTAGGTGGTATCGGAGTTTCTGCCGCCGTGCGCGCGTACCTGAGCCAAAAAACGGAAACCGTCGCGACCCTGCGCACTTTGGGGGCTGATCGCGCGACGATTTTTCAAACCTACATGCTTCAGATCGGCGTGCTGTCTGTGATCGGAATTGCGCTCGGCCTGGCGCTGGGTGGGCTGGCTCCGCTGCTTCTGGCGCCTCTGTTGGAAAGCCAGTTACCGGTTCCGGCAGTATTCTCGCTCTATCCGCAACCACTGATTGAGGCCGCAATCTATGGGCTGCTCACCGCATTTCTGTTCACGCTTTGGCCATTGGCCAGAACCGAGGACGTGCGGGCCGCAACCCTGTTTCGCGATGCGCTGAGCACAGCCCGAGCGATCCCACGCCCGATCTTTGTCATCGCCACAGGAATTGGACTTGTGTTGCTTGTCACCGTTGCCGCCTGGTTCAGCGGATCCACCCGATTGACCCTTTGGACAAGCGGCGGGCTTGTGGGCGCGTTGGTTTTGCTGACCCTCTCAGCCTACGCCATTCGCAAACTGGCACGGGCCGGAGCGCCTCTGGCACGCGGCCGCCCCGCCCTGCGATGGGCCTTGTCCGCCATTTCAGACCCGCGTGAAGGCGCAGGCTCGGTTGTTCTGTCGCTCGGCCTGGGCTTGTCCGTTCTAGCCGCCGTTGGACAGATCGACGGCACGCTGCGCAACGCGATCTCTGGCAATTTACCGGACGTTGCGCCCTCATATTTCTTCGTCGACATCCAGAAGGACCAGATGCCCGGCTTTACCGATCGCCTGACTTCGGACCCTGCCGTCAGCCGCATCGAAAGCGCGCCAATGCTGCGCGGGATCATCACGCAGATCAACGGCCGCCCTGCCCGTGACGTGGCTGGTGATCATTGGGTGCTGGAAGGCGACCGTGGTGTTACCTACTCCGCCCAGCCCCCGGCAAACGCGAATGTAACCGACGGGGAGTGGTGGGCCGAGGATTATTCGGGCACGCCGCAGGTCAGCTTTGCCGCTGAAGAGGCCGCCGAAATGGGCCTGCAACTTGGCGATCAACTGACCGTCAATATCCTTGGTCGCGACATTACGGCAGAACTGACATCCCTGCGCGAAGTGGATTTTTCAACCGCAGGCATGGGATTCATCATGTCGATGAACCCCTCTGCACTGTCCGGTGCACCGCACAGTTTCATCGCCACTGTCTATGCAGAAGAGCAGGCCGAGGCTGCCATCCTCAGGGATCTCGCCGGCCAGTTCCCCAACATCACGGCCATTCGCGTACGCGATGCCATCGACCGTGTCTCGGGCCTGCTGGCCGGCATCGCCGCCGCTACTTCTTACGGCGCAGGTGTGTCCTTGCTAACCGGGTTTCTGGTCTTGATCGGAGCGGCAGCGGCAGGCGAACCTGCCCGCAGATACGAAGCGGCAATCCTGAAAACCCTCGGGGCCAATCGGGGCCGCATTCTGCGCAGTTTTGGCCTGCGCTCTGTCTTACTGGGGGCCGCCGCGGGCTGTGTTGCCTTGCTGGTCGGCATTCTGGGCGGCTGGGCCGTTGCCACCTACATATTCGAGACGGATTTTGCGGTCATCTGGTCTTCGGCCCTCGGCATTGTTCTGGCCGGGATCGGCGTCACACTTTGCGCAGGTCTTGCCTTTGCGCTGCGCCCGCTTTCGGCCCGACCGGCCCGCATTTTACGCGCCAGCGACTGAGTTCAGCGTACACAGGCCACGGGCTGCAGAAGCTTCAGCAACGGATCGTTGTCACAGACCAAAGCATCCAGCGATACATCATCAAGTGAAGCGTAAAATACCTCGGCCGCGTCTTGCAGCGCCAGCCGCAACCGGCAGGCATCCGTCAAGGGGCAGGTGTTGTCCGCATCCGCAAAACACTCGGCAATGGGCAAGGCCCCTTCGACATGCCGAAAAACGGCACCGATCCGAATTTCTTCCGCCGGGCGCGCCAGGGACATGCCGCCATTGCGACCCCGTTGCGTGCTCAGATAGTTCAACTGGCTCAGTTGATTGATCACTTGTGCCAGATGGTTTTCCGAGATGTTGCACACTTCGGCGATCTCCGCCTTCGTGACCAACCTGTCCGGGTGCGCTGCGCAATACATCAACAGGCGCACAGCGATATTCGTCCGTTTGGTAATCCGCATGAGGGCCTCCCTGAATTCTAGATGCAGCCTTATTGCATGTCCGGGAAAAAAGCGGTTTGACATACATCAATCGATCAAAAGGACGCCTTATCCATGCCTGACCCCTATTTCTTTGGCTATGGCAGCCTTGTGAACCTCGCGACCCATGATTTTCCCGACCCGCGCCCCGCGAAGCTGAAAGGCTGGAAACGGGCGTGGCGCCATACCGATCTGCGTCCGGTCGCGTTCCTGACCGCAATTCCCGACCCCGAGTCCGAGATCGAAGGCATGATCGCCCATGTGCCTAAAAACGACTGGGCCGCACTGGATCAGCGGGAATGGGCCTATGACCGGGTTCCGGCAACGAATTCGATTTCACACCCCCTGACGCATGATGTCGAAATCGCGGTTTATGCGGTGCCCCATGACCGGCACACCGCGCCCAGCAATCACCATCCCTTGCTGCTAAGTTATATTGATGTCGTTGTGCAGGGATACCTGAGGGCGTTTGGACAAGATGGTGCGGACCGGTTCTTTGCCACAACCGACGGCTGGGACGCGCCTGTTGTGAATGACCGGGCCGAGCCGAAATATCCCCGCCATCAACAGCTCAAACCTGACGAAACAGCGTTTGTAGATAACCGCCTGGAACGCGCATCCGTGAAGATTATCCAACCACACCAACAAAAAGAGGCAGACGATTTGCCTGCCTCTTTCAAATTCTAAGCTCACATAGTTTCGGTACGGGGCGATCAGCCCCGTGCGCGGATCACTTGCAGCAAGGGCAGCAGAGCCGCCATTTCCGGCCCCCGCTCCATCCCAGTCAGGGCTTTGCGCAGCGGCATGAACAGGCCTTTGCCCTTGCGGCCTGTCGCCTCTTTCACCGCTTTGGTCCAAGTACCCCAGGTCTCGCCATCAAACGGGCCGTCGGGCAACAAAGCGATCGCCTCGGCAATAAATTCGCGATCTTCATCGGCAATCAAAGGCTCGGCCCCATCGCGGCACAGTTCCCACCAGCCTTTCAGATCGGCCAGAGTTGTGATGTTTTCGCGCGCCATGGCCCAAAAGGGTTCCGCCAATTCAGCCGGAACACCAGCATCCGTCACCGCATCAGCTACATCTGCCAGCGGCAGCGATTGCAGGTGCTTGGCGGTCAGCGGGAACAGGTCCTGTACGTCAAACTTGGTCGGTGCCGCACCAAACCGGTTCACATCAAACCCTTCGATCAATTCCGCCATGTCCGAGCGCAACTCAACCGGGTCAGATGACCCCAAACGCGCCATCAGGCTCAGCAATGCCATCGGCTGCACGCCCTGTTCGCGCAGGTCGCGCAGAGCCAAAGTTCCCAGACGTTTCGACAATGCCTCCCCCTGAGGGCCAGTCAGAAGCGAATGGTGTGCGAAACGCGGGCAGTTGCCACCAAGCGCTTCGATTATCTGGATCTGCGTTGCAGTGTTGGTCACATGGTCCGATCCCCGCACCACATCGGTTACACCCATTTCGGTATCGTCCACAACGGACGCAATTGTATAAAGCACCTGACCGTCACCGCGGATCAATACGGGGTCAGACACCGAAGCAGCATCAATCGAGATGTCGCCCAAAATGCCGTCATTCCAATCGATGCGCTCATGATCCAGCTTGAAGCGCCATACACCGTTGCCGCGTTCGGCGCGCAGGGCGTCTTTTTCGGCATCTGACAGGTTCAGCGCGGCCCGATCATAGACCGGTGGCTTGCCCATGTTCAGTTGCTTCTTGCGTTTCAAGTCCAGCTCGGTCGGCGTCTCAAACGCCTCATAGAACCGACCCATCTCACGCAGCTTGTCCGCAGCTTCGGCATAGCGATCCAAGCGGTCAGACTGGCGTTCAACCTTGTCCCAATGCAGACCCAGCCACTCCAGATCCTGCTTGATGGCATCGACATATTCTTCTTTCGAACGCTCGGGATCGGTATCGTCAATACGCAGGATGAATGTACCGCCAGCCTTGCGGGCGATTAGATAGTTCATCAGGGCGGTGCGCAGGTTGCCCACATGGATGTAACCGGTGGGCGACGGGGCGAAACGGGTGGTTGTCATGGATGTCTCCTGTTGGCGCGGCTCTTGTCACAGGATTGGCTATTTGTCCAGTCGGCAGACCTGTTCACAGCAACGTCAGGTGGCAAGTTCGCGCATAGGACCTATCTAAAGCATTGCTGGCACAGACAGGGAGACCCCAAAATGACTATCAAACTGACCCGCCGGGCTGCACTTGGTGCGGCAGCGGCTTTACCTTTTGCCTCTGCCGCTACGCCAATTCTGGCTGCGGGAACTGAAACCAAAGCGAAATCAACCATCGCCAGATCGTTTGCTCTGGGTGATTTCACTGTCACCACATTGCTGGACGGCAGCGTCCCTCGCGATGACGCCAAAGCGCTGTTTGGCCAGGACGTGTCAGATGAAGATTTCGCAAAGGTATCCGCCGAAAACTTCATCTCACCCGACGTGGCGCAGTTCTTCTTCACCCCGACGCTGGTCAATACAGGATCCGAACTTGTTCTGTTTGACACTGGTTTGGGACAAGGCGGTATTCAGACAGCTTTGGCCGATGCGGGCGTCACGCCCGATCAGATCGACGTGGTTGTTATCACTCATATGCACCCCGACCACATTGGCGGCATGACCACAAATGACGCGCCGACCTTCCCGAATGCACGCTATGTCACGGCATCGTCCGAATACGATTTCTGGTCCGGGATGGAAGCCGGAAACCGTGTCGGCGACATGGTCGCGGCCAAGGTCACGCCATTGGCCGAAAAGATGACCTTTGTCGAGGATGGCGGAGAAGTGTCATCTGGCATCACAGCCATCGCTGCTTATGGACATACGCCGGGTCACACGGTTTTCCATCTCGAAAGCAACGGTCAGCGGCTGGTTCTGACGGCCGATCTGGCCAACCACTATGTCTGGTCTTTTGCGCACCCGGAATGGGGCTTTAGCTTTGACGCCGACAAAGAGGCTGCGACCGCATCGCGGCGCAACGTTCTGGGCATGCTTGCCGCAGATAAGGTGCCGATGATCGGCTATCACATGCCGTTTCCAGCTGCTGGCTTTGTAGAGACACGTGGCGAAGGCTTCCGCTTTGTTCCGGTCAGCTATCAGATGATGGGCTAAGCCACTAATACCCCGGATCCGGTCGCACTTTCGAACCGTCGGTGAACCGCGACAGGCGAAACGTGGCCGGATCCACACAAGGCGTCGTTTCAGCGACAAGATCGGCGATCAATCGCCCGGCACCTGGACCAATGCCAAATCCATGGCCTGAGAATCCTGTGCCAATGAAAAGACCCGGCAACTCATCCACACCTGAGATCACCGGAATGGCGTCAGGCGTAACGTCGATCATTCCGGCCCAACTTTGCACAACTTCGCTGTTAACCAGCGCCGGGAACCCCTTACAGGCGCGGCCCCAAGCGTGCCGCAACGTTTTCTGCGATGGCTCAGGGTTCAAAATTCGGCACTGCTCGAACGGGGTCACATCGGTGGGCAGCCAGCGCCGATCGTGTCGCGCTTCGATCGTCCAGCGTTTGGACAAGCGAAAACGCAGAGATTTCCACTCTTGCGCAAAGGCAGGAAGGAACTGTTTCGCAAGCCGGAAACTGTCGGGCACGATGTCCACTGTGTTTTCGTGGCCAGACGCAATGGTATAGCCGCCGTCAGCGCGTTTGCGGATCGCAAAATCGTCGAACCACAACGCGGGTCCAGGACCATCGTGCACGGGGGATGTGCGAAGGACCGTGTTCAAAACCTTGAGTTGCGGCAGTGCGACACCTGCGTTGCCTGCAAACAACCGCGACCAGGCCCCACCAGCCAGGACAACCCGGTCACAGGCCACTTTTCCACGTTCTGTAAAGACACCCGCGACACGCCCCTCACGAGTGTCCAAACTTCGTACGGCGCATTGCGTCATGATCACTGCACCCCGGTTTCGTGCAGCCTCTGCAATGGCCGGAGCAGCCCATTGCGGCTCGGCCCGACCGTCCTGCGGCATGTAAAGCGCTGTTGTCAAACCCGTTTTATGCCCTTGCAGCAAATCGGAAAGCTCACCGCCGGACACTATCCTGGCCCCGGTTTGCAATCCATCAACATGGCGCATCCACTTTTGCAGGTTGGCTGCGTCTCTTGCGCCAGAGGCCCCAAACAGGATGCCGGATTGGGTATAGCCTGTTTCGCGCCCCAAACGCTCGTCCAGCGTTTGCCAGACGCGCAACGCCTCTTGCATCAGGGGAATTTCCCTTGGGTCTCGCATACCCAGACGCACCCAACCCCAATTGCGCGAACTCTGCTCTGCTGCAATCTGACCCTTTTCACACAAAAGAACAGAAGCGCCGCGTTCAGCCAGCTCTAATGCTGTTGAAACGCCAATGATACCTCCGCCAATGACGACAACATCCACACGTTTGGGCAGGGCCAGATCAGATTCGACGGGGGTTGGTTTGGGTGCGGTCATTAACAGGTCTTACATCAGTCGCTTGGACCAGTATGGAGACCTGCCTACCGTGGATAAGCAATGTGAATTCCGAGCGCTCTTGCAGTATTTTCGACACCTGTGGCCCAGGTGCCGAAATCAGTGTCAGCAAAGAGCGTATTAAGCCGCGCCGGACAACTCTGCCCATTTCTGGCGCAGGATCGCAGACAGCCCGCTTTGCTTACGCGCGGCCTGTGCAGTCACATCTTTCTGAGGCAGCAATCTTGGAAACTCTGTGCGGAAATGGGCGGCGGCTTGCTCGTCCAATTCCCGCTGCTCGTCCAGCATATCGGCTATTGCTGCATCCAACTTTTCTTCATTCAGCTCCTGAGGCGGAGATTCCATCGTCCGCATTCGCATAGGAGCATGAAGCGAATTGTCATATTCCTTGTACATTTTACCACCACACCGTTCACTCAGACATCCAACCCGGGATGCGTCGCTCGTACCGCGAACCAATTTTACGCGTTCCGAATAAATTGCGTCGCACCCGCCCCGCATCGGGCAACTTCTAAGCAAAAATGTGGCAGAAAAATGTCACCGAAACAAGTCTGAGGCAGCTGTAAGTGCCTTAAATCGCACCCGATTTCTCGCGATTTCGGAACAATTGACATCATTTGCGCACGACTGTTTCCGCGCAATCTGACCTTGCCGTGAAACTCAGGTCCGATCGCGCCAACGATTCACAATTGGATAGCGCCGATCCAGCCAGAAGGCCCGCTTGCTCAGGCGCGTACCAGGAGCAGACTGGAACCGTTTGTATTCACTGATGTAAATCAGATGTTCGACCCGCCGGGCCTCTGCTTCGTCATACCCGGCAGTGACGCAGTCGGCGATTGAGCCATCTTGATCGACCAAAATCTCAAGGATACCGTCCAGAACCGGGTAGTCGGGCAAACTGTCGCTGTCCTTCTGGTCTGCGCGCAACTCGGCACTTGGCGGTTTGTCGATAATGGACGGGCGGATCACCTCGCCCTCGGGACCCATCATCCAGTCACGATGATTGGCGTTGCGCCAACGGCAGGTTTCAAACACGCGGGTTTTGTAAAGGTCTTTGATCGGATTATAGCCGCCATTCATGTCGCCATAGATCGTGGCATAGCCCACCGCGACCTCGGACTTGTTGCCGGTGGTCAACAGCATTTCACCAAACTTGTTCGAGATCGCCATCAGCAGCAGCCCCCGCAGGCGGGACTGAATGTTTTCCTCGGTCAATCCTTCGTCCAGCCCCGCAAACAACGGCGCCAGAGTATTCGTTACCGCGGCCCGGCCCTCGGAAATCGGCACAAAATCATAGTGCACGCCCAATGCCTTGGCGACGGCCTCGGCATCATCCAGCGAAGCCTGGCTGGTATATTCCGACGGCAACATCACACAGCGCACGTTTTCGGCCCCGATGGCATCGACCGCGATGGCCGCCACCAACGCAGAATCGACGCCCCCGGACAAACCAAGAAGCGCCTTCTTGAAACCCGTCTTGCCCATATAGTCGCGCAACGACTGCACCATCGCGCGATAATCCTGCTCCCACACATCAGGCTGAGGAACGATTTCGGCAGGCGCGATCAGCCAGCCATCGTCACCACGCTCAAGATCCACGTGTGAGACAGTTTCGTCAAAAACAGGCATCCGAAAGGCCAGCTCTCCACCCGGATTCAAGCCAAAGCTGGCTCCGTCAAAGACCTGATCGTCCTGCCCACCCACCATATTCAGGTAAATCAGTGGCAAACCCGTTTCGACAACACGCGCCACCATATGGTTCAGGCGCACGTCATACTTGTCGCGGAAATAGGGCGATCCGTTGGGGATCAGCAAAAACTCGGCCCCGGTTTCTTCAAGGGTTTCTGCCACGTCCGGGTGCCACCCATCTTCGCAGATCGGGCTGCCAATTCGGAAGTTCCCAACCGAATACGGCCCACCCAGCGGACCGGCATCGTACAGGCGCACTTCGTCAAAAACGGTTTCGTTCGGCAAATGATGTTTCAAGACCTTGCTGGTGATCCGCCCGTTTTTGAGGATCAGGTAGGCGTTGAACAACTTGTCCTCTTCCGCCCAAGGCGCGCCAATGGCAATCGCTGGTCCGTCTGCGCATGTTTTGGCCAACGCCTCGACCGCCGCCATGGCCGCACGGTGGAACACTGGCTTCTGGATCAGATCCTGCGTGTTGTACCCGGTGATGAACATCTCGGGGAAGGCCACCAGATCGGCACCGGCTGCTTTGCCTTGCTCCCAAGCGGTAACCGCCTTGGCTGCATTGCCCTCAATGTCACCCACAGTGGGGTTCAGTTGCGCCAGAGTGATACGGAAACGGTCGGCCATGCTGCCCTCTTGCCTCGTCAGTCCTATTGCCATTTAGCAGATCACCGCGCGAGTAAAAGGCCAATGCGGCAAAAGCCGTTGCCCTGCCCTCGACGGTATCCTAGTTTTGCCTCCAAAGATGCAACCAGCGATGACCCGGCAGGCAGGACCGAAAATGAACGTGATCCGATATTCGATTTTGGCAGCGGGGCTCAGTCTGTCCGCAGTGACGGCGTTTGCACAGGACGGAACAGTCATCATCAAAGATGACGAAGTTGGCGGCGTCTATGAAGGCACCTATGAAAACGGGCTGCGCCACGGGACGGGAACCTACCGGCTGCCCAACGGGTTTGAATACACGGGCGAGTGGGTTGAAGGCGAGATTCAGGGCCAGGGCGTGACCCGCTATCCCGACGGGTCAATCTATGAAGGCAGTTTTTCTAAGGGCCAACCCGAAGGGCGCGGCAAGATCGTTTATGCCAATGGCAGCAGCTATGACGGTGAATGGTCCAACGGATCAATCAACGGCACAGGTGTTGCCGAATTCGCCAATGGCACCCGCTATGAAGGCGAGTTCAGGAATGCCCAGCGGCACGGCAAAGGCGTTCTGACTTTTCCCGACGGATACATCTATGATGGCGACTGGGTTGATGGACAGCGGCAAGGCAAGGCCAAGATCACTTATGCCGATGGCAGCGTGTATGAAGGCGACGTCAGCGCAGGATTGCGCGATGGCACGGGCAAGCAAACCATGCCCGACGGTATGATCTATTCCGGTGAATGGGCGCAGGACCAGATCACCGGCACCGGTCGTCTGACCTATGCCAATGGCGATGTCTATGAGGGCGAACTGGTAGAAGGGCGCCGTCAGGGCAAAGGCAAAGTGACCCACGCGCAAGGCGACGTGTACGAGGGCGATTTTGTCGATGATCGCCGCCAGGGCAAGGGCACGTTCACCGGCACGGACGGCTTTGTGTATACCGGCGACTGGAACCAGGGACAGATCGAAGGTCTGGGAGAGCTGACTTATCCCGATGGTTCGGTTTATGTCGGCGATTTTGTTGCCGATTTGGCTGAGGGGACGGGCCGCATCACCTATCCCGATGGGTCAACCTATGAAGGTGATTGGATCGCTGGCGTGATCGAGGGTCAGGGCACGGCCACTTATGCCAACGGTATGATATACAAGGGCCAGTTCAAGAACGCGCAAAGCCATGGCAAGGGCGTCGTGACGCGCGCGGACGGCTCGGTCTATGACGGCGACTGGGTTGATGGCGTTCGCCAAGGCAAGGGCAAAGCGACCTATTCCGACGGCACCGTCTATACTGGCGATTTTCTGAACGGAAAACGGCATGGCGCTGGGGAAATCGTGACCCCCGCTGGGTTCAAATACGTCGGCGACTGGTCCGAAGGCAAGATCGAAGGCGTGGGCGTTGCTACTTATTCGAACGGCGATGTGTACGAAGGTAATTTTGTCGATAACAAGCGCCAGGGCAGCGGAACGATGCGCTATGCCAACGGGCAGGAAGAAACCGGTATTTGGGAAAACGGAGTTTTGCCGGGCCGGGCCTCTGACCAGCAAAGCGAGTCAGACACCCAGGATCCACAGCCTGCACCGGATGATCAGGCCGAAACGCCCGAGGCCTCCGACGGGTAAACCCTCACCACGGAACGGGTTGCCCGGCCCAATCAAAGAAACCGCCGGTGTCCGCTGGTGTAAGTCCATTGATCACGGATACCAAGTTTTGGGCGGCATCCTCAGGCTCGACGGCTGGATGACGGTTCAAGTATTTCTGCGTGAACGCAGTTTTCACGGTTCCCGGATGCAAGGCGACACAAATCGCCTGTTTATGCGTCCGCGACAGTTCGATGGCCGAGGTATGGACAACTTGATTGACCGCAGCCTTGGCGGCCCGGTAGCTGATCCAGCCCCCCATCCGATTGTCCCCGATGGATCCCACACGCGCTGAAAGAACCGCAAAAACCGACCGCCTCTTGCGGGGCAAAAGCCTATGCGCCCGGCTCAGCACCAAAGCCGGACCTACCGCGTTGAGCGCAAACTGATCCATCATCGCCTTGGCTGAAACCGCGCGAATTGTCTTTTCCGGTGCAGCCCCCTCGATCTCCAACGCCCCGGACGCGACGAGAATCAAGTCAAACGGATCAGGCAACCCGTCCAGCAACAGCAATGCCCGGTCGGGATCAGTCAGATCAAACTCGTCCAATGACCGCGACAAGCCCGTTACCGAGACGCCCTGCGCCTCTAAGGCTCTACAAACCGCTGCGCCAATTCCGCCCGAGGCTCCGATGATCAATGCTGTTTTCATCTGCATCCAGCTAGCTGCGCAGAGGGCACAATCAAGTTGGTCTGGAATAAGAAAGCCAGCGCAGGACCTGTTGGACACAAATTGGTCTTTTCATTCCTGGCGGGCTCTGTATAACCTCAATCCCATGATCAACCGTGCAGATATCCTTTGTGCCGACACCGCCCTGCGCGGTGCGTCTCTGCGTGGCCTACTGATCCTAATCCGCCTCTGAGCGTGCCATCCGGCGCGCCCGCTCAGAGGAGGACGCCAGCGCGCCAAGAAGGCTTTAGGACAGACAAGAAAGAGATTCCCATGACCAACGTGACCGACCAAGACCGCGTCTTGATCTTCGATACCACTTTGCGCGACGGCGAGCAGAGCCCCGGCGCGACCATGACCCATGACGAAAAGCTGGAGATTGCCGAGCTGCTGGACGAGATGGGCGTCGACATCATCGAAGCCGGTTTCCCCATCGCATCCGAGGGCGACTTCAAGGCCGTTTCCGAGATCGCGCAACGTTCTAAAAACAGCCGCATCTGCGGTCTGGCCCGGGCAAACTTCGCCGACATTGACCGCTGCTGGGAGGCCGTGAAACACGCTGAACAGAACCGGATCCACACGTTTATCGGCACCTCTCCGCTGCATCGCGCCATTCCGAACCTGACCATGGATGAGATGGCCGACAAGATCCACGAAACGGTTAGCCATGCGCGTAATCTGTGCGAGAACGTTCAGTGGTCGCCTATGGATGCGACGCGGACCGAGTGGGACTACCTGTGCCGCGTAATCGAGATTGCGATCAAAGCCGGGGCCACAACGATCAATATCCCGGACACCGTGGGATACACCGCACCGGTCGAAAGCGCTGACCTGATCAAACGCCTGATCGAAACGGTTCCGGGCGCGGATGAGGTGATCTTTGCCACCCACTGCCACAACGACCTTGGCATGGCGACCGCGAACTCGCTGGCGGCCGTTGCGGGTGGTGCGCGCCAGATTGAATGCACAATCAACGGGTTGGGCGAACGTGCTGGCAACACAGCGCTGGAAGAAGTTGTCATGGCGCTGCGCACCCGCAATGACATCATGCCTTGGCGCACCGGCATCGACACCACCAAGATCATGCACATCTCACGCAGGGTGGCGACAGTGTCGGGGTTCAACGTGCAGTTCAACAAGGCCATTGTTGGCAAGAACGCCTTTGCCCATGAAAGCGGCATCCATCAGGACGGGATGCTCAAGAACCGCGAAAACTTCGAAATCATGCGCCCAGAGGACATTGGCCTGTCCGGTACTTCTCTGCCGTTGGGCAAACACTCGGGCCGAGCGGCTTTGCGCGACAAGCTTGAGACTTTGGGTTTTGAGGTCGGTGACAACCAGTTGCGCGACATTTTCGTGCGGTTCAAGGATCTGGCCGACCGCAAGAAAGAGGTTTTCGACGACGACCTCATCGCCTTGATGACCATGGATGAGCACGATGACTACCTGCAGCTTGTCTCGATGAAAGTGACCTGCGGCACAGGTGGTCAGGCAGAATCCACGGTCGAGTTGGAAATGGACGGCAAAGACGTTATCGCCACTGAACATGGTGACGGACCGGTGGACGCGACCTTTAAAGCGATCCGGGCAATCTATCCCAACACAGCCCGCCTTCAGTTGTATCAAGTTCACGCGGTCACCGAAGGCACCGATGCGCAGGCTACAGTGTCTGTTCGCCTGAGCGAGGACGGTATGATTGCAACCGGTCAGTCTGCGAACACGGATACGGTTGTGGCCTCTGCCAAAGCCTATATCCACGCGCTGAACCGCCTGATCGTACGGCGCGAAAAAGCAGGTCCCGGTGCTGATATGCGTGAGATCAGCTATAAAGACCTGACCTGAACGGCCCAAGGGCTCCTGCACCCGCGGCGCGCCGTCCCTTCTTGGGTTTTGGGCCCGGCAGCGCGCTTAGGGCGCTGCCGGGCCCAACTTGTTTGACGGCATCTTTAATGCGGGCAAACGAGGCGGGAGCATAGGCAGGTTTCACCCAACTCTGCTCAAAGCTGGTCAAACAAAGCGGACAGACGCTTCATTTCGTCTTCGATGCCAAACGGGGCATTGATGATGAACATACCGGAACCGACCATTCGATGCCCTTTACGAACCGGGGGGAACGTTACCTCGTGACAGACAGCTTTGGGCAAGTTCTGCGACTTCAAAGCACGTATCATGGCCTGGTGGCGCTTGTCCGACAGGATGGGATACCACAACGCTATGACCCCGACATTCCATTTTCGGTGCAGCTTGGCGATGATCCCGGGTAGACGATCATAATCGGTTTTCACCTCATAGCTCGGGTCGATCAGCAGCATCCCCCTGCGTGGTGTGGGCGGAAGCAAGGATTGCGCCAGCGCAAAACCGTCTTGCTGGTAAACCTTGGCCCCATAGGGCGACATGGCCAAGGCCAGAGCGGCATGTTCTTGTGGGTGAAGTTCCGCAAAATGCAAGCTGTCCTGATCCCGCAGCAGATTGGCCGCAACAAGGGGTGAGCCCGGATAGGCAGCATTGCCGTGACGATTTTGAACGCTTTCCAAAACTTGCGCCATCGGATGATCAGGTCCGAACCACCCTTCTTGCTGCGCCCGCTTAATCCCCGCTGCGGCCTCTCCGGTGCGCACGGCCTCCTCCGCATCCAGCTTGTACAACCCTCGACCGGAATGCGTTTCGACATAGCTGAGCGGCTTGTCCTTGCGTGTCAGATAATTCAGCACCCAGGCCAACAATGCGTGCTTTTGGACATCAGCCAGATTACCGGCGTGGTAAATGTGTTGATAAGAGAGCATTTTGCCTTCTAAAGTCCCAATCAATAAGGCGGAAAGGTGCTGATTGTCGCGGAATCAGCCCTTTTACCGGGCGTGATGGCACCCTATAAGTCATCCGTCCCGGAACCGTCGAGTCGCGGGCAGTAGAAAAACCGACATACAGGATCAGGGGAAACATGGGGATCTTTGGCAATCTGGGCGGCCTGTTCACAGCGGACATGGCTATCGACCTTGGAACAGCAAACACGCTGGTTTACGTCAAGGGGCGCGGTGTCATCCTGTCTGAACCCTCGGTGGTTGCCTATCACGTCAAGGACGGTGTGAAAAAGGTTCTCGCTGTCGGCGAAGACGCCAAGCTGATGCTGGGCCGAACCCCCGGTTCAATCGAAGCCATCCGCCCGATGCGCGAAGGTGTGATCGCGGATTTCGACACGGCGGAAGAGATGATCAAGCACTTCATCCGCAAGGTGCACAAGCGTTCGACCTTCTCGAAACCCAAGATCATCGTCTGTGTGCCCCATGGTGCGACCCCGGTCGAAAAACGCGCAATCCGTCAGTCGGTTCTATCCGCAGGCGCGCGCCGTGCGGGCCTGATCGCCGAACCAATTGCAGCCGCGATTGGCGCCGGGATGCCGATCACCGACCCGACCGGGAACATGGTCGTCGATATCGGCGGCGGCACAACCGAGGTCGCGGTTCTGTCGCTGGGTGACATTGTTTACGCCCGCTCGGTCCGCGTGGGTGGCGACCGTATGGACGAAGCCATCATCTCTTACTTGCGTCGCCAACAGAACCTGTTGGTCGGTGAATCCACGGCTGAGCGGATCAAGACCACCATCGGCACCGCCCGTATGCCCGATGATGGCCGTGGTCAGTCGATGCACATCCGGGGGCGCGACCTGCTGAATGGCGTTCCCAAGGAAATCGAGATCAGCCAGGCCCAGGTGGCCGAAGCGCTCTCGGAACCCGTACAGCAGATTTGTGAGGCGGTTATGACCGCTCTGGAAACCACTCCGCCCGATCTGGCGGCGGATATTGTGGACCGAGGCGTGATGCTGACCGGGGGCGGCGCGCTTCTGGGTGATCTGGATCTGGCCCTGCGCGAACAGACCGGTCTGGCCGTGTCGATTGCCGACGAAAGCCTGAATTGTGTGGCTTTGGGCACCGGCAAGGCGCTAGAATATGAAAAACAGCTGCGCCACGCGATTGACTACGAGAGCTGAGGCGCGCACCTTTTAGGGGCAGTCTGAATTCGGCACGAGCAGCACGGGAAGGTAACCTGTGGCAAAAGACCGATCACAGCGCGATGACTACACAACCCCCTTGCGTCGTTTGTTGCTGGGGATCGTGATCCTTTGTCTGTTGGGAACCTTCCTGATCTGGCGCATCGACAGCCCGCGCGTTGAACGGTTTCGCGCGCAAGTGGTGGATGCAGTTGTACCCTCGATGGAATGGGCCATGGTGCCTGTGACTGCGACAGTCAATCTTGTTCGTGACTTCCAAAGCTATCAGCGCCTGAGCGAGCAAAACCGCGAACTGCGCAGCGAACTGCGCCTGATGCGTGCCTGGAAAGAAGCGGCACTGCAACTGGAGCAGGAAAACGCGCGTTTGTTGGATCTCAACAATGTACGTCTTGATCCGCGCCTGACCTATATCACCGGTGTGGTTATGGCCGACAGCGGCTCACCTTTCCGGCAGTCAGTTCTGCTGAACGTAGGCGAGCGCGACGGCATCGTCGATGGGTGGGCCACGATGGACGGCATCGGCCTTGTCGGCCGGATCTCGGGCGTCGGTTCAGATACAGCCCGCGTCATTCTGGTGACAGATGCCACCAGCGCCATACCCGCTACCATCCAGCCTTCGGGACAGACCGCGTTGATCAAAGGGGACAACACGTCGGCACCGGTTGTCGAATTCCTCGAAAGCCGTGAACTGGTCCGCCCCGGCGACCGGGTTATTACATCAGGTGACGGTGGCGTTTTCCCAGCTGGTTTGCTGATTGGCCAGATCGCAACGGATCCGGGCGGCCGGTTGCGGGTGCGTCTGTCCGCTGATTTCGAACGGCTGGAGTTTCTGCGCGTTCTACGCTTCAACTCGGCCCCGATCATTCGGGACCCTGGCGGCATAGTCGGCCCAACCCGGCCTGAAGCCGCCCTGTCGCCTGAAGAACTTAGTGATGGATAAGGCTGCCTCGCATAACTGGGCGATGCGCGGTCTCTACGCAGCGCTGGCTTTTTGTGTGCTGTTCCTGCATTTGTTGCCGCTGGATGCGCAACCAGATCGCTGGCCTTTTCCCGACGTTCTGATTGCCCTAACTTTCGCTTGGGTGCTGCGCCGCCCCGACTATGTTCCAACCTTGCTTGTGGCTGTCGTGATGCTGATGGCCGACCTTCTTCTGCAACGCCCACCGGGCCTTTTGGCGGCACTGGTTGTCTTTGGATCAGCCTATCTGCGTTCGGCGGCACCGGGTATGAAAGATGCCGGTTTCGTCGGAGAATGGATGTCGGTTAGCGTGGTCATCGCGGGTGTGTTTTTCGCGAACAGGATCGTTCTTTCAATCTTGTCCGTGCAACAGGCCGCTTTGTTGCCTGTCATGATCCAGCTCGTGCTGACAATTGCCTGTTATCCGGTCATCGTTGCACTGAGCCAAAGCGTGTTCGGTGTCCGTCGCATGACCGTTTCTGATACCGGCGCGGAAGGAGGTCGGGCATGAAGCCGCGCAAGCCCAAATCACAGGGCCTGGCCTATAAACGCTTGCCACGGCGTGCGCTGTTGTTGGCCGGCCTGCAGGCAGCCTTCATTGGCGGGCTGGCGGCACGTATGCGGTTCATGCAGGTGGATCAGGCCGATGAGTATCGCCTGCTGGCCGAAGAAAACCGCATCAACATCCGTCTAATCCCCCCAAATCGCGGACGGATCTACGACCGCAACGGGCAGATCATTGGCCAGAACTCACCATCCTACCGAATCGTCATTGTGCGCGAAGACGCCGGCGATGTGGATCAGGTGATCGGAAAATTGTCAGAACTGATCCCGCTGAACGATGATGAGATCGAACGCGCCCGGACCGAGATGCGCCGCTCGGCCCCGTTCCTGCCGGTCACGCTGGCCGATCAGGTCACGTGGGAGGACATATCGAAAGTTGCCGTCAATGCCCCCGCCTTGCCGGGTGTCACACCCGAAGTTGGTCTGACGCGGCAATATCCACGCTATGAAGACTTTGCTCATATCGTGGGCTACGTCGGACCGGTCAGTGACTACGACCTCAGCCAGATCGAAGACCCTGAACCCGTTCTGCGAATCCCCCGGTTTCAGATCGGCAAAGTGGGTCTTGAGGCAAAACAGGAAATCTCATTGCGCGGCAAGGCCGGTGCAAAGCGTGTCGAAGTCAACGCAACCGGCCGTGTCATGCGCGAGCTGGACCGACAGGAAGGCCAGCCCGGGGCCGACTTGCAGCTGTCCGTTGACGCGGACCTGCAACAATACGCACAGGCCCGGTTGGCTGGCGAAAGCGCCGCTGCCGTAGTCATCGATTGTGAAACCGGTGACCTGCGCGCGATGGCCTCGGCCCCCAGTTTCGATCCCAACCTGTTTGTGCGTGGTATCTCGGTCGCAGATTACCGGATGCTGACGCAAGATAAGTACCGCCCGCTGGCAAATAAGACAGTTCAGGGTACTTACCCTCCGGGTTCGACCTTTAAAATGGTTACGGCGTTGGCAGCGCTTGAGGCCGGAGTCGTCGGCCCCGGAAACACCGTTTACTGCCCCGGCCATCTGAAAGTCGGCAGCCGTCGCTTCCACTGCTGGAAGCGTGGCGGCCATGGCATGGTGGACCTCAACACTTCACTGAAACGCAGTTGCGACGTGTACTACTACGACGTGGCGATAAAGGTCGGCATCGACAGAATCTCTGAGATGGCCAACACGCTTGGACTGGGCATCAAGCATGAAATTCCTATGTCCGCTGTACGCGCTGGACTGGCGCCCAATCAGGAATGGAAACAAAGGATCCACGGCGAAGAATGGCTAATCGGCGACACCGCAAACGCCTCCATCGGACAAGGCTTTATGTTGGCCTCGCCCATGCAATTGGCTGTCATGACCGCGCGGATCGCCACTGGCCGTGCGGTTTCGCCTCGTCTGGTGCGGTCGATCAACGGGGTTGAACAGCCCAGCGGCGCGGGGGAACCGCTTGAGATCAGTCCCGCCAATCTCAAGTATATCCGCGAAGCGATGTGGTCTGTTTCAAACGACCGTCGTGGCACGGCCTATCGCAGCCGTATTATCGCGGAGGATTTCCGCATGGCGGGTAAAACCGGCACCAGCCAGGTACGAAACATTACCAAGGCCGAACGTGCAGCAGGCGTGATCCGGAACGAAGACTTACCCTGGGAACGCCGCGACCACGCGTTGTTCGTCAGCTTTGCCCCGTACGACAAACCCAAATACGCGATTGCCGTCGTGGTCGAGCATGGCGGCGGGGGGTCCAAGGCCGCAGCCCCGGTGGCGCGGGACATCATGCTTCAGGCCCTTTACAACGGCACACCGCCGCTCGACGCTTATCCGGTTGGCGACCGTGACCGTATCAAGGAACAGCAAAAACGGCTTGAGGGCGACCGTCGCCCCAAAGCGCGTCCTGACGGAAAGGACCGCGCATGAGCTATCTTGAGTACGCGGTCAAATCGACACCGTCGGGATTTCGCAAATTCCTGTACATGAACTGGCCGCTCACCCTGCTGCTGATCAGCACGGCCAGCGCTGGATTCCTGATGTTGTATTCGGTTGCGGGTGGTTCGTGGACGCCCTGGGCCGAGCCGCAGATGGAACGGTTCGGTCTTGGCCTGACTGCAATGTTCATCATTGCACTGGTGCCAATCTGGTTCTGGCGCAACATGTCCGTTCTGGCCTATCTGGGTTCGGTCGCGTTGCTGGTGTTTGTCGAGCTGTTCGGCACCATCGGCATGGGCGCGCAGCGCTGGATAGACCTTGGCTTCATGCGCCTGCAACCCTCAGAGGTCATGAAGGTCGCGCTGGTCATGGTCCTGGCGGCCTATTACGACTGGCTGCCATCCCACAAGACGTCCCGACCGCTATGGGTCTTTATTCCGGTGGCCCTGATCATATTGCCTACCCTGCTGGTTCTGAAACAACCCGATCTGGGCACGTCGATCCTGTTGTTGGCGGCAGGCGGCGGCTTGATGTTCCTCGCAGGCGTCCACTGGGCGTATTTTGCGGCTGTTATCGCTGCGGTGGTAGGTTTGATCGCCGCTGTGTTCAACAGCCGCGGGACCGAATGGCAATTGCTCAAGGACTATCAGTTCCGCCGGATTGACACCTTTCTGGACCCTTCGACCGACCCACTTGGGGCCGGGTATCACATCACCCAGTCCAAGATCGCCCTTGGGTCCGGGGGCTGGAATGGACGTGGGTTCATGCAAGGGACACAGTCCCGGTTGAACTTCCTGCCTGAAAAGCACACCGACTTCATTTTCACGACGCTGGCGGAAGAGTTCGGCTTTGTCGGCGGCATCACCCTGTTAATCCTGTACGCGCTGATCCTTGTATTCTGCATGGTTACAGCGCTTGCGACCAAGGATCGGTTTTCTTCGCTGGTCACTCTGGGCATTGCGCTGAACTTTTTCCTGTTCTTCGCCGTCAATATGTCGATGGTGATGGGCATGGCGCCGGTCGTTGGTGTGCCGCTGCCAATGGTCAGCTATGGCGGCTCGGCCATGTTGGTGCTGATGGCCGCGTTTGGCATCGTACAAAGCGCACATATCCACCGCCCCCGTTGATCTGAAAGGCCCCCGATGCCCGCAAACGTCCTGTTTTCCGCGCGCCCTGCGCTTTGGCCCGTGTATGAGCCGCTGCTGACCAATTTCCTGGCAGAGGCCAATGTCGACGCACGGCTGAGCACCGAGTTTGAGCCGGATCAAGTGGACTATGTCGTCTATGCTCCGAATGGCGGTTTGCAAGACTTCACCCCCTATACGCGATTGAAAGCGGTGTTGAGCCTTTGGGCAGGTGTCGAGAAGATCGCGGATAATGAAACGCTGACTGTCCCATTGGCGCGGATGGTGGATCACGGGCTGACGCAGGGCATGACCGAATGGGTTGTGGGCCACGTCCTGCGCTACCATCTGGGCATGGACCAGCACATTACCGTTCAGGATGGCGTCTGGACCCCTGCTGCCCCGCCCTTGGCCCAAGAGCGTAACGTCTGTATTTTGGGATTGGGCACGTTGGGTGAGGCCGCAGCCCGAGCCCTGACAGCGCTGAACTTTCAAGTCTCCGGTTGGAGCCGTACCGCCAAAGACATTCCCGGCATTGTTTGTCTGCATGGTCCAGAAGGATTACGGCAAGCGCTTTCTCAGGCAGAGATCGTGGTGCTGTTGCTTCCTGATACACCTGCCACAGAAAACGCGCTGAACGCCGAAACGCTGGCCTTGCTGCCTAAGGGCGCGCGGATCATCAACCCGGGTCGTGGCCCGCTGATCGATGACGATGCGCTATTGGATGCCCTGAACACAGGTCACGTCGGCCACGCAACACTGGACGTGTTTCGTATCGAGCCCTTGCCTGCCGATCACCCCTATTGGGCGCACCCGAACGTCACTGTCACTCCGCATATCGCGTCTGAAACCCGCCCGATCACAGCCGCGCAGGTCATTTGCGAGAATATCCGGCGCGGTGAGGCCGGAGAGCCCTTTGTGCACCTCGTAGATCGCACTCTGGGCTACTGAACTCAGGCCGCGATCAAACCGCGGCCTTTCAACAGGGCGTTCACACCCGGCAATCGACCCCGGAACGCCAGATACAGGTCTTCTGCCTCTCGCGACCCGCCGGTGGACAGGATGTTGTCTTCCAGCGCCTTGGCGCGTTCGGGATCAAAGGCACTGCCTGCCTCTTCAAAGGCGGCGAAGGCGTCGGCATCCATCACCTCGGACCACATGTAACTGTAATAGCCCGAGCTATAGCCATCACCGGCAAAGACATGGGCAAAATGGGGCGTGGCGTGGCGCATTCCGATAGCATGTGGCATTCCCAGATCCGCCAGAACTTCGGCCTGTTTTGCCATCGGATCTGCCGGGGCGTCGCCGTCATGGAAGGCCAGATCAACGAGCGCCGAGGCAACATATTCCACCGTCTGGAACCCTTGATCGAAATTGGCGGCGTTTAACACCTTCTGCAGCATCTCTTGCGGCATTGGCTCGCCCGTTTCGGCATGGGTAGCAAATTCGGCCAGAACTTCGGGCACTTCCAACCAGTGTTCGTAAAGCTGGCTGGGCAGTTCTACGAAATCACGCGCAACCGAGGTGCCAGAAATGCTTTCATAGGTCACATTCGACAGCATCTGGTGCAGGGCATGGCCGAATTCGTGGAACAATGTCCGCGCGTCGTCATAAGACAGTAGCGCCGGATCACCTTTGGCAAAATTGCAGACATTGATCACAATAGGTGCCTGAACCTGCGGGAATTTCGCCTGCGCCCGCATCGCGCTGCACCACGCACCAGACCGCTTCGATCCCCGCGCAAAGTAGTCACCGATGAAAACGGCAATGTGTTGCCCGTCACGTGTGACTTCCCAAGCCCGGCAATCCGGGTGATAGAGCGGAACGTCCAGCGGCGCGAATTCCAGCCCGAACAGACGGTTTGCGCAGGCAAAAGACGCCTCGATCATACGATCCAGTTGCAGATAGGGTTTCAGGGCCGCCTCATCCAGATCGTGTTCCGCCTTGCGCCGCTTTTCGGCGTAGTAGCGCCAATCCCAGGCTTCCAGCGGGCCGTTGATGCCGTCTTCCTGCATCATCTGTGTCAGGATCTCGGCGTCAGCATCGGCACGGGATTTTGCCGCTTCCCACACCTGCATCAACAGTTCACGCACACGGTCCGGTGTGCGGGCCATTTCGGTTTCCAGCTTGTAGTCGGCGAAACTGTCATAGCCCAGCAGCTTGGCGCGTTCCTCACGCAGCGCCAAAATCTCGGCAGCGATGTCGCGGTTGTCGGTGTCGCCGCCATTGGCACCACGCGCGGCCCAGGCGCGATATGCCTTTTCGCGCAGGTCCCGACGAGGTGAGAATTGCAGGAACGGTACAATCAGCGACCGCGACAGGGTTACAACTGGCCCTTGTGCCTCTTTCTCTTGCCCCGCAGCGCGGGCCGCGTCCACGACGAAATCCGGCAGGCCCTGCAGATCCTCTTCGGTCAGGTCCATGAACCAGTCCCGCTCATCTGCCAACAGGTTTTGAGTAAAGGACGTCCCCAAAGAGGCGAGGCGCGACTTGATCTCTTGCATCCGGGTATCGTCTTCCCCTGCCAGTGCTGCGCCAGCACGCACGAAACCGCGATGGGTCAACATCAGCACACGCGCCTGTTCTTCTGTCAAGTTCAGATCATCGCGCCGCGCCCATAGATCGGCCACGCGTTTGAACAGCGCCTTGTTCGAGGAAATGCCGGAAAAATGTGCCGACAGCTTGGGGGAGAACTCTCGCTGCAACTCTTCCCGTCTGGGATTGCTGTCTGCCCCTGCAACCGTGAAAAAGACCGACAGAACCTTGTCCAACTGCTCGCCCGCAGCCTCCAAAGCCTCAATCGTATTGGCAAAGGTCGGAGCGTCAGAATTCTCGGCAATCGCCGCGATCTGATCGTTATGCGCCGTCATTGCCTGATCCAGCGCCGGGGCGAAATCATCGTCCGAGATTTCGGCAAAGGGGGCAATTTCAAACGGGGTGGTCCAGCTGGACAGGATCGGGTTGGTCATTCGGATCTCCTTTGACCCTATAGCTAAGTCGCCAAGGCCGGGTGTTCCAGAACCCAAAGCCTGCGTAAAGAAAGGTTAATCGTTCGCGGTGCCGCAGACTGGGCAATCGGCGCGACGGGTCAGCGTTATCTTGCGGCTTTCGCCGTACAGAGCGTCATAGATCAGCATCTCGCCACGCAAAGCCATGCCTGCGCCCGTGATCACCTTGATCGCCTCAACCGCCATCATCGACCCAACAACGCCGGGCAAGGGGCCGATCACCCCGGCTTCGGAACAGGACGGGGCCAGACCGGGGGCTGGCGCCTCGGGGAAAATGCACTGATAGCACGGGGTGCCATAGGCCGGGTCGAACACACTCAGCTGCCCTTCCCACTGCGACAAAGCCCCCGAGATCAGAGGTTTGCCCAGCGCGACGGCCGTGCGGTTGGCCAGATAGCGCGTGTCAAAATTATCGGTCCCGTCAAGGATCAGGTCGAAATCGGCAAACAGATCGGCCGCAATCTCATCGCCCAACCGGCGATGATAGGGCAGAACCACCACGTTCGGGTTCTGCGCCTCCATCGCCTGCTGTGCCGAGAAAACCTTGGGCATGCCGATATCTGTGTCCCGGTGAATGACCTGCCGCTGCAGGTTGGCGTTCTCGACAACGTCATCATCTATGACACCGATTGTGCCCACACCCGCTGCAGCCAGATATTGCAAAGCCGGGGCACCCAAACCACCCGCGCCAATCACAAGAACCCGTGCTTTTTTCAGCTTTTTCTGCCCCGGACCGCCCAATTCGCGCAAAACAATATGGCGGGCATAGCGGTCCAACTCGGTCTCGGTAAATCGGTCGATGGGCATGGCAGGTTCCTGATCTGAAACGGGCTTTGCGCGATTGCGCAAAGCCTTCAGCCCCCTGCCATACACCAAAACAATCGCGCCGAAACCCACAAGGATCAGCCACATTGCCGCCGAGCCGCCTGTCGCCTGACGCAGCGGATGCCCGTCTGGCAAGATCAGATGAGACAGGATCACTCCGGCTAACAGCACACTGACCGAAACCACACGCGCTGTTTTTGACGTGCCGGCGATATAGCCAACACCCCAAAGTCCCGCGGCCAGAACAAAAACCAGCAGCATCAACCGCGCCCGGTTGAGCCAAAGCCGCCGGACCCGCGACCGGTTTCACCCAATTCATCAGCCAGTTCGAATGTGGCTTGCACGACCGGAGCGACTACCAGTTGCGCGATGCGCTCGCCATGAACAATCTCGAACCGGTCCTGGCCCGCGTTCATCACGATCACCCCCAAGGGTCCGCGATAGTCACTGTCGATGGTGCCTGGCGTGTTGGGCAGTGTAATCCCGTGTTTCAGTGCAAGGCCCGAGCGAGGACGGACCTGAACCTCGTACCCCTGAGGTATTTCGATGCGCAGGCCGGTTGGCACGAGAGCGCGTTGGCCGGGTTCCAACACGACAGGGGTGCCACCTGGCAAGTTGGCGCGCACATCCGCACCGGCGGCACCAGCCGTTTCGTAAGACGGAAGCGCGATAGCCGGGTCTGCGCCGTCTTCGCGGATCACTCGAATTGCAACCATGCCCTTGCCTTTCCTTCAGTCTGCCAATGCGTCCGCGATCTTTGCCGCCAGACGCCGGGCAACTTCGTCCTTGCCCAAGCGCGGCCATTCTTCGGCGCCACTGCCCGAGATCAGAATGACCGCATTCTCGGACCCACCCATGATGCCGGTTGCCGGGCTGACATCGTTCGCAACGATCCAATCGCAGCCTTTGCGAAGGCGCTTGGCGGTGGCGTGTTCAACCACATCGTCCGTTTCCGCCGCAAAGCCCACCACCAGCGGCGGGCGGCCCACATCCATCTGGGATACACGTTTCAGAATGTCCGGGTTTTCGGCAAATTCCAGAACCGGCAGGCCATCCCGGCTTTTCTTCAGTTTCTTGTCCGATGCGCTTGCCACACGCCAATCGGCGACCGCCGCCGCGAACACGCCCGCATCGACGGGCAGAGCGGCATCGACCGCGTCAGACATCTGTTGCGCCGTCTCGACCGGTACGACCTGTACACCTGCCGGAGGGGGCACATCTGCGGGACCGGTAACAAAGATCACCTCGGCCCCCAAATCCGCCAGCGCTTGTGCCACAGCGGAGCCTTGCGCACCGGACGACCGGTTCGCGATATAGCGCACAGGATCAATCGGTTCGTGCGTGGGGCCGGAGGTCACGAGCACACGTTTTCCAGCCAAAGGTCCCGCTGTCAGTTGAGCCTCAATCGCCGCAACGATTTCCAACGGCTCGGACATGCGGCCCGGACCGTATTCGCCGCAGGCCATGTCGCCTTCATTTGGCCCAACAAAACGCACCCCATCCGCCTGCAGCTGCTTTAGGTTGCGTTGCGTTGCCGGGTGATCCCACATCCGTACATTCATCGCGGGCGCGCAAAGAACAGGCGTGTCAGTCGCCATCAGAACGGTCGATGCCAGATCGTTGGCCAGCCCAGAGGCCATCTTGCCCATCAGATCCGCCGTTGCAGGGGCCACGACGATCAAATCGGCCGAGCGTGAGAGCTGAATATGCCCCATCTCAGCCTCATCGGTCAGATCGAACAGATCGCGATAGACTTTTTCGCCTGCAAGTGCGGACACGGACAAGGGGGTTACAAACTCTTCCGCTGCGCGGGTCAGAACGGGTGTCACAGCCGCTCCACGCTCGCGCAGCCTGCGGATCAGATCCAGCGACTTATAGGCCGCAATCCCCCCGCCAATGATCAGCAAAATGCGTTTGGATGACAGCATGTTCAGCCCTTCCCGTCCCGGTCGGCCCCGACATTAGGCAAGGCCAGCAGGTAGTTCCAGAGATTAATTTTGCACCTGGAACGCAGCGCAGGGGTCTTCGCGCTCTATCGATGGGCTGTCGATTACCACGTCAAAATCACCATCGATAATCCCGTCCTCGGATTGTCCTATTGCAACAACCTTCCAACCCGGCTGAAGACGCGCAAGATAGGTCGGGATCCCACGATCCTTGCGCGCGTGACCATTGCCGGTGATCACTGCAACCGGTCCGCCGGTTTCTTCCATCGCACGCACCACTGCGCGGGCAAGCACCGCGTCACGCAAGCGTTGAATTGCAACCATCTGAGGCAGCATTTCAGCAGGCAACGCGTCGCAATGAGCGGCCATTTGATCCGCCTCTCGCGCTGCCTGTTCATCGGGTGGCAAAGGGACCGTCAAACCAAATCGCGCCGCATCCGCGCCCAAAGCGGTGGCCGCCCCGCGTTCCATCGCAGCGCGTGCGGCAGTCCTTGGCACCATTGCACCGTACACAGGCGCCGTTGAGGCTTGGAAAACAGGGTAATACATGCTGAGCGGAGGCCATCCGCTTTCAGCCCATTTCAGGATACGACCCAACTCTTCCGGGTCCGACATTGCCTTTTGCGCCAACCGCTGAGCGCCTTCTTCAGTGACCATTTCCCACACAACTGCCGAAGGAGAAAAAGCGGTCAGTGCTGCAGCCTGAATGTGGTGATGGGTGGGGTTGTCGTGCACCTCACCAAGTATCAAGACATCGGCGCCCTGCATCGCAGTCAGCGCGGTGTCAGGTATTAAAGCCTGAGCTCCGCCAGGTCGCACTGCGGCGACCATAAGACCCAGAACACACACAAGAATCGCAAGATGTTTCATGCAATGAAGTGTTGCACCTCGCGCGACTGACCTTCAAGGTTCTTACGCATTTTTGAAAAAGCCGCGGCCTCTAGCTGGCGAACACGTTCCTTTGATAGACCCAGCTCATCTCCAAGGCTTTCCAACGTCCTTGCAGGCTCTCGCAGCTTGCGCTCGCGCACAATGAAACGTTCGCGGTCATTCAGCGCGTTCATCGCGATCAGCAACCACTCGCGCAGTTGCGCCGTATCATGGCTGTGTTCAACAGATTCCGCAGCCTGTTCGCGATCGTCCTCTAACGCATCGATCCACTCGCGCCCATCTTCGTCCGCAGACTGCACCGCATTCAGCGAGAAATCTGAACCGGAAAGACGCCCTTCCATCATTTCGACATCACGCAGGGGAACACCAATTTCGGTGGCAATCATCTGATGAAGCTGGTGACGATCTAACTCCAAACCTTCGGTAGCTGCCTCGCGTTCCAACCGGGCCTGAACCCGCCGCATATTGAAAAACAACGACTTTTGGGCAGATGTGGACCCGGTCCGAACCATTGACCAATTGCGCATCACATAGTCCTGAATGCTCGCTTTGATCCACCACACGGCATAGGTCGAGAAGCGCACACCGCGATCAGGGTCGAACTTGTCTGCCGCCTTCATCAGACCCAGCCCGGCCTCTTGAATAAGGTCGTTCATCGGCGCGCCATAGCGTTTAAATTTAGCTGCCATCGAAATCGCCAGCCGCATATATGCGGTGATCAACCGATGCAGAGCTTGTTCATCACGCTCATCGCGCCACGCGTAAGCCAGCTTTAGTTCGGTTTCCGCATCCAGCAACTCAGCCTTCATCGCTTGCCGGGACATCGAAAAGTCTGTCGCGTTATCCAGTGCCATCAACCTCTCCCCTGTTTTGCAGGCGCTGGCCGGGCTTGCTTTGCCGACCTATGACCGATACGCAAAACAACACTAAGTGGATCATCCAAAGGTAAGAATTGTGTCGTCAGATTTAACCTTGGTTCTTGGGGGGGCTGCCTCGGGCAAGTCGGCTTTTGCTGAAGAACTTATTGTTTCCACAGGGAAAAGCAGGAATTATCTTGCGACATCACAAGTGTTTGATGACGAGATGCGCCAAAAGGTTAAGCGCCATCTGACACAGCGTGGCGACGGCTGGACCACGTTTGAGGAACCTCTTGATCTGGGACCGGTGCTGGCCCGCTTGCCGCACGATCAGATTTGTCTGATCGACTGTGCCACCATGTGGTTAAGCAACCATCTTCTGGCGGAATCCGATCTGGAAGTGGCACAGACCAATCTGCTGGACGCCCTGAACGACTGCCCGGCCCAGGTTGTGATTGTCTCGAACGAGGTAGGTCACGGGATCGTCCCGGACAACGCCCTCGCTCGCCAATTCCGCGAGGCGCAGGGGCGACTGAACATAGCCTTGGCGGCGCAGGCGGATCTGGTCGTACAGGTGACAGCCGGATTACCATCTGTTCTGAAAGGCCAATTGCCATGACGCGCCTGCATCTTGTCCGTCACGGGCCGACACATGCAAAAACCATGGTCGGTTGGTCGGATCTGCCTGCGGACCTGAGCGATACAGCAGCCTTGAGACGCCTGCATGATCATCTGCCGTCCGAGGCAATTGTGATCTCTTCCGACTTGTCGCGCGCTGTAGACACAGCGTCAGCAATTCAGGGGCCGCGCCTTCGCTTGCCTCACAATCCGGACCTTCGGGAAATCCACTTTGGAAGCTGGGAATTGCGCGGCTTCGCCGATATCGAAGCAGAAGACCCTGAACTGGCCTTTGCCTATTGGGATAACCCCGGCGACGTCCGCCCACCGAAGGGCGAAAGCTGGAACGACGTCCGCAATCGGGTCGATACCGCAATCGACGCGCTTGTGGCTCAGCACACGGGGCGCGATCTGGTGATCGTCGCGCATTTCGGCGTGATCCTCACGCAAGTACAACGCGCTTTGGATCTAGATGGGCAGCAAACCTTTTCGCACAGGATCGATAATCTGTCTGTCACAGACATTACCTTAGATGCCAACTCATGGACGGTCGGCAAGATCAATCACCTTCCGTGAACTGACCCCGCACAAATCACTGTTTTACTGGGCCACCGGCCTGCGGCATCGTTCATGCATGACTTATGATCTGTATATCGGTGACCGCCTCTTCTCCAGTTGGTCCATGCGCGGGTGGTTGATGCTTGAGAAATTCAATCTGCCTTACCGCAGCCACATGATTGGCCTGTACTCGGGCAGCATGAAACAAGACATGGAACCGCTGGCCCCAGCCCGTCTGGTTCCCGCGCTGCGCCTGCCCGAGGGAACGGTTTTGGGCGAAAGCCTGGCCATGGCCGAAACGCTGGCCGAGCGTCACCCAGACGCGCAATTGTGGCCTGAAGATCCCGCCGCACGAGCAACCGCCCGCTGGCTTTGCGCTGAGATGGTTGCAGGGTTCAGCGCCCTGCGCGGCCAATGCGCAATGCAGTTGCGGCACGTTTGGAAAGGATTTGTTCCGTCTTCTGGAACGCTGGCAGATCTTGAACGGATTGAGACACTCTGGGCACACGCGCGGCGTATCTCGGGTGCGCAAGACGGTCCGTTGTTCGGCACCTATTCGCTGGCAGATGTGTTCTACACGCCCGTCGCAGCACGGATCATCGGCTATGGGCTGCCCGTGTCCGAGGCGAACCGGGCCTATTGTTTAGACCTCCTGTCGGACCCAGCCGTCAGACAATGGCGCGCAATGGGTATGACAGTTCAGTATGACCCATTCCCCTATCCGCAAGAGTTGTCATCGATGCCCTGGCCGGTCGGAGGGGACTCGAACGCCAAACCGGTATCAGGCGGCCCTTCCCTCAACGAGGCTTGTCCGTATTCCGGCAGACCGGTTGCGGATTTTCTGGAATTGGATGGCCAATGCTGGGGGTTCTGCAATCCATTCTGCCGCGACAAAACTGTGGCTGACCCCGGCGCGTGGCCCAAATTCACCGCCTTGCGCGCATCCGTTAACGACTCTTAAACCACAACCATGGCAGCAACGTCCCGTTAACCAAGAACAGGACTGCCATGGTCGCTCGTGCACATACCGTTGCCTTCCAAGGGGTAGATGCCCGCCCTGTCGAAGTGCAGTGCGCCGTATCCCCCGGCCTGCCCGCCTTTTCCATCGTGGGCCTGCCAGACAAGGCGGTATCCGAAGCCCGTGATCGCGTGCGCAGCGCGCTGAGCGCGATGGCAATCGCCTTGCCCTCAAAGCGGATCACCATCAACCTGTCCCCCGCCGACCTACCCAAAGAAGGCAGCCATTTCGACCTACCCATAGCCGTCGCGCTGCTGTCGGCCCTAGAGATCATTCCAGCCGACGCCGCTGAAAGCACCGTAGCTTTGGGAGAGCTTTCACTCGACGGTTCTCTGGTCCCGGTGGTCGGTGCCCTGCCCGCGGCGATGACGGCGGCGTCTGATGATCGTATGTTGCTCTGCCCCCGCGCCTCCAGCGCCGAGGCGGCATGGGTTGACGCAACGCAGGTGATCGGCGCGGGGTCTCTGGGCGATGTTGTGCGCCATTTCTCGGGCCAATCCCCCCTACCAGCCGCCCAGCCCGGCGAGGTGAACCTGACGCCCAGCGCGCGGGATCTGCGCGATGTAAAAGGGCAGGAACGCGCCAAACGCGCCCTGGAGATCGCTGCCGCAGGACGTCATCACCTGATCATGATCGGAACGCCGGGATCGGGTAAATCCATGCTGGCCGCGCGGCTGCCCGGAATCTTGCCCCCCCTGACCGCAGTTGAGGCTTTAGAGACCTCGATGATCCAGTCCTTGTGCGGTTTGCTGGACGAAGGCGGCATCAATCGCACGCGCCCTTTTCGCGAGCCCCATCATACGGCATCCATGGCCGCAATCGTCGGGGGCGGCAAAGGCGCAAAACCCGGTGAGATTTCGCTGGCTCATAACGGCGTGCTGTTCATGGATGAATTTCCTGAGTTTCCACGCACTGTTCTGGAAACCTTGCGCCAGCCCATCGAAACCGGCGAGGTTATGGTGGCGCGCGCAAATGCGCATGTGAAGTATCCCTGCCGGTTCATGCTGGTGGCCGCAGCCAACCCTTGCAAATGCGGCTATCTGACGGACCCCTCTCGTGCCTGCTCACGCGCGCCGGGCTGTGGTGAGGACTATTTGAACCGCATATCAGGGCCGTTGATGGACAGGTTCGACCTGAGGATTGAAGTACCGCCGGTGGAATTCACTGATCTTGATTTGCCGCCATCCGGCGACAGCTCCGCTACAGTTGCTGTACGGGTCCAAAACGCCCGCGCCATTCAGGCGAACCGATTTCAAGACACCCCACATATGCGCCAAAACGCGGATGCAGAAGGGAAGGTTCTGGAAGAGATCGCAACACCCGATGCCGAAGGTAAAGAGCTGTTGCTGAAAGCGGCAGACCGGTTTGGCCTGTCCGCCCGCGCGTTTCATCGCATTCTTCGCGTGGCGCGCACAATTGCCGATTTGGAAGCATCCACAAACGTGCGCAGAGCGCACGTAGCCGAGGCGCTGAGCTTTCGCATCAGCGCCCGGGTCATGGCTTAGATCTTGGCTTCGATGGCCTGCCAGATTTTTTCGGCGATGTTGACGCCATCAAAGCGCTCAAGCTCTTGAATGCCGGTGGGGGAGGTCACGTTGATCTCGGTCAGATAGTCTCCAATGACGTCGATCCCGACAAAGATCTGACCTTTTTCTTTAAGCAGCGGGCCAATTGCTGCGCAAATCTTAAGATCACGCTCTGACAGACCAATCTTTTCCGGACGCCCGCCCACATGCATGTTGGATCGCGTTTCGCCAGCAGCAGGAACCCGGTTGATCGCGCCAACGGGCTCACCATCAACTAAAATCACCCGCTTATCGCCATTGCTGACGTCGGGCAGAAATTTCTGCACGATCAGAGGCTCACGCGAGAAGCCGGTGAACAGCTCGTGCAGAGATGTTAGGTTGCGGTCATTGGCGTCCAGTCGGAACACGCCTGCGCCGCCATTGCCGTAGAGCGGCTTAAGGATGATATCGCCGTGCTTTTCCTTGAACGCTTTGATCGTTTGCAGATCACGCGCAATCGTTGTTGGCGGTGTCAGGTCAGGGAAATCCAGCACCAGCAGCTTTTCTGGATAATTGCGCACCCAGAACGGATCGTTGACCACCAGCGTCTGACCCTTGAGACGATCCAGCAAATGCGTGGACGTGATGTAGTGCATGTCAAACGGAGGGTCCTGTCGCAACCAGACCACATCGAAATCAGCCAGATCAACCTCGCGTTCGGGTCCCAAGACGGCCGGATCACCTGCGACCCGCTGCACTGTCATGTCGTGGCCACGCGCCGTGATGCGGCCCTCCTGATAAGCCAGTTGATCCGGCCCGTAGAAAAACAACGAATGCCCGCGCGTCTGCGCCTCTTCCGCCAGTCGGAATGAGCTGTCGGCGTTGATGTCCACGGCCCCAATCGGGTCCATTTGAAAGGCGATTTTCATGGCGTGTCCCTCAGTTTCACGCCAGATACATGGCCCAGCAGGCCCTGGGGTTCAATGGGGCTTAGTTGTGACCAAAGGCGTTTTCGATGATTTGAACTGCGCCAGACCCATCCACCAGAGCTGCGTCAAAGCGCACTTCGGTGAGTTGCCCGTTTGGCTCTTTCTCTAGAAACTGAGCAGCTGAGGCGTAGATTCGATCAATCTGCTTGGCGCTGATCCGAGCCGCCGCCTTTTCAAAACTACTGCTTTTCTTGACTTCGATGAACACAAGCCCAGCCCCGTTGCGCGCGATCAGATCGATTTCACCACCCGCGCCGCGCCAGCGTCTATGCAGAATGGCCATGCCACGGCGCTCATAATCCTCAGCAACCCGAAGCTCTGCCGCCTGCCCGGCGTGGTAGGAAACAGAGCCCTGATTTGTCCGCCGACCCATGTCATCATTTTCCCAGCTTCAGAGCTTTCTGGTAAATCGGTCGGCGCGGCAGGTCATACATTTTTGAAACAAGATCCGCCGCATCCCGAACCGAGTGGCTTTCCAACGCTCGCTTCAGTGCCTCTTCTACATCGGATTCATTAACGCTTTGCGAATGGCCGCGATCGACCAGCACAACGATTTCACCTTTGACTGACTTGCCTTTATAATCTTCGGCCAATTCCGCGAGGGTGCCACGGCGGATCTCTTCGAACTTCTTGGTCAATTCGCGACATAGCGCTGCCTGTCGATCCGCCCCCAGAACCATGGCCAGATCTGACAAGCTGGTGGAGACACGTTTTGGGGATTCGTAGAACACAAGCGTGCCGGGAATGTCCTTCAATGCCTCAATCCGGGCGCGGCGTGCCCCGGATGCATTGGGCAAAAACCCTGCGAAAAAGAAAGCGTCTGTCGGAAGACCTGCCAAGGTCAGCGATGTCAAGGCAGCCGACGCACCGGGGGCGCAGGTCACCATGTGCCCGGCCTCAGCCGCCTGCTTGCCCAGATCATAGCCCGGATCCGCAATCAGCGGCATTCCCGCCTCGGACGCATAGGCAACCGATTGCCCCTGCGCCAATGCCTGCATGAGTTTATCGCGCGCACCTGCGCCGCTGTGGTCATGATAGGCTTGAATCCGGCGCCCCTCGAGTGGGATGCCGTGAATCTCCATCAAACGCCGCAAACTGCGGGTGTCTTCCGCTGCGATCACGTCGGCTGATGCCAGAACATCCAAGGCCCTGAGCGTAATGTCGCGCGCGGTTCCAATCGGAGTGGCAACAAAATACAGGCCCGCAGCCAATCTGATCTTTTGGAAATTCAAAGCTGGACCCTCACAGCGTGACGTTTATTATCGCGGCTCGACAGAACAGAGGCATTCATAGCCGTCGGATCAGGGAGTTTTCATTTAGATGTTCACCGTTTGCAAGCCCGTTAGCAAGTTGGCGAAAGCCGCCGCTGCCCTGACAACCGCAGCGTTTCTGGCCGCCTGTGAACCGGGCGGCCTTGGAGGTGGACCGTCGATCAATACTTCTGCTCCGGTTCCGGTGGCCTTGCTTGTGCCCAGCGGATCTGGCCAGTCAGGCGATGCGGCATTGGCGCAAAGCCTGGAAAATGCAGCGCGTCTGGCAATGTCTGATCTGCCCAACGTGACAATTGACTTGCGCGTTTATGACACTGCCGGAAACCCGAACACGGCAACCGCCGTGGCCCAGCAAGCCGTTGCGGATGGTGCCAAGATCATTATCGGCCCGGTCTATGCGCAAGCTGCAAATGCCGCCGGATTGGCGGTATTGAGTAACAACGTCAACGTTCTTTCGTTTTCGAATAATACCAGCATCGCAGGCGGCAACGTCTTTGTTCTGGGCCCGACCTTCGACAACACAGCGAACCGGCTGGTGAGCTTTGCAGGCAGCCAGGGCAAGGCCAATACGGTGATCGTGCACAGCAACGACGCGGCCGGTCAGTTGGGCCAGGCTGCGATTGCCAACGCGCTGGCCAGCAGCCGGGTCAACAACGCCGGTACTGTTGGCTACGACCGCTCGCAGCAGGGTGTTATCAACTCGGTGCCAACGATCAAAGCCACGGTTGATTCGACAGGAGCCGATTCGATTTTCCTGACGGCCACAACGGCCGGTGCATTGCCATTGTTTTCGCAATTGCTGCCTGAGGCAGGTGTTTCGCCCGCAACCACGCAATTTATCGGCTTGACGCGCTGGGATATTCCGCCACAGACGTTGGAACTGCCGGGCGTACAAGGGGGATGGTTCGCTCTGCCTGATCCATCCAAGGCTCAGGCATATCGTCAACGTTACAACGCGACATACGGCGAAGCGCCCCATCCGATCAGCGGGTTGGCCTATGACGGTATCGCAGCCATCGGCGCGTTGGTCAGCCAGGGCAAATCCGATGCTCTGACCTCTGCAGCCCTGACTCAGAACGCCGGTTTCCAGGGCGTTGGCGGCATATTCCGCCTGCGTCCGAACGGCACCAACGAACGCGGTCTGGCCGTGGCCACGATCCAGAACAAACAGGTGGTTGTGATTGACCCTGCCCCACAAAGCTTCTCTGGCGCCGGCTTCTGATCTGCCGGGCGCCAGCCCTGTGCCTGAAACCTCGTTAATCTGCCCCGCTGAAGACATCTTCGACAGTGCCAGCGTCAATGACGCGCTGGCGCTGGCGTTTGAGTCATGCACAGACAACAGCAAAATGCGGGCTGAAACGGTGCGTATTCTGCGCGACGCGCAAAAGGCCGGGCGCGCTGCTATTGCCGAAGCCTTTGGCAAACAACCCTTTGCGGCGCGCGCACTGACGCGGTCCTACACCTATCTAACGGATCAGCTGGTCGGTACGGCGATGCTGGTGTCCAGCACACGCCTACATCCGCTTGCGACGCCCACCCAAGGCGAAAAGATTGCGGTTTTGGCCGTTGGCGGATACGGGCGCGGGGAAATGGCGCCATCTTCGGACGTCGACCTGCTGTTCCTAACCCCCTACAAAATCACAGCCTGGGCCGAGAGCGTCATCGAATCGATGCTCTACATTCTGTGGGACTTGCGGCTGAAAGTCGGCCATTCCTCTCGTACGATCAAAGACTGCTTGCGGCTGGGCGCCGAGGATTTCACGATCCGCACCGCCATGTTGGAACAACGCTATCTGGCCGGTGACAAGGCGTTGGCGGACGAGCTGGACCAACGTCTGAAAAGCGATTTGTTCAAAGGAACCGAACGCGAATTCATCGAAGCCAAGCTGAAAGAACGCGACGAACGCCACCTGAAACAAGGTGAGCGCTACATGGTCGAACCCAATGTGAAAGAAGGCAAAGGCGGTCTGCGTGACCTTCAATCGCTCTATTGGATCGCAAAATATGTCTATGGCGTGCAGGACGTGGCAGAACTCGTTCCTCTGGGTCTGTTCACCCCGGAAGAGTTCGAGACCTTTGTTCAGGCCGAAGAGTTCCTGTGGGCCGTGCGATCGCATCTGCATCTGGTGACGGGCCGCGCCACCGAGCAACTGACGTTTGACATGCAGGTCGAAGTGGCCGCGCGCATGGGTTACGAGGATCGCGCCGGGCGACGGGCGGTCGAGGTCTTCATGCAGCGCTACTTCCGCGAGGCAACTCGGGTCGGTGAACTGACACGGATCTTCCTGACCAAGCTCGAAGCGCTCCACATGAAAAGCGCGCCGTTGTTGGAGCGTATTTTCCGCAGAAGCCCAAGAGTAAAGGCCGGGTACAAAGTGATCCACGGACGTCTGGACGTGGCGGACCCGGAAACATTCCTGCTGGACAAACTGAACCTTCTGCGTTTGTTCGAAGAAGGGCTGCGCACCGGCATGTTGATCCATCCCGACGCGATGCGGCTGGTTAGCGCCAACCTGCATCTGATCGACGATGAAATGCGCAACGACAAAGAAGCCAAGCGCATTTTTCTGGATCTTTTGCTGAAACACGGCAACCCGGAACGTGCTTTGCGACGGATGAACGAATTGGGTGTCCTGTCGGCCTTTTTGCCCGAGTTCGAACACATCGTGGCGATGATGCAGTTCAACATGTATCACAGCTATACGGTGGACGAGCATACCATCCAGTGCATCATCAACCTTGCCCAGATCGAACGCGGAGAACTGGTGGAGTCCCTGCCGCTTGCCTCTTCGATCCTTGAGCGCGGGGTCAATCGAAAAGTGCTGTATGTCGCGTTACTCCTGCACGACATTGCCAAAGGTCGGCCCGAGGATCATTCGATCCTGGGTGCACAGATCGCGCGCAAAGTGGCCCCGCGATTGGGGCTGAGCAAATCAGAGTCGGAAACGGTTGAATGGCTGGTCCGGTATCACCTGCTGATGTCAGACATGGCGCAAAAACGCGATATTTCGGACCCGCGAACTGTTCGTGATTTTGCCAAGGCCGTTCAAACGGTCAAACGGCTGGATCTGCTGACCGTTCTCACCGTCTGTGACATTCGCGGCGTCGGCCCCAACACCTGGAACAATTGGAAAGCCACCTTGCTGCGCGCCTTGCACGCAGAAACCAAGCGTGCGCTGGAAACTGGTATGGAAGACCTCAACCGCGCCAATCGCGGGGCTGAGGCTAAGAAAGCACTTCGCACGGAATTGGCGGGCTGGTCCAAGTCAGACCTCAAAACTGAAACAGCGCGTCACTACGATCCGTATTGGCAGGGCCTCAATCTGGCGACGCATGTCGAGTTTGCTGAGATGCTGCACGCACTGGACCAAAGTGGTGATCCGGGCGCGATGGAGATCAGGCTTGAACCTGACGAAGATCGCGACGCAACGCGGGCTTGCTTTGCAATGGGCGACCATCCAGGGATTTTTGCCCGCATTGCCGGGGCATTGGCCCTTGTCGGCGCAAACGTCGTGGATGCCCGCAGTTACACAACCAAAGACGGTTACGTCACGGATGCGTTTTGGATTCAGGACGCTGAAGGACGTCCTTTCGAAGCCGCGCGCCTGCCCCGCCTGACGCAGATGATCCACAAGACACTGCGCGGCGAAGTGGTTGCCAAGGAAGCCCTGAAATCGCGTGACAAGATCAAGAAACGCGAACGGGCCTTCAACGTGCCGACCCATATCACTTTCGACAATGAAGGGTCCGAAATCTACACGATCATCGAAGTTGATACGCGCGACCGCCCTGGTCTGCTTTATGACCTGACCCGGACGTTGGCGGCGGCGAATGTGTATATTGCGAATGCCGTAATTGCGACCTACGGAGAACAGGTAGTGGACGCCTTTTACGTCAAGGACATGTTCGGACTGAAATACCATTCGGAAAGCAAACAGCGCGGCCTTGAGGCGAAGTTGCGCAAGGCGATCACCGAGGGTGCCGAGCGTGCAGCCTCATGAAGCAAATCCGGTTGATTTCGGGCTTTTTCACGGTTGGCTTCTGGACACTCGCCAGCCGCATTCTGGGATTTCTGCGGGAAATTCTGCTGACCGCGCTAATCGGCCCCGGGCCGGTGATGGACGCGTTTGTCGCGGCCTTCCGCCTGCCGAACATGTTCCGCCGCTTTTTTGCCGAGGGTGCCTTTAACGCGGCCTTCGTGCCCATGTTCTCAAAGCGGCTGGAAGCAGACGAGAATCCGCAGGGCTTTGCGCAGGATGCGTTCAACCTGTTGGCGCTGGCCGTTTTGGCACTGGTTGGGCTGGCGCTGGTGTTCATGCCCGGTCTGGTTTGGCTGACAGCCGAAGGTTTCTATGGTGATGAGCGGTTCGATTTGGCGGTGGACTATGGCTATGTCGTCTTTCCTTACATCCTGTTCATGTCTCTGGCCGCGCTATTCTCCGGTGTCCTGAATGCGACGGGGCGGTTCGCGGCCGCAGCTGCCGCACCGGTTTTGTTGAACATCTTTGCCTGTACGGCGCTGATCGCCGGAGCCCTTTCAGGCGGCGAGGTCATTCGGTGGCTGATCTCGGTTATTCCGGCTGCAGGTATCGCTCAATTGGCGCTGGTCTGGGTTGCAACGGAACGGGCAGGTATCCGCATTCGGCCCGGCCTGCCTAAACTCACGCCCGAGATGCGTAGGATGGTCCGCATCGCGGTCCCCGCAGCTCTGGCGATGGGGGTCACGCAGGTCAATCTGGTGGTCGGCCAATTGGTGGCGTCGAAAACCGAAAAGGCCGTGAGCTGGCTGTTTGCGGCAGATCGACTGTACCAACTGCCGCTTGGCGTGGTTGGTATCGCCATCGGTATTGTTCTGCTGCCCGACCTGTCACGCCGTCTGCGCGCCGAAGACAAAGAAGGTGCGCGCAACGCGTTTTCCCGTGCCGGAGAGTTCATGTTGCTGCTGACCCTGCCTTCGACCGTGGCGTTTCTGGTCATCCCGAACCCGCTGGTCTCGGTTCTGTTCGAACGGGGGCAATTCACCTCTGAAGATACCACAGCCACAGCGCTGGCCGTTGCCATCTATGGCATCGGACTACCTGCCTTCATGCTGCAAAAACTGCTGCAGCCTCTGTATTTCGCACGCGAGAATACGCGTTCTCCGTTTCACTATGCTGTTGTGGCAATGATTGTGAATGCGGCTTTGGCGTTTGGCCTCTTCCCGCTTGTGGGCTGGATCGCCCCCGCCATTGCTGCATCAACAGCGGGTTGGGCCATGGTCGTTCTGTTGGCCATAGGCGCGCGCAACATGGGAGGCGAAGCCCGGTTCGATGACCGGTTCAAACAGCGCGCGGGTCGGATCGTGCTGGCCTCAATTGGCATGGGCGTGGTCTTGTATGCGGCGCTTCTGGCGTTTGGTTGGACGTTGAGTGTTCCCGGTTGGAGATATCTGGCGCTGCTTGTCCTGATTATGGTCGCTGCGGCTTCTTACTTCGGCCTGGGCCACCTCTTGGGCGCATTCAAACTTTCCGAGTTCAAACGCGCCCTGCGCCGCTCCTGATCAGTCGCGGCGTATGCGCCCAACGATTCGATCCCAGGCGCCGGGTGCGACAAGGAAAGAGACGCCGAAACCGGTGGCAAACCCGCCCAGATCGGCGACCCATTCCCAATTGCCGCCAAAGATCAGGCCAAACAGGAATTGAATGCCCATCAGGACGGCAATGAGCTGAAATGCCCGCGCCTGATTTGCGCCAACCAAGGATAGTTTGCGCCACAACAACCAGGTAAATGCGCCGATCAGGCCGTAAACCGGTGGAAACCCTCCGATCAGAGGATAGCGCGGGTCCAGCAGAACGGCATAGGCCAACGCCCCCCCGATACCAGAGACGACAAAGATCAGCAGCATGGGGAAGCCGCCAAACACTTCACCGACCATCTTGCCCATGGCCAGAACGAAAACGCAGACAAACACCGCCTGCGTGAAATTGGCCGAGACAAACGGATAGGTCACGAACCGGATCACATGTTCAAACGGCCAGCGCCCGTTCAGCACCATCCAGTCGAAGATATCCGCCGAAAACGCATAGTGTTGTATCGCGTCCAGCCGCCAGCCGACCGCTGTTGGCCCTCCGACCAAACCGCGCGATCCCAGCGTAAAAGCGAGTTCAATGCCGATGATGAACAGAACCAGCGCCACAACAACGGGCGGCAAAGGGTTCACGGCGGGTGTGTAATGCTCACTGCTCATTGGGCGGGCCTTTCGCGGCTGTTGACGTCCCTGTGCCTCATGGGTAAGCGACGGGGGCTGATTTTTCCAGACGGGAGTTCCCTTCGATGACCGAGACCCAGTTCACGCCGCGCGTGTTTTCCGGCATCCAGCCTTCGGGCGGGCTGACCCTGGGCAACTATCTGGGCGCAATGAAGCGCTTTGTGGATATGCAGGGTGCAGATTTCGAGACCATCTATTGCATGGTCGATCTGCACGCGATCACCACATGGCAGGACCCCGCAGCGCTGTCCCACAACACCCGTGAACTGTGCGCAGGTTTTATCGCGGCGGGCATCGACCCCGAACAGTCGATTTTGTTCAACCAAAGCCAGGTGCCCGAACATGCACAACTGGGCTGGATCTTTAACTGCGTCGCCCGGATGGGGTGGATGCAACGGATGACCCAGTGGAAGGACAAGGCAGGCAAGAACCAGCAGAACGCTTCGCTGGGGCTTTTTGCCTACCCGTCGCTGATGGCGGCTGACATTCTGATCTATCACGCGACCCATGTGCCGGTCGGTGAGGATCAGAAACAGCATCTGGAGTTGACCCGTGATATCGCCATCAAGTTCAACAACGACTTTGGCGTCGACTTCTTCCCAATCACCGAGCCGGTGATCGAAGGCGCGGCCACACGCGTCATGAGCTTGCGGGACGGGTCCAAGAAGATGTCAAAATCCGATCCGTCGGACATGAGCCGGATCAACCTGACCGATGATGCCGACGCGATTGCCAAGAAAATCCGTAAGGCCAAGACCGACCCGGACGCGCTGCCGTCGGATGTTGACGGGCTGGAGGATCGCCCCGAGGCGCGCAATCTGGTCAATATCTACGCGGCGCTGAACGATCAAAGTGTCGAACAGGTTCTGGCCGAGGTCGGCGGCAAGCAGTTTGGTGACTTTAAACCGATGCTTGCCGATCTGGCGGTGGCGAAACTGGCGCCGATCTCGACCGAAATGTCTCGTTTGATGGCAGATCAGGGCGAAATTGATCGCATTCTGGCCCGCGGGGCCGAGCGTGCGCGTGAGATCGCTGCTCCGATCCTGCAAAAGACCTACGAAATCGTAGGCATGGTTGGGTCAGCATCACGCTGATTGCACTGGACCTTTTTCTGACGCCCTCCTAGGTTTGCCCAAAGCTTGGGAGGGCATCATGGCAACAGGCAAGAATATCCGCACATATTTCGAAGGCCAGTGGCATGAAGGGGATGCACCCATCATGCGCGCCGCCGATCACGGGGCCTGGTTGGGGTCTTCTGTCTTTGATGGCGCTCGATATTTCGAGAGCCTTGCACCCGACTTGCATGCGCATTGTGCGCGGGTAAACCGATCTGCAGAAGCTTTGATGCTGACCCCGACTGTAACAGCTGAACATATGGTGGAGTTGGTGCGCGAAGGGTTGCAATCCTACGACGCAGATACCGCCGTCTATATTCGGCCGATGTATTGGGGGATCGACGGCGACCAGACCGCCATTGTCCCACAGGAAAACAGCACGGGCTTTGCCATTTGTCTGGAAGAGATCCCGATGGCACCGGACACCGCCTCGGTCACTTTGACAACCACAAGGTTTCGCCGCCCTGTTTTGGAAAGTGCAGTTGTAAACGCCAAGGCCGGTTGCCTGTACCCCAACAACGCACGCATGTTGCAAGAGGCCCGGTCAAAGGGGTTCTCGAACGCTCTGGTCGCTGACGCGATGGGGAACGTGGCTGAAACCGCAACGGCCAACATCTTTATGGTCAAAGATGGTGAGGTCTTCACCCCGGCCCCCAACGGCACGTTTCTGGCGGGGATCACGCGCGCGCGACATATCAAGAACTTGCGCGACGACGGTGTTGCGGTCCACGAAACGGTTTTGAGTTTCGAGGATTTTCACGGGGCAGACGAAGTGTTCATGTCAGGCAACATGAACAAGGTGACACCTGTTACAGCTCTGGACGATACGCAATTTCAAGTTGGCCCTATTGCCCGCCGCGCCCGTGGACTTTACTGGGATTGGGCTGCAAGCGAACGCTAGCATGTCACTTTGAACGTGTCCGAGTTGCCACAGCGCAACCGCTGGGGCATGATCCCTGAAACTTGAAGAGGACACCCATGCGTAAGTTTCTAGTTGTTCTGGATGACAGCCGCGAATGCCTGAACGCCATGCGCTTTGCCGCGATGCGTGCCGCGCATACCGGTGGCGGAGTGACGATACTGTCGGTGATCCCGCCAGACGAGTTCAACCACTGGATCGGAGTCGCCGAAACCATGCGCGAAGAAGCGCGTGAACGTATCCATGCGCATTATGAGGTTTTTGCAAAATGGATGCGTGACAAACAGAATGTGGAACCGGAACTGGCCATCCGCGAAGGCGATCCGGTGCCACAGATCATAGAACATGTTCAGTCCGATCCCGAGATTGGTGTGCTTGTACTTGGGGCGGGCACGGACAAAAAGGGGCCAGGCCCGCTGGTGACTCAGTTGACAAAAAACTCGGGCAGCCTTCCGATCCCGATCACCATTGTTCCCGGCGATCTAAGCAAAGAAAAGCTGGAAGAAATCACCTGAGGACCGACGATGGCGAAGACGATACAGTTCTGGTTCGAATTCGCCTCGACCTATTCCTATCTCAGCGCAATGCGAATCGAAGCCGCGGCGCAAGCCAAGGGTGTTTCGGTCGAATGGCACCCTTTTCTGCTTGGTCCCATTTTTGCAGCTCAGGGATGGCAAACGTCTCCGTTTAATCTCTACCCTGCCAAGGGGCGGTACATGTGGCGTGACATGGAACGCCTGTGTGCGGCGCGGGGGTTGCCATTAGTACGACCTGATCCTTTTCCGCAGAATTCTCTTTCGGCAGCACGTCTCTCGCTGGCTATTGAAGGTCAAAATGGGCGGGCCGCTTTTGTCAGGGCGGTCTACAGCGCAGAGTTTGGGATGGGGCGCGATATCTCGGATCAGAATGTGCTGATGGATTGTCTGGAAACGGCAGGCTTGCCAACTGACACCTTGGGCCGCGTGCAGGACCCGGACATCAAGGCTGCGCTGTTTGCGCAATCCAACCGCGCTAAAGACCTTGATCTGTTCGGAACGCCTAGTTTTCTGGTCGAAGCAGAGCTGTATTGGGGCGATGACCGTCTGGATGAGGCGCTGGAACACGCGGCTTCAATTTAGAACCGTTCCAAATCTTGACTTCCCGCGCCCCTGCGCGCATATCAGAGGCACATCAGACGGAGCTGCCTCATGTTCATCCAGACCGAATCCACCCCAAACCCGGCCACGTTGAAATTTCTGCCCGGCCAAACGGTGCTTGAGGCTGGAACTGCAGATTTCCCAACGCCGGAAGCGGGCGAGAAATCTCCTCTGGCCAAACGAATCTTTGCTGTTAACGGTGTGACCGGCGTGTTCTTTGGCAACGATTTTGTCACTGTCACCAAATCCGATGAGGTTCAGTGGGATCACATCAAACCGGCGATCCTGGGTGCAGTGATGGAGCACTACCAATCGGGTCAACCCGTGATGGGTGCAGATGCAACTGCCGCATCTGGCCATGCAGAACACACTGGGGAAGACGCTGAAATCGTCAATCAGATCAAAGATCTGCTGGACAGCCGCGTGCGTCCGGCGGTGGCTCAGGACGGTGGTGACATCACCTTCCACGGTTTTGATCGCGGCATTGTTTACCTGCACATGCAGGGGGCCTGCGCGGGCTGCCCGTCTTCGACGCTGACACTGAAGATGGGTATCGAAAACCTGCTGCGTCACTACATCCCCGAAGTGACCGAGGTTCGCCCTGTTGCCGTCTGACCCGACGATTCTGGCATTTGATACATCGGCCGCGCATTGCGCGGCCGCTTTGTTGCGCGGTCGTGAAATCATAACTTCTCGGGCCGAAGCAATGTCGCGCGGGCAGGCCGAACGCCTGATGCCGATGCTCGAAGACATACTTGCTCAGGGTGGTTGCGCTTGGTCCGATCTTGACGCCATAGGCGTGGGTGTCGGCCCGGGTAATTTCACTGGAATTCGAATCTCAGTCTCTGCCGCACGCGGGCTTGCCTTGGGCCTCGGCGTCCCTGCCGTTGGTGTTTCAGGCTTCGATGCCTTGATGGAGCTCGGCGGTGCGGACCAGATTCCATGTATACCAGCCCCGCGCGATCAGGTTTATGTTCAGGCCGTCGGCGATGATCCACGCCTGATGCCCAGGGTAGAGGCCGAGGCACTTGGACCGCTGTTTTCCTGCAATGACCCGGACCAACACGTCCAAGCCATTGCACGTCTGACGGCTGAACGTTGGCGCGATGTCAGCGCACCGCCGGCACCGCTGTATGTCCGGCCCGCAGACGCGGCCCCGTCGCGTGATGTGCCTCCGGTCATGTTAGACGAATGACGCCGCACGACATGGCAACAACTCATGCCGCTGCGTTCACGCAGTCGCGCCCCTGGTCCGCCAGCGAATTTGAAAGCCTTCTGGACAACCCGTTTACGCATTACGTTGGTGATCCGCGCTGCTTTGCGTTGTTTCAGGTGATCGCGGGCGAGGCCGAGCTGCTGACAATTGCGACTCACCCTTCGGTACAACGTCAGGGGCTGGCCCTGGAAACGATGCGTGAATGGCACCGTCAGGCCGCCGCCATGGAGGCAAACCGGGCCTTTCTGGACGTCGCAGCTGACAATGTGGCGGCAATCGCCTTGTATGAACGCTGCGGGTATCATCGCTGCGGCGTGCGGCGTGCGTATTATTCGCGCGAAACGGGTACAAAAACCGACGCTCTGGTGATGGAATGCCGCCTGCCCTAAGGGCAAGTGAACATTTTTTGGACCATTTGGTCAGGAATCAATTGACCATGACGGTTGCAAACCCCCTTAATACCCGCCATCACAACAGTTATGCTCGCTAAACGTGGGTAAACGGGACTAATCTGATCCCGTGCCAACATAAAACTGGGAGACCGAAATGACCCTGATGAAATCCTTGATGAGCGCTGCCGCTGCCGTCGCTCTGACTGCAGGTGCCGCTCTGGCTGAACCGGCGCTGATCTTTGATCTGGGCGGCAAATTTGACAAATCGTTCAACGAAGCCGCCTATAACGGCGCGCAGCGTTGGGCAAATGAGACCGGTGGAAAGTACCGTGAGATCGAAATCCAGTCGGAAGCACAGCGTGAGCAGGCCCTGCGCCGCTTTGCCGAATCCGGTGCAAACCCGATCATCACCATGGGTTTTGGCATGGCTGATCCGCTGTCAGCAGTCGCTGGCGATTATCCGGACACCAAGTTCGTCGCTGTTGACGTGAACTGGCTGGACATTCCAAACATCCGTCAGATTGGCTTTGCCGAGCATGAAGGTTCGTACCTGGTTGGCATGATGGCCGCGATGGCGTCGGAATCGGGCACTGTTGGTTTCATCGGCGGTATGGATATTCCGCTGATCCGTCACTTTGGCTGTGGATACGCGCAGGGTGCAAAGGCTGTGAACCCTGACATCAACGTCGTGGCCAACATGACCGGCACCACTCCGGCTGCATGGAATGATCCTGTGAAAGGATCCGAGCTGACCAAGGCACAGATCAGCCAAGGCGCAGACGTGATCTACGCAGCCGCCGGTGGCACCGGCGTTGGCGTTCTGCAAACCGCTGCCGACGAAGGCATCCTGTCGATTGGCGTGGACAGCAACCAGAACCACCTGCACCCGGGCAAAGTTCTGACCTCGATGCTCAAGCGCGTTGATGTTGCCGTTTATGAAGCAATGAAAGCAGGCGACGACGTAGAAACCGGTATCTTCACCATGGGTCTGGCCGAAGACGGTGTTGGCGTTGCGATGGATGAAAACAACGAAGCACTCGTGTCCGTCCGCATGGCAGACGCTGTAGACGATGCGCGTAGCGCCATCATCAACGGCGACATCAACGTTGTCAGCTATTACGAGAACGACAGCTGCCCGGCACTGCAGTTCTAAAAATACATACGGGGTGGGGGTTTCCTCCGCCCCGTTTTCCACTCTGCCGCGCCGTCCGTGCGGCCCTTTCGGCAATTGAGGACAAGACATGACCGTCCCCGCCATTGAGCTCAAAGGGATTTCCAAAGCCTTTGGGCCGGTTCAGGCCAACAAAGACATCTCCATCAGTGTCGCCCCCGGTACAATACACGGGATCATCGGTGAAAACGGCGCGGGCAAATCCACGCTGATGAGCATCCTCTACGGCTTCTACAAAGCCGACAAAGGCGAAATCTGGATCAACGGATCCAAGACAGATATCCCTGACAGCCAGGCCGCAATCGCTGCTGGCATCGGGATGGTATTCCAGCATTTCAAGCTGGTTGAAAACTTTACCGTTCTGGAAAATATCGTGCTGGGTGCCGAAGATGGCGGGCTGCTCGCCCCGTCTTTGTCCAAGGCGCGTAAAGAGTTGAAAGACCTGGAAGAAGAGTACGAACTGTTCGTCGACCCAGACAAACGCATCGACGAGATCGGCGTCGGTATGCAACAGCGCGTCGAAATTCTGAAGGCGTTGTATCGCAAGGCTGAGATTCTGATTCTGGACGAACCAACCGGCGTACTGACCCCGGCTGAAGCAGATCAGTTGTTCCGCATTCTCGACCGCCTGCGGGCCGAGGGGAAAACGATCATCGTGATTACGCACAAACTGCGTGAGATCATGGAGAATACCGACACCGTCTCGGTCATGCGACGGGGACAGATGACGGCAACTGTCAAAACGTCCGAAACCAGCCCCGAAGAGTTGGCCGAACTGATGGTAGGCCGCAAGGTTCTGCTTCAGGTCGACAAAGTTCCTGCCAAACCCGGTAAACCCATTCTTGAGATTGAAAAGCTGAGCGTTTTCGATTCGACCGGAGTGGAACGGGTCAAAGGCATTGATCTGACCGTCCGCGCAGGTGAAATCGTCGGCATCGCCGGGGTGGCTGGCAACGGACAATCCGAGCTGCTTGAGGTTCTGGGCGGTATGCGCCCGGGCCAAGGTTCGATCAAATTGAATGGTCAGCCTTTGGCACTGAGTGGCGCAGGATCGGACGGTCAGGCCCGCCGCGCCCAGCATATCGCACATGTGCCGGAAGACCGGCAGCGCGAAGGTTTGATTATGGATTTCCACGCGTGGGAAAACGTCGCCTTCGGCTATCATCGTGACCCGGCATACAAACGCGGCATCTTCATGGACAATGCCGCCTTGCGCGCCGATACCGAAGCCAAGATCGAAAAATTCGACGTTCGCCCGCCCGATCCATGGTTGGCGGCCAAGAGCTTTTCTGGCGGCAACCAGCAAAAGATCGTTGTCGCACGCGAGATCGAGCGCAACCCGGATCTGCTGCTGGTCGGACAACCCACACGCGGCGTAGACATCGGTGCGATCGAGTTCATTCACAAGCAGATCGTCGCTCTGCGTGATCAGGGCAAGGCCATTCTGTTGGTCTCGGTCGAACTGGAAGAGATCTTTTCGCTTTCCGACCGGATTGCGGTGATGTTTGACGGACACATCATGGGTGAACGACTGCCCCATGAGACGGATGAAAAAGAACTGGGCCTGTTGATGGCCGGTGTTGCGGGAGAGGCCGCGTAACATGGAAAAAATGCCCAAATGGGCCGATGTCATCCTGATCCCGCTGATCAGTCTGATACTGGCCGCAATCCTGTCGGCGCTGGTCATCCTCGCCATCGGAGAAAACCCAATCGAAGCGGTTCAGCTTATGGTGACCGGCGCGCTGGGGTCGACCTATGGCTGGGGCTACACGCTCTACTATGCGACAAATTTCATGTTCACCGGGCTTGCGGTTGCCGTGGCGTTTCATGCGCGCCTCTTTAACATCGGCGGCGAAGGTCAGGCGATGCTGGGCGGGCTTGGCGTCGCCATGGTCTGCCTTTATGTCGACTGGCCCCATTGGAGCGTTGCCTTGCTTGCGGCCTGCGCCGCATCAATGCTGTTCGGCGCATTTTGGGCCGCCATTCCGGCCTATTTGCAAGCCAAACGCGGCAGCCACATCGTGATCACCACGATCATGTTCAACTTTATCGCAGCCGCGTTCCTGAACTACATGCTGGTCAACATCATGCGCCCGCAAGGATCGCAGGACCCAGCCACCGCACGATTCCCCGAAACCGTTCACCTGCCGACCTTCCAGTCGATGTTCTCAACCGCTGAGAATGTGGTGTTCCGCGGGGCTCCGGCGAACATCACGTTCTTCATCGCGCTGCTGGCCTGTGTCGTTGTCTGGGCACTGATCTGGCGGACCCGCCTGGGGTACGAAATCCGCGCCTATGGCCACTCGGAAACCGGGGCGGTTTACGCTGGTATTTCACCCGTGCGGATCACCATCATAGCCATGCTCATTTCGGGCGCGCTGGCAGGTTTGATGGCCATCAACAACGTGATGGGCGAGGCCGAGCGGCTGGTTCTGAACTCGACCGAAGGCGCGGGCTTTATCGGAATCGCCGTCGCGCTGATGGGCCGATCCCACCCGTTTGGCGTTTTTCTAGCCGCCTTACTGTTTGGCTTCCTCTATCAGGGCGGGGCAGAACTGGCTTTGTGGGCCTCGATCCCACGTGAGCTGATCGTTGTTATTCAAGCGTTGGTCATTCTGTTCACCGGGGCGTTGGACAACATGGTGCGAATGCCGCTTGAAAAACTGTTCCTTGGTATGCGGAAGAGGGCTGAGTGATGGAATTCTTCGTTACCCTCATCCAGGTCCTGGATTCGACCATCCGCCTGTCCACCCCGCTGCTGCTGGCCTGTCTGGCCGGTCTCTATTCGGAACGTGCGGGTATCTTTGACATTGGCCTCGAAGGCAAAATGCTGATAGCGGCGTTCTTTTCCGCAGCCATTGCGGCTGTTACCGGTTCAGTTTGGTTGGGCTTGCTGGCGGGCATTGCAGCTTCATTGTTGCTGTCGGGGCTCCACGGGCTGGCGTCAATTACATTCCGAGGTAATCAGCTTATCTCGGGCGTGGCGATCAACTTTCTCGCTTCGGGTTTGACCGTACTGGTCGCCCAAAGCTGGTTCCAGCAAGGCGGGCGGACACCGTCCCTGTTTGGAGGTGGGCGATTTGAGCCCATCAATTTCCCATTTGCGGAAGCAATCAGCGGTGTGCCGATTATCGGCCCGATTTATTCCGAATTGCTCTCGGGTCACTCGATCCTGGTCTATGTGGCGTTTCTGATGGTTCCGGCGACATGGTGGGTTCTGTATCGCACCCGCTTTGGCCTGCGATTGCGGGCAGTGGGTGAAAACCCGGCGGCGGTTGATACAGCGGGCGTATCCGTCGTTGGCCTGCGCTTCGCGGCAGTCGCGATCTGTGGCGTTTTGTGCGGCATTGCAGGTGCTTATCTGGCCACCGCATTGCAGGCCGGGTTCGTCAAGGAAATGACAGCCGGGCGCGGGTTCATCGCACTGGCGGCGCTCATCTTTGCGAAATGGCGCCCCTGGCATGCCATGTGGGCCTGTCTGCTGTTTGGCCTGTTGCAAGCCGTTGCCCTGCGATTCCAGAATATCGACCTGGGCGGAATTGTGATCCCGGTACAGGTGATGGACGCCCTGCCCTACATCCTGACAGTTGTGATTCTGGCCGGGTTTGTCGGCAAAGCCGTTCCCCCACGTGCCGGTGGCGAACCGTACGTAAAGGAACGCTGATAAGTCCAGTTCAGGATCAATTCTGGGTCCTGTTCGCTGCAGAGCGGCATGCAGAGTTGATTTTGCATGCCGCACCCGCTCTAAGGGGGTATGCAAGTCTATCTGCCCATAGCCAAAGTTTCTGTCAGCGCTTCCCTAACGTTGGGCGGTGCCTTCAAAATCGAAGCTGATCTCGTTTTGCAATCAGAAGACATCTTTGGGCTCATCGAGCCGGGAGGCATGTGACAATGATATACATGCAAAAAACTGCATCAATGGCTTACCAATGGACTGCATGCGGCAGCGCAGCGACGCAAAACACAAAGTGACGGTATTATGTACATTTACCTGCCCATAGCCGAAGTATCGGTGAATGCATTCCTCCTGCTTGGTTTGGGTGGAATGGTTGGCGTTTTGTCCGGAATGTTCGGGGTCGGCGGCGGTTTTCTTATGACGCCGCTGCTGTTCTTCATCGGCATTCCACCAGCGGTGGCCGTTGCGACCGAGGCCAATCAGATTGTTGCTTCGTCCTTTTCCGGCGTGTTGGCCCATTTCCGACGAAAAACCGTAGACCTAAAGATGGGGACTGTGTTGCTTGTCGGGGGCCTGATCGGAGCCGCTTTGGGTGTGGTTGTCTTCAACTATCTCAAAAGCCTGGGTCAGGTCGATCTGCTGGTCAAACTGTGTTACGTCGTTTTCCTTGGCGTCATCGGCAGCCTGATGTTCGTCGAAAGCCTCAGGGCGCTGCGAAAGGCAAAAAGAGGCGGAGCTGTTGCCGCGAAACGCCGTCAACGGGGCTGGATTCATGCCCTGCCCTTCAAAATGCGATTCCGCACATCTGGTCTTTATATCTCGGTCATTCCACCCGTTTTGGTTGGGCTTTGCGTCGGGGTTTTGTCTGCAATCATGGGTGTCGGCGGCGGCTTTATCATGGTTCCCGCCATGATTTACCTGTTGGGCATGCCCACAAAGGTTGTTGTCGGCACATCGCTGTTTCAAATCATCTTTGTGACGGCCTTCACCACGATGCTGCACGCCACCACGAACTATACGGTGGACATTGTTCTGGCGGTTCTGCTGCTGGTTGGCGGTGTGATTGGCGCGCAGATCGGTACTGTGATTGGCGCGCGTATGCCGGCAGAGCAACTGCGCGTTTTGCTGGCTGCTTTGGTTCTGGCGGTGTGCGGCAAGCTTGCGCTTGATCTGCTTCTTGAACCTGCCGAGCTTTATTCGCTTGGAACTGGCGGAGGACACTGAAGATGCTGCGATCACTCATTGCCGTCTTTTGTCTTTTGTGCCTGCCCGCGTTTGCTGCGGAAGAACAGGTTGTCCTTGGTCTTAGCCAGGATCGCGTTGCGATTACAGCGACCTTTGACGGCTCAGAGCTTCTCATTTTCGGGGCCATCAAACGGGAAACCCCGATTCCATCCGGCCCACCGGTCGAGGTCATCGTTGCGGTCGCTGGTCCGTCCGAGCCTGTCACGGTACGCCGCAAAGAACGGAAGCTGGGGATCTGGGTCAACACCGACAGTGTTCTCGTCGATCTTGCGCCCAGCTTTTACGCGGTCGCAACCAGCGGGCCGTTGGATGACATTCTGACTGACACCGAAGATCTTCGTTATCGTATTTCGATAGAACGTGCGATCCGGTCCGTTGGTGCCGCGATGCATATCCGCGGCGCGCAGGATTTCGCAGACGCGGTAGTTCGCATTCGCGAGGAAGAAGACTTGTATTCCATCCGCGAAGACACGGTCGCCGTGGACGAACAAACACTGTTCCGCACCTCAATCGACATGCCTGCCGACCTGACAGAGGGGGATTATGCCGCCCGTATCTTCCTGACGCGCGGTGGCGAGGTGGTTTCGCAGTACGAAACAACCATCGATGTCCGCAAAGTTGGCCTGGAACGGTTCCTGTACAACATGTCGCGTCAGCAACCTGTTTGGTACGGTCTGATGTCTCTGGTCATCGCAATTGCTGCTGGCTGGGGTGCTTCGACGGCATTCCGTCTGTTGCGCGACAAGTGACGGTTATCCCCTGCCGATATAGGGCATGGTCGTCGCCATGACGGTCATGAACTGAACATTCGCCTCAGGCGGCAGGGTTGCCATATGCAGAACAGATCGCGCCGCGTCTTCAACGGCCATGGTCGGGTCAGGCGTTTCCCCCGCTGCCTGCGCCGCGTCCACCAGCCCCTGAACCATCTGTGTCCGGGCGTTCCCGATATCGATCTGCCCGCAGGCTATTCCAAAGCACCGCCCATCCAGAGACAGGCTGCGGGTCAGCCCGGTAATTGCATGTTTGGTCGCCGAATAATGCACAGAGTTCGGACGTGGAACATGTGCAGCAATCGAGCCGTTATTGATGATGCGTCCGCCCTGAGGGTCCTGATGCCGCATGATCCCAAAGGCTTCGCGTGCGCACAGGAACATGCCGTTCAGGTTGACGTTGACGCTTTGATACCAATCCTCCAGCGCAATTTCGTCGATAGTACCGCCCGGTGCAAAGATGCCTGCGTTGTTGAACAAGACATCCAGACGCCCAACCTCGTCCGTAAACTTTCGGAACGCAGTCTTCACTGCCTCAGGGTCTGTTACGTCCGCAGGCAGCGCAACGGAGTTGCCGTGCTTTTGTGCCAGGGCATTCAGCTTATCCGCACTGCGTGCCAACACACCGACGGTCCACCCCTGGGCCAGGAACAGTTCCGCTGTGGCCAGTCCTATACCAGAGCTTGCGCCGGTAACAATAATGGATGTCATGTCTCTTCCGCCTCCAATGTCAGTGACGCCGCCGGGACAGCCCGCAGGTCGTCCACTCGCAGCGGGTAAGTTGGCTTCGACAATCGGTTGCGGACGACCCAGATCAGACGTTCTTGCGCACGCGTAATCGCCACATAAGCCAAACGTTTCCACAAGGGTTGTCCTGCCTCGGTCCGGCCCATCCGGGCTGCGGCATAAATGTCCGGTGCAAAAACCTGAACCGTGTCCCACTGAGAACCTTGCGCCTTATGTATCGTCACTGCCGCACCGTGCAGGAACGTTGCGCCCATACGCGCCGCAAAGGGAATGAACGGTTCTTCCTCATCCGGCTTCTCGATCTGCACAATCGATGCCGCGCTGACCTGAGGGTCTTCGGCACCCATCACATGCAGCCGCGAGAATCCCGGCTTTCGCCCCGGCCCCAGGTACACCACCTGAGCCCCCTTGATCAGCCCACGCGCTTCAAGATCCAGACGTTTTTTGCGATGTTTCAAAGGCAGCTCAATCCCGTCGCAAATCAGCGGTTCCCCTTCCAGAAGCTCGGTCTCTGGTGCGCCATGGACGTTCCTGAACGCCTGAATAAGTCGAATGCGTGTCGCGTTGCGCCAAACCAAAACCGGGCTGCGCGCCATCAGGTCGACCTCGACCCGCTGCCCCCAGACCACCCTGTCGTCACGGCGCGCCGTCTCTTCGACCAAACGCTCGAAGTCTTCAAACCCCATCGCCGGGTCAGCCAGAGCATGGGCCAGATCGAGGATTGGGTTGTCTGCATCCTGTCTGTGAACGCGTTGAAGCGTCAGTTTTCTGGGTTCGGGCAAGGACTCAAAAACCATGCTGCCCGATTGATTTACCGGTGCCAGCTGTGCCGGATCACCGAATAACAAAAGGGTTGGAAAAATCTCTTTCAGATCCTCGAATTGACGGTCGTCCAGCATCGACGCTTCATCGACAAACCCGATGTCCAAAGGTTCGTCGCGCCGTTTCCACCCCGTGATGAAATCCGATCCCCGCAATCCGGCAGCAGCCAGTGCCCCAGGCATGGACTTGTTGTTTTCGTAAAACGCCGCAGCCCGATCCAGGGCTTCATCAGTCAGTCCTTCAATCTCGGGTCGTTCATCGTTGCCCGCCAGCCATTCAGCGATGCGCTCGTATTCCGGGTCGTACACAGGCGTGTAGAGAATGCGGTGAATTGTGGTGGCGGGCACGCCGCGCAGACGCAGAACACTTGCGGCCTTGTTGGTGGGGGCCAGGATAGCAAGGCTACGCTTGTCCCTGGACTTGCGACTTTCATAGTCGCCGGACACGACCTGTACCCCGGTCTCTGCCAGCGCCTTATACAGTTCAGCCAACAGCAGGGTTTTACCAGAGCCAGCCTTGCCGATCACGGCCATTACGCCCGATTTCCCCGCCCCCGGCAGTTTGAGAAGGGCGTCATCTTCCAGATCGACACCTGCTGATCTCAGCATCTCGGCGATGCTGTCAAATGCGGCGGCCTGATCATCCGAGAAGGTTACATATTGCAAAGACATGGCGCGACCCTACAGGGCCGCGCCGACCATCACCAGATGCGGAATGGCGTTTTCAACTGCTTATGCGGACAAGGCAAACCGGTGCTGTTTTTTGGGTCCAAAGCGCTGTGTTGAACCACAGGCGCGACAGTTCGCGCGGGACGCCAGCACGTTTCGCGACGCGGTTGCAATCATCCGCAGAATAAGGCCACAACCCGACCGAGATCCGATCCTGCCCACTGCCCTGAGTGCCCAGAACCTCGGGCGATGAGCCGATCAGACGATAGATACGGATCATACGCGCATCAAACACACCGGCGATGTGAGTCAGGCCAAACCCTTCCATCATTTCGCCGCCGCTCAGCATAATGGCCCCGACCGTATGCGGGCCTGCGTTGCGTGACAGGCAGAACCGTGTCACTTCCCAGATCAACGGGCTGCAAATGGGTTTGCCGCCGTTGAGATCCCCGAAAACCTCGTTGATCATCACCCGACCCGTTGTGGGCAACACCCGCATCGACCCGCCATGACTGCCGTCTGGCTCTTCCCAGATGACATAAAGCGGGTTGAGTGCGTCATACTCATCCCGCTCTTCCCCTGTTCATTGACATGGACATCCCACCCCAGCCGGGTTTTGAACTGATCCGCTCGATCCTTGAACATCCCCTCTGCCAGAGTTGGAAATCTGTGCAACTCATCGGCATATAAATAACGCAACATGACTTGTTCCCCTTGTCGTCCTGTGCGGGAACGAAGGGGGTACAGAGTCGTGGTTAATATTGCGTGTGGGGTGTGCGCTGGTCTTAAACCACTATTAATCCTCGGCTGAGCGCGGTTGCGATTGCATGCGTGGTGTTATGTGCTCCCAATTTCGATCGGGCGCTTTCGATATAGACCCGCAGCGTATGCTCTGAAATCGACAGCGAATGCGCCACTTGGGCACGGCTGTAGCCCAAAGCCAAAAGGGTAATAGCGTCTATTTCCCGTGGTGACAGATTACGTGTGGAATCCGGTTGCCTGTCTTTTTCGAACTCAAGCGCTTTGCGGTTGATGAAATGCGCAACCAAAATCAAATCCCGCCCGTAGGTCGAAATAAAGCGTTGCCAGGTCTGATCATCGCAACTGTGGTTTACGGTGAATAGGGCAAACTGTCCGTTCGGACCTCGGATCGGAATGGAATAGCCTTGATTGCCAACACCGTGGTTACGGGCGTCTTGAAGAAAGGATTTTGCGATCCTGCTTGACCAGTCCAGAGATTTCCAGTCGACCGGATGAAATCTTTGGAAACACCCAAGAATAACCGGATCAATCCGATGGTAGTTCTTATCTCGGTAGCGTTCGTCCCAGGTATCTGAATACGTGGTGTAACCGTACTGATCGCCAGCTCCATCAACCCAGTGATAGGTTAGATGTTCAACCTGAAGAATACTCCGCAATCGCTCGGCGACGTTGCTGAGCTCTTCAAGCGTGTTGGTGTTTTCCAAGTCCAGTAGGATTTGACCTAATTCGACTTCCGTTCCCATCCGCGGGCGCTCGTGCCTCGTTCTTCAGGGACGCAATCTCGGCCGCAGCGATCAGCCTTGTGTCATCCAGCTGCTCGGCAAGCGCGCTCAACCCGTTCGCAACGGCGAAAGCATTGAGGTCCGACAATACGTCCAATATCCACTCATTCTGCGCCATTAGGGTCTCTCTGAAACAGTTAACGAAGCGTTAACACAACCATAACATGTATAGTTTTTTTCGACCTATTCACCGGTTTCTACTCCCCAAAAATAGCGGGGGAAGAAAATGTAAGTGTTTGAAAGTCCGCAAGGCTCTGTCAAAACGCAAATCACCCGCGAACCGGCCAAGCGATTCGCGGGTGTTTTTTGTCTACATTCCCAAAGAGGGATCAATCTGCGTCGAGAACTTCTTCCAGGGTGCGCAAGCCAGTGCGGGGTGCCTGCACAAGGACAGACATGTTGCCCGGCTTATGTTCGTTCCGCAGCATCTTCATGTGCGCCTCGGGCAGATCGTTCCAGGTGAACACTTCTGACATGCAGGGATCCAGGCGACGTTCTACCATCAGCTTGTTTGCGGCAGCCGCCTGTTTGAGATGCGCAAAGTGCGACCCTTGCAGGCGCTTTTGATGCATCCACATATAGCGCACGTCGAAGGTACAGTTGAAGCCGGTAGTGCCGGCGCAGATCACGACCATACCGCCCTTTTTGACAACAAAGGTCGAAACCGGGAACGTGCTTTCACCGGGGTGTTCAAACACCATATCCACATTGTTGCCTTTGCCGGTGATGTCCCAGATCGCCTTGCCAAACTTGCGGGCCTCTTTGAACCATTCGGCATATTCCGGCGTGTTCACCGTGGGCAATTGACCCCAGCAGTTGAAGTCCTTGCGGTTCAGAACACCCTTGGCACCCAAGCCCATGACGAAGTCGCGCTTGCTTTCGTCCGAAATCACGCCAATCGCATTTGCACCGGCCGTGTTGATCAGCTGGATCGCATAGGACCCCAAACCACCCGACGCACCCCAAACCAGAACGTTCTGGCCCGGTTTCAGATCATGCGGCTCATGGCCAAAAAGCATCCGGTAAGCGGTCGCCAGAGTCAGGGTGTAGCATGCTGCTTCTTCCCAGGTCAGGTGCTTGGGGCGCGGCATCAACTGCTGCGCCTGAACGCGAGTGAACTGGCTGAACGACCCGTCCGGCGTCTCATAGCCCCAGATTCGCTGGCTGGGAGAGTACATCGGATCACCACCGTTGCATTCCTCGTCGTCGCCATCGTCCTGGTTGCAGTGGATAACGACTTCATCACCCACTTTCCACCGCTTCACCTTGTCGCCGACGGCCCAGACAATGCCTGACGCATCCGAACCGGCGATATGATAAGGGGCTTTGTGGCCATCAAATGGGCTGATCGGCTGCCCCAGAGCGGCCCAGACGCCGTTGTAGTTGACGCCTGCCGCCATCACCAGAACCAGCACCTCGTTGCTGTCCAGTTCGGGCACGTCGACCACTTCCTGCTGCATTGCAGTATTCGGCTCGCCGTGGCGTTCCTTGCGGATGGCCCAGGCATACATCTGCTTGGGGACAAATCCCATCGGAGGGATCTCACCCATTTCATAGAGGTCCTTTTCGGGTGCCTCGTACGACGCGATACCGCTTTCGGTGTCCAAAGCCATGCTGGCCTCCTTTTTCTCAATACTATTGCCGCAACGCAGAATCGCGCGCTTCACAGACTGGAATATTGGCCGCCAAGTAATATTGCAACCGTTTTCGGCCTTGATTTGTAATTTTATGACCCAGCGGATGCAGAAAGTTATTTTGCAGCCGCAGTATTATCGGATTTCCTGTTGATTGGCACAGAAGCTGCATAATAGCCCAACAGATCCTCACGTTGACCTGAAAGGGTCAGATTGTCCCCCTGGCGGCTTAAGATCCTGCGCTCGACCAACTGATTCACGGCGTTATCCACAGCCGCTCCGTCTTGATCCGACGTGTGGCCGTCTTCGGCCAACATAGACAGTATTTGGGATCGAACGGCCTCTTCAGGCAAAGATCCGTTCTGTTGCAACAACCGGCAAGCCGCAGGGGCTGGAACCAGCGGGATCGCCTGCCCGATGCGTTGCATCAGTTCTCGGGCCAAATCCGTCATGACATCGTCATCGCTGACAGCGCGGAATTCCTTCAGCGAAATCGGAACTCCATATCGCACAGAGGCGACGCCAAATCGCTTGTACCGCCCGATCAGACGCCGCCAGAGCTGCTTGAGTATCCAGCGCGAGATCACGCCGATCCGAGCGCGAAACCGGCGCTCTGACCCCAAGGCAGCGCGGGTCAGGATGGTATCTTCAAGCACCCGGTCATAGTTCAGTGCGACGGGGACAAAAACCACATCACGCCCGTCAGGCGAGGTTCCATCCATAATGTATTTCAGCAAACCCAACTTTGGGCGACCCAGTGCGCCGGTCAGGCTTAAGCCGCCTTCCGGAAACATGGCTTGCGTCACACCAGCTTCGGTCGCATGGCGCACATAGCAGGACAGCACTTGCCGATAGAGCTCGCTGCCTGATTTGCGCCGAATAAAGTACGCCCCCATCGCGCGAATCAAACGGCTTAGCGGCCAAACGCGCGCCCATTCTCCAACCGCATACGACAAGGCCGATTGCTGTGCCGCCAGATAGGTCACAAGCACATAGTCCATATTGCTGCGATGGTTCATCACAAAAACCACGGTTGCGTCCGGATCGATGTTCTTTATCGCAGCCTCGTCTTGATGGCTGAGTCGGACTTCGTAAAACGTATTGCTCAACAGACGGGCGAGACGAATGGCAAAGCTGAAATAGGCAAAAGCGGAAAACGACGGAACAATCTCGCGCGCGTAGCGACGGGCTTTTTCAAAAGCGACGGCCTCGGGAATGCCTTCGTCCTGCGCATGTTGTTGAACCGCACGCCCGACCTGAGGGTCGTAAATCAACTGCTGAATCATGTCGTGTCGCCGCGCCAGCTTAAACGGCTGGATAGGACGTTGAAGCCTTTGATTCAGGCGCGAAACGGCACGTTCCAACCTGCGGCGGAAGAACCAGCGCACCGAAGGGAACAGGAAATGCGAAGCAAAAGTGACCATGGCAAAGACCACGATCAGCAGGAAAAGCCAAAGCGGAAGTTCCACGGTTTGCGTCATGGCGGCACATTGCCACCAATCGCAACTGCCCACAATCTGAACAATTGAAGGATGCCGCAACGCAGCGAATTGACATATCCCGAAAATTGCGCTTTAGAACCTCAAGACGTAATTTTATTGCCCACCGAAGCACGAGGCCCCGCTATGACGCAGACGCAGAAAGATCGCCCCTGGCTCATCCGAACCTATGCCGGTCATTCCACGGCCAAAGCCTCGAACGCGCTTTACCGGGGGAACCTGGCGAAAGGGCAAACCGGTCTGTCCGTGGCCTTCGATCTGCCGACGCAAACGGGCTATGACAGCGACCACACCTTGGCGCGCGGTGAAGTCGGCAAGGTTGGTGTGCCGGTTTGTCATCTGGGCGACATGCGGGTTCTGTTCGACCAAATCCCGCTTGAGCAGATGAACACCTCGATGACGATCAACGCCACTGCCCCATGGCTTTTGGCGCTTTATATCGCTGTCGCGGAAGAGCAAGGCGCAGACGTGTCGAAATTGCAGGGCACGGTTCAGAATGACCTGATCAAGGAATATCTGAGCCGAGGCACCTATGTTTGCCCGCCCAAACCGTCGCTCAAGATGATCGCGGACGTGGCCGAGTATTGCTATACCAACGTTCCCAAGTGGAACCCGATGAACGTGTGCTCGTACCACCTGCAGGAAGCTGGCGCGACACCGGAACAGGAACTGGCCTATGCGTTGGCCACTGCCATCGCCGTGTTGGACGAACTGCGCCCGCGCGTACCGGCAGAAGATTTTCCAGCGCTGTGCGGTCGGATTTCGTTTTTCGTAAACGCGGGTATCCGTTTTGTTACCGAAATGTGCAAGATGCGCGCCTTTGTGGATCTTTGGGACGAGATTCTGCAACAACGCTATGGTGTCGAGAACCCCAAATTCCGCCGATTCCGCTATGGCGTGCAGGTGAACTCGTTGGGTCTGACGGAACAGCAGCCAGAAAACAACGTCTATCGCATCCTGATCGAGATGCTGGCCGTGACGCTGTCGAAAAACGCGCGCGCCCGTGCGGTGCAGTTGCCCGCGTGGAACGAGGCTCTTGGCCTGCCGCGCCCCTGGGATCAGCAATGGTCGATGCGGATGCAGCAGATTCTGGCATATGAGACCGACTTGCTGGAATTCGACGATTTGTTCGATGGCAACCCCGCCGTCGATGCCAAAGTTGAAGACCTGAAAACAGGTGCGCGGGCCGAGTTGGCAAACCTGGACTCGATGGGTGGAGCGGTAGCTTCCATCGAGTACATGAAATCCCGCCTCGTAGACTCGAACGCAGACCGGTTGAACCGGATCGAACGGAACGAAACCGTTGTTGTTGGTGTGAACAAATGGATTGAAGGTGAGGCCTCACCTTTGCAGACCGAAGATGGCGGCATCATGGTTGTCGATCCTGCGGTTGAACAAGAACAGATCGACCGCCTGAGCCAATGGCGTGAAGAACGCGACGACGCAGCAGTCACGGCAGCCTTGGCAGCCTTGCGCGAAGCAGCGCAGACCGGAGCCAACGTGATGGAACCTTCGATCGCTGCGGCCAAAGCAGGTGTCACCACAGGCGAATGGGCGGAAGAGATGCGCAAGGTCTATGGCACCTATCGCGGTCCAACGGGCGTTTCAGGCTCGGTTTCAAACAAAACCGAAGGGTTGGACGATCTGCGCGCTGCGGTCGACGCGGTCAGTGACAAACTGGGTCGTCGTCTCAAGTTCCTGGTCGGCAAACCCGGATTGGATGGCCATTCCAACGGGGCCGAACAGATCGCCTTCCGTGCGCGAGATTGCGGTATGGACATCAGCTATGAGGGCATCCGCCTGACCCCGGAGGAAATCGTGGACGCCGCGCGCGAAGACGACGCGCATGTGATCGGCCTGTCCATCCTGTCCGGCAGCCACCTGCCGCTGGTCGAAGAGGTATTGTCACGCCTGCAAAAAGAAGGGCTGTCCCATATTCCGGTTGTTGTCGGCGGGATTATTCCCGACGAAGATGCCGAAAAATTGAAAGCCATGGGGGTAGCCAAGGTTTACACCCCTAAGAACTTTGAATTGAACGCAATTATGGGCGATATTGTTGTTTTGGCAGACCCCAAGACGCTTGCCGCTGAATAATTGAGGCGTTTACTTCTTTTTTCCCCGTTTCTGTCCTTTAAATCTTTGGGATGGAATAATCCTGTTTTTGGAAATACGGTGCACGCCAATACGCACCGTATTTTAATTCAATCGGAGAGGACTGATGGGGATCAATCTGGAACAAATGTCGCGAAAAGAACTGTTATCTTTACGTGATGAAATAGAAAAAGCGCTTGTCAGCGCCGAAAAACGCGAACGGCAAGAGGCTTTGAAAGCGGCAGAAAAAGCCGCAGCAGAGTTCGGTTTTTCGTTGTCTGAATTGTCCAGCGATGCGCCACGTGGCGGAAAAACGCCTAAAACCAAAGCAAAGTATCGCAACCCGTCGAACCCGGAACAGACCTGGACGGGGCGCGGCCGCAAACCTCAATGGGTGCATGACGCCTTAAAAGCTGGTGCGGATATTTCCGAACTGGAAATTTGATCAAGGTAAATTGAACAAATGACCATTCACATTGGCGCTGAAAAAGGCGAAATCGCAGAAACGGTTCTTTTGCCCGGAGATCCTTATCGGGCCAAATGGGCTGCTGAAACGTTTTTGACAGATATAAAGCAGGTCAATGACGTTCGTGGAATGCTTGGCTTTACCGGAAAATGGAAAGGAAACCCTGTTACTATTCAGGGCAGTGGTATGGGGATGCCCTCTCTTTCCATTTACGTGAATGAACTGATCCGCGATTACGATGCTAAAACTCTGATCCGTATCGGCTCATGTGGCGGCATGCAGGACAGCGTTAAAGTGCGTGATGTCATTCTGGCAATGACATCAACTACGCTCAGCACCCCTTCGCGGGGCATCATGAAAGAGCTGAACTTTGCGCCCTGCGCCGACTGGGGTTTGTTGCAGGCGGCGGCAGCAGCGGCAGCGGCCAAAGGAACACCGACGCATGTTGGCGGGATATACTCCTCCGACGTCTTTTATGACGAGCGCCCGGATCTGAACGAGCAGATGGTGCGTCACGGCATTCTGGGCGTCGAAATGGAAGCTGCAGAGCTGTACATTCTGGCGGCACGCCACAAATGCCGGGCATTGGCCGTACTCACTGTTTCCGATCACCTTTTGACCGGAGAAGCTCTGCCGTCGTCTGAACGCGAGCGCAGCTTTGGTGACATGGTGGAAATCGCCCTTCAGGCGGCTTTCCCGAACACCTGACAATAGGCAGGCACCACTCGGTGCCTGACAGTTTTATCGCCCGTGCGTGCCATCATATTCATTGCGCGCCGGGCTTTGCCATCCCTTCAAATCACCTTCAGCCGGCGCGAATGTTTCGACCAGCAGCGGGAAACAAGCAGCTGTGTCCGAGGAATGCTCGGACGAACAATCCCCGCCCGGGCAAGCACTCAGATTGCCGAGCAGATCAATCTCGGCAAAGAACTCAAGATAATCACCCGGGCGCACGGGTGAGGCTTTCATAAAGTACTGACCTGTATCGCGCGTAAACCCGGTGCACATAAAGACGTTCAGTACGTCATGCACTGCAAGTTCGGCCTCGGCCAGCGGAAGATCCAGATGGTCTGCAAGCGCGCGGGTCAGGTTTGAATGGCAGCAGTGGTGGTATTGCGCACCCGACAACAGATTGCCCGTATACGGATCGCACCGCGTACCGATAACGTCATGGACCGACCCGCCGAAGGCATCGATCCCGTACCATTCCAGCGTGTCCTCAATGATCGTGGCCATGGGGCGCAGATGGGGAAAACTGGACCACATCTGTTCTCCGGTGGTCAGATGCGTTCCATGCAAGGCGCGGGTTTTACCTGAATAGAAACGCTCGGACAGGTCATTGCGATTCCATATGTTCAAATCACCGACCTGTGGGCCTTCGACGGACGTAATTCGAAAAAAGTGCCCTGCCGGCACCTCAAAACAGCGCGCATCGCGCGGGGGAACCAGAACCTCATCCGTTTTGACTGCGTCTTGGCGCAGGGTTCGCATCCACGACACATCAGGTCGCGGTAACGCGTCGTTCGGGTAACAGATTACGGGGGCCAGCGCGCGACGCGCCTCAGCATCTTCGGGAACAGGGATAGGGCGTTCAGAACGTGTCATGCGATGCAGACTGGCGCATAACTCTGCCTGCGAAAAGCAGATAATTAATTGTCGCGCGCCCTCAAACACTGCAAAGGCTGGTCCTGAGAAGTGATTTCAGCGCCGCAGAAGCTGCACCGCCAGACGCCATGGCTTTTGTCCTGGCGCCACCGACAATTACGCGTCAGCGTAGAATGACGTGCGCGCCAGACAAAATAGCCGAATACACCGGCCGCCAGCAGAAGCAGAAGAACAGGCATTGCCTTGCTTTGCCGATTAGCCGTCGTAATTCAAGTCTTTCGGCCCGTATCAGGCTGCGTTTGCGTATTCGAACAACTCAGGCTCTTTGTCAGCTTTCACGGGTTCTGGCACGTAATACGCCCATGCCTGCTCAAGCAGTTCCAACGCTTCTTTCGCGTCGGTTTTTTGTTTGGAAGTGTCTTTGCTCATTGGAGTGATCCTGACTTAATCTCATCACTCCTCCCTGCTCAAAAAAATAAGGCAACGCAGCCGGGGCTGCATCGCCTAAATTTGCAAGTTTGACATGCGCTTAACGCAAAACGCAACGTCGCTTATACAGCGCGTTCCACCATCATCTTTTTGATTTCGGCAATCGCTTTGGCCGGGTTCAGACCTTTGGGACAGGTCTTGGCGCAATTCATGATGGTGTGACAACGATAGAGCTTGAACGGATCTTCCAGCTCATCCAGACGCTCACCCGTGGCCTCATCGCGGCTGTCAATGATCCAGCGATAAGCGTGTAGAAGCGCTGCGGGACCAAGATACCGGTCACCGTTCCACCAGTAACTGGGGCACGAGGTCGAGCAGCTTGCGCACATTACGCATTCATAGAGACCATCCAGCTTCTTGCGGTCCTCGATCGACTGTTTCCATTCTTTCGCAGGGCGGTTGGTCTTGGTTTCCAGCCACGGCATGATCGACGCGTGTTGCGCGTAGAAGTGGGTCAGATCAGGGATCAGGTCCTTGACCACCGGCATATGCGGCAGCGGATAAATTTTCACGTCGCCCTTGATCTCGTCCATGCCGTAAATGCAGGCCAACGTGTTGATCCCGTCGATGTTCATCGCACAAGAGCCACAGATGCCTTCGCGGCAGGACCGGCGGAAGGTCAAAGTTGGGTCGATCTCGTTCTTGATCTTGATCAGCGCGTCCAGAACCATCGGGCCGCAGGTATCCATGTCGACGAAATAGGTATCAACCCGCGGGTTCTGACCGTCATCGGGATTCCAGCGATAGATCTGGAACTTGCGCACATTCTTCGCGCCATCCGGCTTGGGCCAGGTCTTGCCGGTAGTAATCCGGGAATTCTTGGGCAGGGTCAGTTGAACCATGTCAATTCTCCATTCAGCACAAGGCCGCCTTTCAGCCTGTCCGGGCGCGATCAGACGCCCCTCGGTTATAATGGCCCCAATGGGCAATGTTTACGTCGAAATCCGGTGAGAGCCAGTCCGCAACGCGTTGTGGGTCATCTTTGTCGATATCATAGCGCAGGAAGCGAGGATTTCCGTCGAAATAGGTTTCGACTTCGGCATGGTGCACATCGTACATATGCCTCCAGCCCTGTTTCACCTCATCCGCCGTTTGGCCATTTGCCTTGCAGCACCGCTCCAGATAGCCACCGCTGGAATGGCTGGCCCGTGACGTAATCCAGTCCTCGCAATTGCGCGTGTTCAGCACGAAGTAAGCATCCGGGTAAGCCGCGTGCAGTTCACGAAAGAGCCGAGCGCCGTCCAGCATGAAGCGTGAATTGACAAAGGCAATGTCAGTGAATGCCCGGACTGCACCGAACCCGTCCAAGGGCCTGCGCCCCATGGCAATGTTGGTCATCATACGATGCGCTAGGTTTTGTCCCTGTTCATCTTCCCAATGCGCGGACGGAATTCCGCTGTTCAGAAACAGCTTGTGAAACGAAGTCGTCGCACAACGGTTCAACCCGATCAGGATGATTTTGGGGCCACTCGACCCGGACTTCAAAACTTCGACCTTCATGACAAGCACCAAGTACGCGCCATCCGCAGGCTAATTGCCTGCTTCAGGATCGCGGATATTTGGCGCTTGTGCAGCATTGCCTGCTTTCCCTGCCCTTAGAACGTCCGCGCTTTGGGCGCGATTTTCTGAAGGCTGATACCGCCCTGTTCCTCGGTCGTCAGCGGATCAACGATGACCGGGCGATAGCTCAGCTCAACTGCGTTGCCCTCAACCCGGCTGACTGTATGTACGCGCCAGTTTTCATCGTCACGCTCGCTGAAATCCTCGTGCGCGTGGGCGCCACGGGATTCTTTACGCGCCTCAGCACCGACGATGGTCGCCAGCGCATTGGGCATAAGGTTGGTCAGCTCTAACGTTTCCATCAGGTCGCTGTTCCAGACCAACGAACGGTCTGTGACTTTCAGATCGTCCATTTTGGCAGCAATCGCGGTCATCTTTTCGACGCCTTCAGCCATTGTTTTGGCCGTACGGAACACGGCTGCGTCCGCCTGCATGGTTTTCTGCATCTCAAGCCGCAATTCCGCGGTCGCGACCGAACCGTTGGCGTTGCGGACCGCGTCAAACCGATCAAAGGCTTTGTCGACCGACGCCTGGTTCAAAACCGGGTTCGGCGCTTCGGCATCAACGACTTTACCAGCGCGGATCGCAGCCGCGCGGCCAAACACCACGAGGTCGATCAGCGAGTTAGATCCCAGACGGTTCGCACCGTGGACCGAGGCACAACCCGCTTCACCCACAGCCATCAAACCGGGGACAACGGCGGTCGGGTCTTCGGCGGTGGGGTTCAGAACCTCACCCCAATAGTTGGTCGGAATGCCACCCATGTTGTAGTGAACGGTCGGCAGAACAGGGATTGGTTCCTTGGTCACGTCGACACCCGCAAAAATCTTCGCGCTTTCCGAGATACCCGGCAAACGCTCGGCCAAAGCTTCGGCAGGCAGGTGCGACAGATTCAGGTGGATGTGATCCCCTTCCGCGCCGACACCACGACCTTCTCGGATCTCCATCGTCATCGAGCGCGAGACATAGTCACGTGGCGCGAGGTCCTTGTACTGGGGCGCATAACGCTCCATGAACCGCTCGCCTTCCGAGTTTGTCAGATAGCCACCCTCGCCCCGCGCACCTTCGGTGATCAGACAGCCCGAGCCATAGATGCCGGTCGGGTGGAACTGCACAAACTCCATGTCCTGCAATGCCAGACCTGCGCGGGCCACCATACCGCCACCGTCACCAGTGCAGGTATGGGCCGAGGTCGCGCTGAAATAGGCGCGGCCATAGCCGCCGGTCGCCAGAACAACCATTTTGGCGTTGAAGACATGCATCGTGCCGTCGTCCAGCTTCCAGCAGACGACGCCCTGACATTGCCCATCCTCGGACATGATCAAATCGATGGCGAAATATTCGATGTAGAACTCGGCGTTGTTCTTCAGCGACTGACCGTACAGCGTATGCAGGATCGCGTGGCCAGTCCGGTCGGCGGCAGCGCAAGTCCGCTGCACGGCGGGGCCTTCACCGAATTCGGTTGTGTGACCACCGAACGGGCGCTGATAGATCTTGCCTTCTTCGGTGCGGCTGAACGGAACGCCGTAATGCTCCAACTCGTACACAGCCTTGGGTGCTTCCCGCGCGAGGTATTCCATCGCATCGGTATCACCCAGCCAGTCAGACCCTTTGACGGTGTCATACATGTGCCACTGCCAATGGTCAGGACCCATGTTCGACAAGGACGCCGCGATACCACCCTGAGCCGCCACAGTGTGCGAACGGGTTGGGAAAACCTTGGTCACACACGCGGTGCGCAGTCCCTGTTCCGCCATGCCCAAAGTCGCCCGCAGACCGGCCCCACCGGCGCCGACAACGACCACGTCATAATCATGCGTTTCGTATTCGTATGCAGCCATTTCTTTCAGCTCCGGGAATTAAAGGGCAATGCGTGCGATGGCGAAGATGCCAGCCGCTGCTGCGCCGTAGGACAGGCAGGTCACCAGAATGATCAGGACCTTTTCAAGCGTGCCGTGAACATAGTCTTCCAACATCACCTGCGCGCCATCTGCGAAGTGTTTGAAGCCAACCGCCAGCGTCAGCGCTGCAACAATCGCAGGGAAGGGCCGTGAATAGTAGTCCAGAACCACATCAAACGGCTGACCCAGAACCGGGCCAAACGTGAAGACAAACAAAGGCACGAGGATCAGCAGCGCCACCGAGCTGACTTTCATGGCCCAGAAATGGGCGGTGCCGGATTTCGCCGAGCCAAGGCCAGCGGCGCGTTTGCGGTCGGTCAGATAACGCATCTCAGTCCTCCAATCACGCGACGATGACAAGGGTCAGAAGGGTCAACACAACCGACCCGATGACAACGGCCCAACCCAGTTTGGTCGCTGTTGGAAGGTCCAAGCCAAGCGCATTGTCCCAGATCAGGTGCCGCACACCGGCCAGCGTGTGATACCACAGGCCCCAAACGGAAAGAGCCATCACCAGATCCCCGATCATCGAGGTGATTACCCCGTTCGCTATGGCAAACGCTTCGGGCGATGTGGCAGCGGCCAGGAACCACCAAACGATCAGCAGGCCCGCGACTAATAAGGCGTTTCCTGTGATACGGGTCAGGATAGATGTGACCGACGTCAGCTGTGGACGATAGATCGACAGATGCGGCGAAAGTGGGCGATTGCCCCGATTTACATCGGCCATGGCGGCTCCTTTTCGGTTGGCTACCGAACGTTTTACTGTTTTTTGCGACACTGTCACGTGCTGCGGCTGCAAAATACAGCAAATTCGGCTCAAACCGGCGGATATTCCCAATATGTGATCACACAAAATAATGTCGTGATCACATATGACATTCCCCTTCATCAATGTTAGCGATTTCAAAGGCAAAAGGATGTGATCACGAATCTTTTGACGCGTCACTTAAGCCCTGCGGTTTGCTGCGTCACTTCGCGCAACAGTTTTCTGCGAATTCGTTCCGGGTAATCGGCAAATCCGGCCGCTGAAACTACGAATGCACCTTCACCCACAATGACATTCTCAAAGAAATATGCTGTCAGGTCCGGCTCACTCTCCTCAATCGCCAGGGCGTTGACGACAACGCCTCTGTCCCGCAGGGCGGCGTGAACTTGCGTCGGCTCGACGCCTTCATTGGATACCCCGTCGCCGGATAAATCGATCAGATGTCGGGTGCAGTGGGACACAGGCTCGAAGGAGTCGAGCGTTGTCTGAAGCGCTTCCCCAATCGCGGTTGAAAAGTTCCGCCAGATGCGCGGATCCTCAGAAACCTGTTCCGCAAAGCGATCCAAAGCTGCGAAACTGTCGATACGGGTCCAGGGGATCGTGATCCGCTGACGCGACGACCCGGTCCATTGCACCAGCATCAACTGTGCCTGACCGCGGACCAATGCCTCGGATACGATCGGGTCGCGCAGTCCAGCGGCCAGACCGTCCATCTGGATGCGGTACTCGCTGCCGTCGACCGAACCAGACACATCTACGGCCAAGGCCAAAGCCAGATCACAGGCTTGGGCTGCGGGTGCCAGAAACAGACTGGCCACTATCGCGCGAAGGGTATGCATGGTGCAAACCTAGCACGGCTTGCACGCATTGCATTCACATAACTGTCAGTTCGCCTATTGCGGCATCAGCGCCCAATAATCGAGGTCCAGAAGTACGTCCGACACGTACCGACCCTCGTCATTTTTTAACGCGAATGGTGCGCCTCCTTTGGTGGCGACCAGACGTAACCGGATCGCCCCCACGCCGGGTACGCCAGTCTCGGCCTTGTCCAGAACCTCGGACCACGCTTTGATGGTATCACCTGCAAAACAAGGGTTGGCATGCGCGCCACCGTTCAGGCCAACGATCATCTGTGCATTTGCCAAGCCATTGAACGACAGGGTGCGCGCCATCGAAATGACATGACCCCCATAGATCAGGCGGCCCTCAGGTCGAAACGTCAGGTCGAAATGCACTTTGGCGGTATTCTGCCACAGGCGCGTGGCCAACATATGCTCGGCCTCTTCCACGGTCACACCGTCCACGTGGTCGATGGTCTCACCTATTTCATAATCGCCCCAGCGATGCGGCTCACCAGCCAATGCAAAATCGTAGTTCGAGAAATCAAGGCCCTCGGGCACGATAAGGTCCTGAGGATCAAGAACCTTCTTCAACTCGGGAACAACTGTCTCAGGCGCAGGTGCATCGACATTCGCTTTGCGCACCATAACCCAACGAACATATTCGATGACCACCTCGTCCAACTGGTTCAGCCCGCGGGTACGTACCCAGACAACACCGGTTTTCCCGTTCGAGTTCTGCTTGACCCCGATCACCTCGGACACCGAACGCAACGTGTCGCCTGCATAGACGGGCTTTAGCCAACGGCCTTCGGCATAACCAAGATTGGCAACTGCATTCAACGAAACATCGGGCACCGTTTTGCCAAACACCAAATGGAAGGCCGCCAGATCATCGATCGGGCTTTCCGGCAATCCACAATCCCGAGCAAATTCATCCGATGAATACAGCGCATGACGCGCGGGATAGAGCGCGTGATACAAACCACGCTCTCCTTCGGTCACCGTGCGCGGTACGGCATGTTGCAGCACCTGCCCGACGGCATAGTCCTCGAAAAAACGTCCCGGATTTGTCTTTGCCATCACTGCTGTCCCAGTTTCATTTCAGGGGAATAGTCGGCCTCGACCTCTTTGGTCACAGCCTGCGCACAACGCATCACGTTGTTTGCTGTGTCGAAGGCATAGGACGGGTCGCCATACAGCTCCCACCCTTTGGCCAGCGCGTCAGACACTTTGTGACAGAAGGCCGATGTGTCTTCCTCGGTCAACAAACGATAGAGTTTTGCCATTGCCTGAGGTCCTTATGAGCCGAACGGAGACGGGCCGACCAGCCCATGGATATAGCCGATGATCCCCAACAGTACGATCGAGGCCACAAAGAACATCGCGTCCTTACCGTAAGTTCCGGGCTCAGCCGGGCTCCATTCGGGTTCGGACTTGTTGATCACGATCACCTCGACCACGGCCCATGCCAAAAGCCCGCCAAACAGGATGATCGAAGCCAGATCGCCGTTCACCAGCAAATGCGCAAAGGCCCACAGCTTGAAGCCGCCCAGCATCGGATGGCGCAGCTTGTTCAGCAAACGGCCTTTTGTGCCAGCAGGGCTCATCATGTAGATCGCGATCAGCACCAACAGGTTGTTGACGTGGATCAGAAAGGTCGGCGGTGCCCAGACAAAGATGAAATCGGTCATACGATAGCCGAAGATCATCAACAGAATCGACGCGACCAGAGCCAAGGCTACTGCGCCCTTGCCACCGTTGCCCATCGCGGCCCGGCGTTCAGGCGCCACGCGTTTGAACAGGTGCGCCGCCCACCACAGCGCCACACCAAGAATTAGAAGAACAAAGCCCATGCTGGCTTACCCCGCTTGCAAAGCTGAAATCGCCTCTGCTTTTGCCAGAATTTCGCGGGCCGTTGCAACGTGCAGGTTTTCAACAATTTTGCCGTCAACAACAGCAACACCCTGGCCTTGTGCTTCGACTTCTTCAAAAGCCGTGATCTGACGGCGGGCCAAATCGATCTCGTCGTCAGACGGCGCGTAGGCGGCATTTGTGATTTCCACCTGAGCCGGATGAATCAGTGTCTTGCCGTCGAAGCCCATATCGCGGCCTTGTGCGCATTCAGCGGCAAGACCTTCGCCATCCTTGAACGCGTTGTATACGCCATCAACGATGATCAGACCTTCGGCCTTGGCAGCCAGCAGACACAGACCCAATGACGTCATAAGCGGCAGACGGTCCGGGCGGAAACGGGTTTGCAGCTCTTTCGCCAGATCATTGGTGCCCATGACAAAGCCAGTCATCAGAGGATGAGCGGCAATCTCTGCCGCGTTGAGCATCCCGCGCGGCGTTTCCATCATGGCCCAAATCGGCAGATCTCCGGTGATCGCTGCAAGTGCATCCACGTCGGCTGCCGAGTTTACCTTGGGCAACAGAACAACGTCAACATCCATATCTCGCACCGCCTCGGCGTCGGCACGACCCCATTTGGTGTCCAATCCGTTGATCCGCACGATCTTGACCCGCGCCCCGTAACCACCAGTGGCCAAGGCTGCCTTGAGCGTTTCGCGCGCGTTGTCCTTCTCATCTGCTGCGACGGCATCCTCCAGATCAAAGATGATCGCATCCACAGGAAGGGTCCGTGCCTTGTCCAGAGCCCGGTCTCTTGAACCTGGGATGTAAAGAACCGAACGATAGGGGCGCTGACGAGGATCCATGGACCACTCCCATTGAAATAAAGTTGCGCGGAATGGGGCATTTTTTGCCGGAAAGTTCAAGGAGAAATTTGCCGCAGCGCAGCAAAAGCGACGCAACGTGCTTTGCCTTAACCGAATTTCGCCACCTCGGCCCCACCCTGAGCAACAGATGGAATCGAAGGGGTACGGGATGGACAAGACACTGTTCAAGTTGACAATGGGTCTGGGGATCATGGTTCTGGCGGCACAACAGGTACAGGCTGCGGGCCAGAACTGCGCGCCGCGAGAGGACGTGTTGACACGGCTTCATGAAACTTATGGCGAAACGCGCCGGGGCCTTGGGCTGGCCCGGCAAGGCGCGGTTATGGAGCTGTTCGCTTCGAGCGAAAGCGGCAGTTGGACGATCACGGTGACTTTGCCGAACGGGATCACGTGCTTGGTGACCTCCGGTCAGGCTTATGAGGAAGTCGCGGACGCCTTGCCACCGAATGCCTGATTACGTAAGCGCGTCCCAGATCAGTTTGCTGCCCGTTAAGGTCAACAACACGTAGGCAATTCCAAAGAACAGGCGTTCGGACATCATGAAATGCGCCCGAACGCCAATCCATGCCCCAAGAATAGCAAAAGGTGTCAGCAGCAAATCCGCCAGTGCCGTATGCCATGTGAACAAACCCAAAAAGGCGTAAGGCACAAACTTTGTGATGTTGATGACCCAAAAAACCAGCACAGTGCTGGCCTGAAACTCGGTTTTCGACAGTTTTTGTGACAACAGGTATACAGCAGCCGGCGGACCCCCGGCGTGGCTGACAAAGCTGGTAAAACCGGCTACCAGCCCCGCAAACAAACCGGCCGAAGGGGGTAGACGGTTGGCAAAACCGCGCACCCACCCTTTGGTCTGCGCGACGTGCCAGATGACGAAACCAACCGAGATGCCGCCGATCAGTAACCGCAGCAGATCGTCGTCCGTTGCCCGGTAGAGCCATGCACCCAGCGCAACACCCGGTACACCCCCTAAAATCAGCAGCCACGAATCTGCCCAACTCCACCTCTTCCAATAGGGCCCCAAAGTGGCCACATCGATGACCATCAGAATCGGCAGCATCAGCGCCAAAGCCTGCCCCGGCTCCAGTATCAGCGCCAGAATCGACGAAGACGCAAAGGCCACGCCCGAGCCGAAACCGCCCTTTGAGATACCTGCAAATATCACCGCAGGGATCGCCACAGCAAAAAACATCAGGTTCAATTCGAACATGCACCGATCCCGGTTTTGGCTTGTCTCAAAGGCCCTTTAGCGCAATCACACATGGATCCGCAAACGGTATGCGGTTGTATGCCACGTCGCAGAACCCTTGCCTATTGCCGTTTTAGCGACTAGCACGACCGCGATTTCAAAACCGACCGGAGATATTCCAAATGGCCAGACCCAAGATTGCGCTGATCGGCGCGGGGAACATCGGCGGCACGCTTGCGCATCTTGCAGCTGTCAAAGAACTGGGTGACGTAGTCCTGTTTGACATCGCTGACGGACTGCCGCAGGGCAAGGCGCTCGACATTGCCGAGTCCGGCCCATCCGAAGGCTTTGACGCCTTGATGAAGGGCACAAGCGACTATGCCGATATTGCTGGTGCGGATGTATGCATCGTGACCGCTGGCGTGGCTCGCAAGCCGGGCATGAGCCGCGATGACCTGCTGGGCATCAACCTGAAAGTCATGAAGTCGGTGGGTGAAGGCATCGCCGCGCACGCACCCGATGCCTTCGTGATCTGTATCACCAACCCGCTGGACGCGATGGTGTGGGCTCTGCGCGAATTCTCGGGTTTGCCGCACAACAAGGTTTGCGGCATGGCTGGTGTTCTGGACTCGGCGCGCTTCGCACACTTCCTGTCGGAAGAATTCAACGTCTCGATGCGTGACGTCACCGCATTTGTGCTGGGTGGTCACGGCGACACCATGGTGCCTTCGGTACGCTATTCGACAGTTGCCGGCATCCCGCTGCCCGATCTGGTCGAAATGGGCTGGACCACGCAGGAAAAGCTGGACGCCATCGTTCAGCGCACCCGTGACGGTGGCGCGGAAATCGTTGGCCTGCTGAAAACAGGTTCCGCTTATTACGCGCCTGCCACTTCGGCAATCGAAATGGCCGAAGCTTATCTGAAAGACCAGAAACGCGTTCTGCCTTGCGCTGCCTATTGCAGTGGTGAGCTGGGTGTTGATGGTCTGTACGTTGGCGTCCCAACTGTGATCGGTGCAGGCGGTGTTGAACGTATCGTCGACATCAAGCTGAACGAAGACGAGCAGGCCGGTTTCGACAACTCGGTCAACGCCGTGAAAGGCCTGATCGACGCGTGCAAAGGCATCGACAGCTCGCTGGCGTAAAACTGCGTTCAGATTGGAACTCAAGACCGGCCCATTTCTGGGCCGGTTTTCTTTTGCCCAGATTAATCAGGGTCGCGAATGTTGGCGCAAACGTCGCAAATCCTTTTTTTGAATGTGATTTTCGGTCCTCGTTCAGATTTTTCGAATCAATTCATCCGCTGGCTATTTTTGTGATCACACGCTAAAAACCCGTGATCACAAATAGCGAAAATCTTCGCTAAAAACCCATTGGACATCAAAAAACCCTTTAAACTTGACCGCTAGACACCCCTATAACGGTTAAACGCAGTCAGACGGGACAATTTCGATGAACATTCACGAATATCAGGCCAAAGCTCTTCTTCGCAGCTATGGCGCTCCGGTCTCCGATGGTCGCGCCGTGCTGCGCGCCGAGGAAGCCAAAACCGCAGCCGGTGAACTGGACGGCCCGCTTTGGGTAGTCAAAGCGCAAATCCACGCAGGCGGACGCGGCAAGGGTTCCTTCAAAGAAGCCGACGCCGGTGAAAAAGGCGGCGTGCGTCTGACCAAATCGGTCGAAGAAGCCGCCGAGGAAGCCAAGAAGATGCTGGGCCGCACGCTGGTCACGCATCAGACCGGCCCCGCAGGCAAGCAGGTCAACCGCATCTATATCGAAGCTGGTTCGGGCATCGAACGTGAACTGTACCTGGCCCTTCTGGTAGACCGCCAGACCAGCCGCATTTCGTTTGTCTGCTCGACCGAAGGCGGCATGGACATCGAAGAAGTGGCCGCTGCGACGCCCGAGAAAATCCTGTCCTTCTCGGTTGACCCTGCGACGGGGTATCAGCCCTATCACGGTCGCCGCATCGCGTTCTCGCTGGGCCTGCAAGGCGCTCAGGTCAAGCAATGCGTCAAACTGATGAACCAGCTGTATAATGCCTTCGTCGAGAAGGACATGGAGATGCTGGAGATCAACCCGCTGATCGTCTCGGACAGCGGCGACCTGAAAGTGCTGGATGCCAAGGTCGGGTTTGACGGCAACGCCGTTTACCGCCACCCGGATATTGCAGAACTGCGCGACACGACCGAGGAAGACCCCAAGGAACTGGAAGCTTCCAAGTACGACCTTAACTATATCGCGCTGGATGGTGAGATCGGTTGCATGGTCAACGGCGCGGGTCTGGCGATGGCCACCATGGACATCATCAAGCTGTACGGGGCTGAGCCTGCCAACTTCCTCGACGTGGGTGGCGGTGCCACCAAAGAGAAAGTGACCGAGGCGTTCAAGATCATCACCTCGGACCCGCAGGTCAAAGGCATTCTGGTTAACATCTTCGGCGGCATCATGCGCTGTGACGTCATCGCCGAGGGCGTTGTCGCCGCGGTGAAAGAGGTCGGTCTGCAGGTTCCGCTGGTCGTGCGTCTGGAAGGCACGAATGTCGAGAAAGGCAAAGAGATCATCAACACCTCTGGCCTGGACGTGATCGCGGCAGACAACCTGAAAGACGGTGCCGAGAAGATCGTGAAGGCCGTTAAGGGTTAAGCTGCTTGCGGTGGGGTTGGCTTAAAGCCCGCCCCACAGCGCGAACAACTCAGCAAGTGTTTTTTGTTGAGAGGAATCGAAAGAAGCAATCGATCTGATGACCATCCCCATCTTCCTCATAGGTCTAGAACGCGCCACAGGGCGGGCGCGTTTGATGGAGCAGGAACTGCAAAAGGCAGGCCTGTCGGCGACGCGCGTTAATGCTGTTGATTGCGACGCCGCCACCCGTGAGGATTTCCTGCGCGAATGCAAGGCCGAGGGGCCGTGGGGTTATTTCCATACCAAGGATATGGCATGCACCCTCAGCCATGCCAAAGCGTGGGAAGCATTGATCGCCTCGGGCGCGGAGCAGGCGTTGATCCTTGAGGATGACGTGTTTCTGTCACCGGAACTGGCCGATTGGCTGAATGACCCGTCCTGGTGGCCCGCAGATGCCGATATCGTTCGGTTTGAACGCTGGCGCAGCACCAAGCTTTATGTCGCGCTCGGGCGCAAGCGGTTGATCCATCTGGGGCGGGAGCTGCGCCTGATGCGGTCTCGCCATCCCGGAGGCGCTGCATACGCGCTGACACGGCAAGCGGCACAGCATTTTCTGGCACAGAAACCCTATGATATCACGTTGGACGGGCTATTGTTTAACCCGTCAGCCTCACCAGCGGCGCGTCAGATCAATATCTATCAGGTGATCCCGGCCATGGTCGAACAGGGCAACGAAGCGCCCGGGGAATACAATATGGGGGCACCGCGCAGTCGGCCCACAGGCTGGCCATTGGTCCGGCAAAAGATACGGCGCGGCATTGTTGAAATCAGCAGCGGGCTGCGCACCACGGCCAATCTGGCCTTGGGTCGTGCCACGCTCGAAAAAATACCTTATGCGCCGCAGGTTCTGCCGGCGACTGAACCCAATCAATCCAACACCGCCTAGAGAAAGGGACAAAATGGCAGTCCTCATCGACGAAAACACTAAAGTGATCTGTCAGGGCTTTACCGGCTCGCAGGGCACATTCCACAGCGAACAGGCCATTGCCTATGGCACCAAGATGGTCGGCGGCGTAACCCCCGGCAAAGGCGGGATGGAGCATCTGGGCCTGCCCGTGTTCAACTCGGTCCACGAGGCCAAGCATGTGACCGAAGCCAACGCCTCGGTAATCTACGTGCCGCCGCCTTTTGCGGCTGACTCGATACTCGAAGCGATTGATGCCGAGATGGAGGTGATCGTTTGCATCACCGAAGGTATCCCGGTTCTGGACATGATGAAGGTGAAGCGCGCGCTGGAAGGCAGCAAGTCACGCCTGATCGGCCCGAACTGCCCCGGTGTCATCACGCCCGACGCCTGCAAGATCGGCATCATGCCCGGCCACATCCACAAGCGCGGCTCGGTCGGCGTTGTGTCCCGTTCGGGTACCCTGACCTATGAGGCCGTCAAACAGACCACCGATGTGGGTCTGGGCCAGTCCACCTGCGTGGGCATCGGCGGCGACCCGATCAAAGGCACCGAGCATATCGACGTGCTGGAATGGTTCCTGGCCGATGACGAAACCACATCGATCATCATGATCGGTGAGATCGGTGGCTCGGCCGAAGAAGAAGCGGCGCAGTTCCTGGCGGATGAGGCCAAGAAGGGCCGCAAAAAGCCGACCGCCGGTTTCATCGCAGGCCGCACGGCTCCTCCGGGCCGCCGCATGGGTCACGCCGGCGCGATTGTCGCCGGTGGCAAAGGCGGTGCCGAGGACAAGATCGAAGCCATGCGCTCGGCCGGTATTGTCGTAGCCGAAAGCCCGGCGCAGCTGGGTGAAGCTGTGCTGGAAGCGATTGGCTGATATAGCAGCTTCGGCTGTCTAATCGGGGAGGAACGGAACACATGACCTTTAGTGAGGCTGTCAGAACGTGTTTCTCCAAATTCTTCACTTTTTCGGGCCGTGCATCGCGGCCCGAATACTGGTTCTTTTTCCTGTTCGTCGTGATCTGGGGCTTCATCGCCGGGATCATCGACTGGCAGTTCTTCACGCAGGTCTCGGTCACCGAAAGCGATGAGGTGAAATCCGTCACCGCCACGTCCAGCCAACCGGTCCAGAGCATTGTCGGCCTGATCGTCTTTTTCCCCCATCTGGCCGTCGCATGGCGGCGGATGCATGACACCGGGCGCAGCGGGCTTTACGCCTTACTGCCGGTCCTTTTGATCCTTGGCGCCTTTGCGGTTCTGATCTTTGGCATTGGTATTGCCAGCCAGTTCCATGGCGGAACGCTCGACATATTGTTTACCCGCGCAACATTGCTGATCGTCATTCCGACACTTATCGTTCTTTTTGTGTCGCCCCTCCTGGTTCTGTGGTGGCTGACCCGCCCCAGCCAACCAGGCACCAACCAATACGGTCCCAACCCATATGAGGTAGCCCAATGACCGAACACTCGCCCAACTCTGCCTTTCATGCCTCAAGCTTCATGCAGGGGCACAATGCCGAATATCTGGAGCAGCTTTACGCCCAATACACCAAGAACCCTGGTGCCGTAGACGCGGCCTGGGTTGAGTTTTTCAAGGCTATGGGTGACGCCGCGCCGGATGTGCAGCGCGAGGCCGAAGGGCCTTCTTGGGCGCGGACCGACTGGCCGCCCATGCCTGCCGATGATCTGACAGGCGCGCTGACCGGGGAATGGGCCGAGATTGACGCCAAAGCGGCGGGCAAGAAGATCAAGGACAAGGCGGCTGACAAGGGTGTTGAGGTCAGCGATGACCAGATCAAACGCGCCGTGCTGGACAGCCTGCGCGCCCTGATGCTGATCCGGGCCTATCGGATCCGGGGCCATCTGGCCGCAGATCTGGACCCGCTGGGGATGCGCGCGGCATCCAATCACCCAGAGCTGGATCCAAAGACCTACGGCTTTACCGACGCCGACATGGACCGGCCGATCTTTATCGACAACGTTCTGGGGCTTCAGGTGGCCTCGATGCGGCAGATCGTCGAGATTGTGAAGCGGACCTATTGCGGCACCTTTGCGCTGCAATACATGCATATCTCGAACCCCGAAGAAGCCGCTTGGCTGAAAGAGCGGATCGAAGGTTACGGCAAGGAAATCGCGTTCACCAAGGAAGGCCGCAAGGCGATCCTGAACAAGATGGTTGAGGCCGAGGGTTTTGAGAAATTCCTGCACGTCAAATACATGGGCACCAAACGCTTTGGTCTGGACGGCGGTGAAGCGCTGATCCCTGCAATGGAGCAGATCATCAAGCGCGGTGGTGCGCTTGGCCTCAGCGACATCGTCATCGGGATGCCGCACCGGGGGCGTCTGAACATTCTGGCCAACGTGATGGGCAAACCATACCGCGCCATCTTCAACGAATTCCAGGGTGGCAGCTTCAAGCCCGAGGATGTGGATGGTTCAGGCGACGTGAAATACCACCTCGGCGCATCCAGCGACCGTGAGTTTGACGGCAATTCTGTGCACCTGTCACTGACCGCCAACCCCTCGCACCTTGAGGCGGTGAACCCGGTGGTTCTGGGCAAGGTTCGCGCCAAACAGGATCAGCTTGGTGACACGGATCGCACCAAGGTCATGGCCATCCTGCTGCATGGCGACGCGGCCTTTGCCGGTCAGGGTGTCGTGGCCGAAGGGTTTGGTCTGTCTGGTCTGCGCGGTCATAAGACCGGCGGCACTATGCATATCGTGGTAAACAACCAGATCGGCTTTACCACTGCGCCGCACTTCTCGCGCTCGAGCCCCTATCCGACGGATATCGCGTTGATGGTTGAAGCGCCGATTTTCCACGTGAACGGGGATGACCCCGAAGCCGTGGTACATGCCGCCAAGGTGGCAACTGAGTTCCGTCAGAAGTTCCACAAAGATGTGGTTCTGGATATCTTCTGCTACCGCCGGTTTGGTCACAACGAGGGCGATGAGCCCATGTTCACCAACCCAATCATGTACAAAAAGATCAAAACGCACAAAACCACGCTGTCCCTGTACACCGAGCGTTTGGTCAAAGACGGCCTGATCCCCGAGGGTGAGATCGAGGACATGAAGGCCGCCTTCCAGGCACACCTGAACGACGAGTTCGAAGCCGGAAAAGACTATAAGCCCAACAAGGCTGACTGGCTGGACGGGCGTTGGTCACATCTGGACAAGAACAAAGACGAATACATGCGCGGCGAGACAGCGATCACGCCCGAGACTCTGGCCGAGGTTGGCGGCGCGCTAACCCGCGCCCCGGCTGGGTTTGCATTGCATAAGACAGTCGGTCGTCTGCTGGACCACAAGAAGCAGATGTTTGAATCCGGCACGGGCTTTGACTGGGCCACCGGTGAGGCGCTGGCCTTCGGATCGCTGTTGACCGAAGGATACCCGGTGCGTCTGGCTGGGCAGGACGCCACGCGCGGCACGTTCAGCCAGCGCCATTCGGGATTCATCCACCAAGAAACCGAAGAGCGGTATTACCCGTTAAACAACATTCGCGCAGGGCAGTCGCACTACGAAGTGATTGACTCGATGCTGTCCGAATATGCGGTGCTTGGGTTTGAATACGGCTATTCGCTGGCCGAACCCAATGCGCTGGTCCTTTGGGAAGCCCAGTTCGGCGATTTCGCCAACGGCGCGCAGATCATGTTTGACCAGTTCATCAGTTCAGGTGAATCGAAATGGCTGCGGATGTCCGGTCTGGTCACGCTGCTGCCGCACGGGTTCGAAGGCCAAGGCCCCGAACACTCATCCGCACGTCTGGAACGGTTCCTGCAAATGTGCGGTCAGGACAACTGGATCGTCGCGAACTGTACGACGCCCGCAAACTATTTCCACATCCTGCGCCGACAGCTGCACCGCACCTTCCGCAAGCCGCTGATCCTTGTGACACCCAAATCGCTGCTGCGCCACAAACTCGCGGTTAGCACCGCCGAGGATTTCACAACCGGTTCCAGCTTCCACCGGGTGCTGTGGGATGACGCGCAAAAAGGTAATTCGGACACCAAGCTGGTGGCGGATGACAAGATCAAGCGGGTCGTCATGTGCTCGGGCAAGGTCTATTTCGATCTGCTGGAGGAACGTGACGCGCGCGGCATCAACGACATCTACCTGATGCGTATCGAGCAATATTACCCCTTCCCTGCGCATTCGCTGATCAACGAGCTTGAGCGTTTCAAAGGGGCCGAGATGGTCTGGTGTCAGGAAGAACCCAAGAACCAGGGTGCCTGGTCGTTCATTGAACCCAATATCGAATGGGTCCTGACCCGGATCGGCGCAAAACACAAACGTCCGGTCTATGCCGGTCGCGCAACATCGGCCTCGCCCGCGACGGGTCTGGCCAGCCAACACAAAGCCCAACAAGAAGCGCTGGTGAACGAAGCGCTGAGCATCAAAGGAAAGTAAGCGATGACGATTGAAGTTCGTGTTCCCACGCTTGGCGAGTCGGTCACCGAAGCCACTGTTGCCACATGGTTCAAGAAGCCCGGCGATGCGGTCGCCGTGGATGAGATGCTGTGTGAGTTGGAAACTGACAAGGTCACAGTGGAAGTGCCTTCTCCCTCTGCGGGTGTGATGGCAGAGATTGTAGCCGCCGAAGGCGACACCGTTGGCGTTGATGCTCTGCTTGCCACCATCACGGCTGGCGAAGGCGCGGCTGCTGCCCCGGCTGCAGCGCCGGCAGCAGCGGCCACTGCTGCCGCGCCAGCTGCTGCGGGTGGGTCTGTTGATGTCATGGTTCCTACACTTGGAGAATCCGTCACGGAAGCCACCGTTTCAACCTGGTTCAAACAGGTTGGCGACAGCGTCGCGCAGGACGAAATGTTGTGTGAATTAGAAACCGATAAAGTCTCGGTCGAGGTTCCGGCTCCGGCTGCGGGTGTTCTTGCTGAAATCGTTGCGCCGGAGGGTGCAACTGTGGATGCAACCGCCAAGCTGGCGGTAATCTCTGGCGCTGCCGCGGGCGCGGCATCTGTACCTGCTCAGGCGGCAGCAGCGGCCCCGGCAACCGCAAGCACCGGCAAGGACGTGGCGAATGCACCCTCTGCTGAAAAAGCGATGGCCGAGGCCGGATTGTCAGCAGATCAGGTCACTGGCACCGGTCGCGATGGTCGCATCATGAAGGAAGACGTGGCAAAGGCAGTCGCTACGGCTGCGGCTCCGGCGCCAGCACCGGCGGCACCGGCCCCGGCCGCTCAGGCTCCGCGTGCGCCGGTTGCGGCTGAAGACGAGGCCCGCGAAGAACGCGTGCGCATGACCCGTCTGCGTCAGACCATCGCCAAGCGTCTTAAGGATGCGCAAAACACGGCCGCGATCCTGACCACCTATAACGAGGTGGACATGACCGAGGTGATGGCCCTTCGGAACCAATACAAGGACCAGTTCGAGAAGAAACATGGCGTGCGTCTTGGTTTCATGTCGTTCTTCACCAAGGCCTGTTGCCATGCGTTGAAAGAAGTGCCCGAGGTGAATGCCGAGATTGACGGCAATGACATCGTCTACAAGAACTTCGTCCACATGGGCGTCGCCGCTGGCACACCGCAAGGTCTGGTGGTGCCGGTCATCCGCGATGCGGACAGCATGTCCTTTGCCGCGATCGAAAAAGCCATTGCCGAAAAGGGCAAGCGCGCCCGCGACGGTAAACTGTCCATGGCTGAAATGCAGGGCGGCACGTTCACCATTTCGAACGGTGGTGTTTATGGCTCGCTGATGTCATCGCCAATCCTGAACCCCCCGCAGTCGGGTATTCTGGGGATGCACAAGATTCAGGATCGTCCGATGGTCATCAATGGTGAGATTAAGATCCGCCCGATGATGTATCTGGCGCTGTCCTATGACCACCGGATCGTTGACGGCAAAGGCGCGGTGACCTTCCTTGTTCGCGTGAAAGAGGCCCTGGAAGACCCACGCCGCCTGCTGATGGATCTGTAACCATGGCGACACATGTACTCTGGCAGGCCGATGTGGCCGATTTCGACGTCTGGCTGAAAGTCTTCAAGGAAGATCGAAAGATGCGTGAGGCCGCGGGTATCCGCGACCTCCACATCTGGCGCGACCCTGAGCAGAAAGATCATGCGGTGGCATTGTTCGAAATCACCGATTTGGAGCGCGCGCAGAACTTTATCGAGTCAGAAGAACTCGCCATGCACCATGAACGTGGCGGCGTGGCCCATATTCACACAAAAGTTCTGACACCCGTCTGAACACGATGGCGGAGCATCAGGGGTGACACACCTTTTGCACACGCTCCGCCACAGAACTCATACGTACTCAACACGGCGTCTTGCAATGAACGCAGAACTGACAGCACTGACCATGGCCGCCCTTCTACAGGTTCTGCAGTTTGTTCTTATGGCAGTCCCTGCAAATCTGGAATTGGGTCCGGGCAAAACCATGTCACCCCGTGACAGGGCCAGATTGGGCGGGGCCTTGGAAGATCAGCTCTCGGATGGGACAGCGCGGCTCTACCGTGCCCTCAACAACCATTTCGAAGGCTTGATCCTGTTTGCCATAGCTTGTGTCGTCGTCACCGTTTCAGGCAAGGAAAACGCACTGACGGCCACCTGCGCCTGGACCTATCTGGCCGCGCGGGTGCTGTATGTTCCGGCATACTATTTCGGTTGGAAACCGTGGCGCAGCGTCATTTGGTTCTTCGGGTTTCTGGCCACAACCCTCATGCTTTTGGTGGTTTTGCTATGAGACCGCCACCCAATATCCTGTTCAGAGGTTCCCGCCCTGCAACAGCCCGAATTCTCAAGGAGATCTTCCATGGCAAACTATGACGTTATCGTAATCGGCGCCGGTCCCGGCGGCTATGTCTGCGCCATCCGCTGCGCCCAGCTCGGTCTGAAAACCGCCGTCGTCGAAGGGCGCGACACGCTGGGTGGAACCTGCTTGAACGTAGGTTGCATTCCGTCCAAGGCGCTGCTGCATGCCAGCCATCAGTTGCACGAAGCCGAGCATAACTTTGCCAAGATGGGCCTGAAGGGCAAAAGCCCTTCGGTCGACTGGAAACAGATGCAGGCCTACAAGGACGAGGTGATCGAAGGCAACACCAAGGGCATCGAATTCCTGTTCAAGAAGAACAAGATCGACTGGCTGAAAGGCTGGGGATCGATCCCTGCCGCTGGTCAGGTCAAGGTTGGCGATGAGGTTCACGAAACTAAGAACATCATCATTGCGTCTGGGTCCGAACCCTCTTCGCTGCCTGGTGTCGAAGTAGACGAGAAAGTCGTTGTGACCTCAACCGGCGCACTATCGCTAGGCAAGATCCCGAAGAAAATGGTCGTCATCGGCGCAGGCGTGATCGGACTGGAACTGGGTTCGGTCTACAGCCGTCTGGGGGCTGAGGTGACTGTGATCGAGTTCCTCAAGGAAATCACACCAGGCATGGACCCCGAAGTGCAAAAGACGTTCCAGCGCATCTTGAAGAAGCAGGGCCTGAACTTTGTGATGGGTGCTGCGGTGCAAAAGACCGAGGCGACCAAGACCAAGGCCAAGGTCACCTACAAACTGCTCAAGGATGACAGCGAGCACGTGATCGACGCCGATACCGTTCTGGTCGCCACTGGGCGCAAGCCGTATTCCGACGGTTTGGGACTGGACGCCTTGGGTGTTGAGATGACCCAACGCGGCCAGATCAAGGTGGGTTCCGACTGGCAAACCAACGTGCCGGGCATCTATGCCATCGGCGACGTCACCGAAGGCCCGATGTTGGCGCACAAAGCTGAAGACGAAGGCATGGCCGCAGCCGAACAGGTTGCGGGCAAACATGGGCATGTGAACTATGGCGTTATTCCCGGCGTGATCTACACATGGCCCGAAGTCGCAAATGTGGGTGAGACCGAAGCAACCCTGAAGGAACAAGGGCGCGCCTATAAAGTCGGCAAGTTCATGTTCATGGGCAATGGGCGCGCCAAGGCGAACTTTGCCTCGGACGGGTTCGTGAAAATCCTCGCCGACAAGGAAACAGATCGCATTCTTGGGGCTCACATCATTGGCCCGGCTGCGGGTGATCTGATTCATGAGGTCTGCGTTGCGATGGAGTTCGGCGCTTCGGCAGAAGATCTGGCCCTGACCTGCCACGCGCACCCAACCTATTCAGAGGCTGTGCGCGAAGCCGCGCTGGCCTGCGGTGACGGGCCAATCCACTCCTGATCCGATACTTGTGAAACCGGAGTTTTGCGAGGCTCTGCCTCGCGCTCCGAGGTATTTTGAGCCAGATGAAGCGGGGGATCCCGACTTTGTCTGGTTCATAGTTATCCAGGGCAGGTGTGGCAGGGCAGAACCGCTGTTACCATATGGTTTTCCGGGCGCGCCCGTGCCATTCCGCATCATAATGTGCGCCACCTTCGTCGCCGCCGGATGCCTCGGCAAGCAGCTCGCCCACGGTTGGAAGCTGCGCGCTTTCATCCTCGCTGGTCCAGGTTCGAGCCCGCATCAAAGCGCGCGCGCATTGGCTGTAAATTTCGCTGATCTCAATCAGAATAACGGTCGCCGGGCGTTTGCCGTGTTTTTCAAACCGGGCGCGTAGCTCTTCGTCAGCCGTGAGTTTTGCGGTTCCGTTCAATCGAATGACTGTGTTCGATCCGGGCACGAAAAACATCAATGAAACACGTGGGTCGCGCACGATGTTCCGCAGGGAATCCAAACGGTTGTTGCCACGCCAATCTGGCATGGCCAGTGTTCGCGGGTCCAATTCCAGCACAACCGGGCCATTATCGCCACGCGGGCTGCCGTCCACGCCTTCTGGACCGACGGTACTGAGCACACAAAGGCGCGATGCCATAATCCATTTGCGATACAATGGTGTCAGATGACGAACGACCTTACGCAAAGATGGTGCGCCGGGTTTCCCATAGTGGGTTTCCAGCGTTGCAATGTCGTCAATGGTGTCCATCAGGATCAAACCCCACTTCGCGCATCAGTTCATTCGAGCGTGTTTCAATCACATCTTCCAATCGACCAAGAAAATCGTCGCGCTCAACCCCGGGTTCAATTGGCTCAAGAAAATCCACGATCGCGAGGCCGGGTTTGCGCATGACCCCGGTCCGGGGCCAAAACACTCCGGCATTTGTAGCCACTGGCACACAGGGAACTCCGAGACCTTCATAAAGAACGGCTGTACCGATCTTGTACGGTTTCTTAACCCCTGGTGCGACGCGCGTGCCTTGAGGGTAGATCACCAGTTGCCCAGGTTCTGAAAACTCTTTCGCCACGTCCTTTACCATCTTCGCAACCGCTGCGCCGCGCTTGCCGCGATTGACCGGAATACAGCCAAGCCGACGGGCATACATTCCGATGACCGGTGTAAACAGGAGTTCACGCTTCATGATGAACTTCCCATGGGGAATAGCGCTGAAGATCATGATGATATCAAGGAACGACTGATGCTTGGCACCCACGACCACTTCATTGGTTGGCGCGGTACCCCGAACCTCACACCGAATACCCACCATCCAACGGGCCAGCCACATAGTGCTGTGTGCGTACGTTTTACACGCCCTCAGAGCCCCGCGTTTCGAGAACAGGGCGTAAGGCAGAAATACAATGCCAAGGATCAGCATCCAGGCGTAGATCACGATCATGAAGACCAAAGAGCGCACCCACTGAACGGCTTTGAACATCAGGAAAGTTCCTTCAACTTGCGTCGGGCCGCAGCCCAGGTGGCGAAAAAGGCGACAGCCGCGCCAAGAATGGGGATGAGAATGGGCAGCACCCAATCGGTGCCCTGAAAGCCCACCCCGCTCAGAAAGCCGCCGGCATCCGAGGCTTCGGGCAGCAACAAAACGCCCGTCATACCCAGCAAGGTCCCAACAAAGGCACCGAAAAAGGCGCGATAGGTAAAGCGCCGGACAAAAGCCCCGGCGATAAATCTGTCGCGCGCGCCAACCAGACGCAACACCTCGATGATCTGCGCATTGGCCGCCAGAGACGCATTTGCCGCAAGCGTGATCATGGCAGCGGTCGCCCCCCCGATCAGCAGGATCGAGATCCACCCCAAACGCCGTAGCGACATAGCCGCCTCGACAAGAGGTTCACGCCATCGCGTATGATCATCCAGCACCGCGCCCGGCACTTCGGCTCCCAGACGCAAACGCAGCCCCATAACATCCATTCCCGGTTCACCTTCGGTGATTTCGATGAGCTGCGGGATGGGCAAACTGTCCAAAGGCAGGTCCGGTCCGAACCACGGCGACAAAAGCGCGGCCTGTTCCTCGGCACTTAAGGCGCGAGCAGACGCGACGCCAGGTGTCTGGCTGAGCACCGACAAGGCTGCTTCAGTCTGCGCAGCAAGCTGCTCTGCGGGGGCATTGATCCTCAAGGTGGCCGCTCCCGCCAGTTCCGAGGCCCAACGGTCGGCGATCCGGCCAGACGCAAGCGCCAACGCCAGTGCAAACACCACCAGAAATGCCATCGCCCCGGCAACAAACAAAGTCAGATGAGCGGTGTATCCGGTTGGCGGAACGACACGGTTCGCCCGCGAATCGCCACGCAGCAGGGTGTTTACCTCAGCTCTGGTCATAGGTCGGCCCCCGCCAGATGCAGCTTGCGCTGAGAGATGCGCAATACGCGTGCCTGAACCTGGCTTTTGGCCGCGCGGATCAGGCTCATGTCATGGGTTGCAATCAAGACCGTCTTGCCCATGCGGTTCAACTCGATCAGCAGGCGTAGCAGACGTTGGGACATTTCCCAATCCACATTGCCCGTGGGCTCGTCCGCCAAGACAACATCAGGCGACAGGATGACAGCGCGGGCCAAGGCAGCGCGCTGACGTTCGCCTCCGGACAATTCAGGCGGGTGTGCTTCGAGCCGCGCGCCAAGCCCCACCCAACTGAGCAATTCGTTCAGATTGTCCTGTTCTGACGTTTCAGATCGCCCGGACACCATCAGCGGCAAAGCCACGTTTTCCGCAAGCGTCATATGGTCCAAGAACTGACAATCCTGATGTACGACACCGACACGACGACGCAGCACAGCCAGTTGATCCCGGTCAAGTGAGGAAATGTCCTGATCAAATACGCTCAGACGCCCCGAGGTTGGCAGCAGGGCCCCATAACACAGTTTCAGCAGCGTTGTTTTGCCCGCCCCGGACGGGCCGGTCAGAAAGTGAAACGATCCCGGCTGCAATTGAACCGAGACGTCGCTCAGCAATTCGCCGCCACCGTAGGTGTAGCTGACATTTTCCAGCTCGATCACACGTGCCCCCTTTATTTGCCGCTCTTCTTGCCCGAGCAGGGTGGCGGATTCAATGGCTCTACCGAGTCCAATTGGTGACACTTGGCCCATGAAACCGAAAACGCCCTTTGCTGACGGGTCTTAACGGAATATCATCCCTGAAAAAACTATTATCGGCCCATCGCCCGGCCGGGGAGGCAGCATGCGTCTTACATGTCCGAATTGCGGTGCGCAGTACGAAGTTCCTGACGAGGTTATCCCCGAGGAAGGTCGTGACGTGCAGTGTTCCAACTGCGATCAGACCTGGTTTCAGCCGAAGCACCCTGAAGGATCTGTAACCGCGCCAGTCGAAGACGCCGAAGCGCCGGAACAGGAACAGGAACAGGAACAGGTTGAAGCGGCGGATCAGCCGACAGAAGAGCCTGAGACCACAGAAGCGGTCACCTCTGACGTTGCGGACACTTCGGCATCTACGGGCAACGTCGATCCGTCAGTCGCCAATATCCTTAAAGAAGAAGCCGAGCGCGAGGCAGAGTTGCGTGCGCAGGAAGGCAGCAACCTGGAAAGCCAGCCCGATTTGGGATTGGATCAACCGCCAGAGCCCAAGGTCAAGCCCAAGCGACCAGCCGCCTCGGAGACCGCTGTTGACGCTGGTCAAAAAGATGCGCTTCCGGATGTCGAGGCGATCAATTCCAGTATGCGCTCGGATGAGACAGAAGACGCAGGACCCGCCCCGCGCAAATCAGGCGGATTCCTGCGCGGATTTGCGCTAATGCTGATCATCGGTGTGGTTCTGTATCTGATCTACGGCAACGCGCAGCAGATCGGTGAAGCCGTGCCTCAGGCGGACCCACTGCTCAGCTCGTATGTGTCGCTGGTAGATCAGGCACGGATCTGGCTTGAAGCTCAGGCCGGTGCTCAGAACTGAAGTTAAAACCGCTCCAACAGACGCTTGAGGTATTCCAGCTCAATCTCGGGGCGGTCAGTTTCTCCGGTCCGGCGGCGGATTTCATCCAGTAACTCGCGCGCCCGGCGATAAACGTCTTCGCCCTGCAGCAGGTTTTCGTCGGTTGAGATCGAACCACCGGCCCCCGGATTACGGCCCAGAGGATCGCGATTGTTGGCTTGCGCCTCGCCTTCCTGTGTACCCTGTCCCGGCTGGTTTTGCTGGTTCTGGGCCATGGCCTCTCCCAATGAGCGCATCCCCTCGCGCAGCGCTTCCATGGCTTCGGACTGACGATCGATGGCTTCGGCCAGATCGTCTCCGCGCAGGGCCTGTTCCGCCTCGTCCATGGCGCGACCGGCGCGGCCAAGTGCATCCCGGGCCGCGTCACCCTCAGGTGTACCGGCACCCGGCAAATTCTGTTGCTGGCGGTTCAACTCATTGCGCAGGGCCTGCTGACGGTCCGCCAGTGATCCTTGACCCTGCTCGCCCTCTCCCGCCTGATCCGAGCCTTGGCCCTGACCACCCTGGCCTTCGTGGCTTTGCCCCCGGCCAAGCCCGCCATTGCGGCCTTCATTGCCTTGGCTTTCACCGGATTGCGCACCGGGGTTGAACTGTTCTTGCAAGTCGCGGAACGCCTGATCGCTCAGACCTTGCTGTTCGCGCAGGGTTTCAGCCAGACCTTCCATCGCCTGCTGCCCTTCGGATTGTTGACCTTGCCCCTGGCCTTGGGTCACGCGCATGTTTTCCATCATCTGCTGGAACTCTTCCAGCGCCTGCTGGGCCTCGGCCATACGGCCTTGTTCCATCAATTCCTGAATGCGGTCCATCATGCGCTGCAAGTCATCCTGCGTCATCTGAAGGGATTCACCGCTCTGTCCGGGCTGGTTTTCGCCTTCCTGACCATTCTGCTGAGCAAGACGTTGTAGCTGCTGCAGGTAATCCTGCGTCGCTTCGCGCAATTCCTGCATCAGCTCGGCGATTTCTTCGTCGCTGGCCCCGTTTTGCATCGCTTCGGTCAAACGCTCTTGTGCGCGCCGCATACGTTCCAATGCGTCCGCCAAGGTGCCATCCTCGATCAACACGGCAAGCTCCCACAGGGCTTGCGCGATCTCTTCCTGCTGCTCCGGGTTCAGCGCTCCGTAGGTCTGGAAGGCTTCCAGCCGCCGTAAGGCCACCCGCAAGCGCAGGTAAGCAGTGTCCGACCGGAACAAATCCTCTGGCAGGTGAGAGACAGCCCGCAACAGCTGCGCCACGCGCGGTGCGTTGGACCGCGACCAGAGAAGATCACGCCGCTGTTCGATCACCGCTGCCGCCAGCGGGTCAAAGAATCGACGGGCTGGCAAGGCAGTCATAAAAGGCTCGGACGTCGACTGCTGATCTGCCGCATCCACGGCCATCAATGTGATCTTCACTGGCAGATGGGCCCAGGGGTGCTGTGAAAAATCTTCGATCAGATCTTCGCTGAAATCCGCACGGTCACCGGTGATCGGCATTGGCAATTCGATCTCAATCACCTCTCGCGGCTCAGGCTTGATCGTCAGGCCATGACGGCGATCCACCGCCGCCAGATCCAATTCGATCCGGGCTGATCCCGAGACTACGCCATAATCGTCGCTGGCGACATAGGGCAGCTTCATTTGCCCGCCCGCCTCGGCTTTGGCAGATCCGGCAACGGCGATCTTTGGTGTTGCATCGTCGATGACCTGCACGGCCCATTCGCGGCCTGCAGGGCCATCAATGCGCATTTGGCCTGAACGTTCAGCCACGAACTCCTGTTCGGGATCGATTGCAGCCTCAGTCCCCAAGGTCGAACTGTTCTCGGTCAGGCTATGTGCGCCGACCTCACCATACATCCGCAAGGTAATGCGGCTGCCTTTCGGGACTGACAGCTCTGTATCGGCTTGATCCGCAAGATACAGCGTTGGCAGGCCGGTGTATCTTGGGGGTTCAACCCAACCTTCCCATGTCGGGCCTTGCCCCGCATTTGCGGTTCCGGGCGCCATATCGGCCACCGAACCTACGCGCCACAAAGAGCCAAACAGAACCGCCACCACAAACGCCAACAGCGCTGCATAGCGCAGCGCGTAAGGATCACGCGACGCCAACCGCAGGTCAGGTTTGGCGGGTGCAGCAGTTGCGGCGCGCTGCGCCATCCGGTGTTTGTGGGCCTGCCACAGTGCGACCGAGTCCTGATCTGTGGACCCAATCGCCTGATCATCCATCAAGGCCTGGATCGGACGACCGGGCAGCGTCTCATCCAACCGCATGAGCGCATCCGCACGAGACGGTAGGCTAACTCTTCTCAACCCCCAAACACCCGCCAAAACGATCGCAATCAACGACAGCGCGCCCGCGCCCCAAACGACCTCAACGGCAAATTGGTCTTGCAGACCCAGCATAAGCGCCGCAAGCAGGGCCATCAGGATCGAGAACAGCGGCCAGAACGCACGCAATACCTGTTCAGCCACCATGCCCATGTGGGTCAACCACAAGGACAGGCGCGGAATGGGCAGGTTTGATCTGTTGGTCACGGCGGGCCTCCGGGGTTGGGCCCGCGCGGTTATCGCATCAGAGCCACGAAGGTATGGTATCGCGGTTTATGATTTCGTCAAAGCTTGGCCGTTCACGAATGACTGCAAATTGATCACCATTGACCAAAACTTCGGGGATCAGGGGGCGGGTGTTGTATTCGCTGGCCATAACCGCTCCATAAGCGCCTGCGCTGCGGAAGGCGATCAGATCCCCTGATTTCAAAGGCGGCATATTGCGCTGCTTGGCAAAGGTATCCCCCGATTCGCACACGGGGCCCACGATGTCATAGGGTTGCTGTTCAACCCCGGCCGCCGGTTCCTGTACCGCAACGATGTCGTGATGCGCCTCGTACATCGCCGGGCGGATCAGATCGTTCATGGCCCCGTCCAGGATCAGGAAATCCCGACCTTCGCCAGACTTCACGTAAATCACCTTGCTGACCATCAACCCGGCATTGCCCGCGATCAGGCGGCCCGGTTCTATCTCGATCTCACAATCTAGATGTCCGAGTGTCTTCTTGATCAGGGCGCCATATTCCACCGGCAACGGCGGCGCGTCATTCGAGCGGGTATAGGGGATGCCCAACCCGCCCCCAAGATCGAGGCGGCGGATGTTGTGACCTTCAGCGCGCAACTGTTCGGTCAGTTCAGCAACCTTGGAATAGGCCAACTCGAACGGCTCAAGTTCGGTCAATTGCGAGCCGATATGGACGTCGATGCCGATCACCTCCAGCCCCGGCAAGTTGTCAGCATGTGCATAAACCTCGGACGCGCGTGCAATCGGAATGCCAAACTTGTTCTCGGACTTGCCGGTCGCGATCTTGGCGTGGGTCTTGGCATCCACGTCAGGGTTCACCCGAACAGTGATCGGCGCAACAACGCCCAGCTCTAGTGCGACCGCGTTGATCACGTCCATCTCTGGCTCGGATTCGACGTTGAACTGGCGGATTCCACCTGTCAGCGCGGTGCGAATCTCGTCGGCCGTTTTGCCAACACCCGAAAAGACGATCTTGTCGCCTGGAACGCCTGCGGCTTTGGCGCGCAAATACTCCCCGCCCGAGACCACATCCATACCTGCACCGGCTTGCGCCAGGGTCTTCAAAATGGCCTGGTTGCTGGCCGCTTTCATCGCGTAGCAGACCAGATGATCAGTGCCGTCCAGCGCGTCATCAAACAGCTTGAAGTGCCGCTGTAGTGTCGCCGTCGAATAGACGTAAAAAGGGGTTCCGACCGCTGCAGCGATTTCGGAAACAGGGACATCCTCGGCGAAAAGCGCGCCGTCGCGGTAGAGAAAATGATCCATACCCGCGCGCTTAGACCAGAAGGCAACTGCGGATCAATGGATTCCGCACTCAGCGTCCTTGTTAATTTGAGGTGGAAACACCCACACGGCCATAGCCAGAGATTGAAATGCCGCTGCCAGATTGCTTGGGTTCTGCCGAAGGTTCGGGGCGTCGCGCGGATGAGGGTTCACATGCCGCCAGCGCCGCAAATGCCAAAATCAGTCCAACTGTTCTCATGTCAGTGTCTTTTCGTTGAGAGGATCAGCGCGTTTTTGCACGCGCCCTAATTGGGGTATTGGACCCGAGTGTACAACGCAAAAGGGTTCAGAACCCCAGATAAATACCCAACGGCCCACGGCTAAGGCCAACACCCCCTGCAACATAGGTCCCGCTGGTACCAACCCCAATCGTCGCGCTGGCCGTTGGTTGAACTGCTGTGGGCTGCGACGGCTCACCATCGGCCCCGCATCCGGCCAGTATCAGGCCGGATACCACGATCGCCACCACACGAACAGCTGTCATCACACCATCGCCTTCCATCGTTCGATCTGGGCACGCACCTGATCAGGGGCCGTGCCGCCGTAAGACTGGCGCGAGTTTACCGAGTTTTGCACGGTAAGAACAGAATAGACGTCATCGGTGATATCTGCGTGAACCGATTGCATATCCTCCAGCGTCAGATCAGGCAGATCGCAGCCTTTGCTTTCGGCCATGGCCACCAGCGACCCGGTTACATGGTGCGCATCTCGGAATGGCAGGCCCAGAACCCTTACCAACCAGTCAGCCAGATCGGTGGCGGTCGAGAAACCGGACCCCGCAGCCGCTGCCAGGCTGTCCCTGTTGGCGGTCAAATCCTTCACCATGCCTTCCATCGCAGCCAGCGCCAGCATCCAGTTATCGGCAGCGTCAAAGACCTGTTCTTTGTCTTCCTGCATGTCCTTGGAATAGGCCAGCGGCAGGCCCTTCATTACCATCATCAGCGCCGTGTTGGCCCCAAAGATACGCCCGACCTTGGCGCGGATCAGCTCGGCCGCGTCAGGGTTCTTCTTCTGCGGCATGATCGACGAGCCAGTCGAGAAGCGGTCGGATAGCGTCACAAAACGAAACTGAGCAGACGACCAGATCACAAGCTCCTCGGCAAAACGAGACAGGTGGACGGCGCAGATCGACGCGGTCGAAAGGAACTCCAAGGCAAAGTCGCGGTCGCTGACAGCATCCAACGAGTTTGCGGCAGGGCGGTCGAAGCCCAGCGCCTCGGCCGTCATGTGGCGGTCAATGGGGAACGACGTTCCGGCCAGTGCCGCAGCACCCAGCGGAGATTCATTCATGCGCGCACGGGCGTCGCGAACGCGGGACAAGTCACGGCCAAACATCTCGACATAGGCCATCATATGGTGGCCCCATGTCACCGGCTGCGCGGTTTGCAGGTGCGTGAAACCGGGCATCACCCAATCGGCCCCGGCCTGGGCCTGCGCCAAAAGCGCGCGGATCAGGGCCGAAAGGCCCGATTCGGCCGCGTCAAATTGATCCCGTACCCAAAGTTTGAAATCGGTCGCCACCTGGTCATTGCGCGAACGGCCTGTGTGCAAACGGCCAGCGGGCTCACCAATCACCTCTTTCAGGCGCGCCTCGACATTCATGTGAATGTCTTCCAGTGCGGTCGAAAACTGAAATTCACCGTTCTGGATTTCTGACAAAACGGTGAGCAGCCCTTCCCGAATAGCCTCGGCGTCACTATCACTTATGACGCCTGTGGCAGCCAGCATGGCGGCATGGGCGCGCGAGCCTGCGATGTCCTGGGCTGCCATCCGCTGATCGAACCCGATCGAGGCATTGATTGCCTCCATGATCGCGTCTGGACCGGCGGCAAAGCGGCCGCCCCACATCTGGTTCGAGGATTGATCGGTCATGTAAGAAAACCCGGAGTTGATATGCGCCTATTTCGTCTGATCCCCCTTTATATGGCCCTTGCGCTGGGTGCAAACGCCGCTTTGGCGACCGATGCGGAAACGCTTGCCCCCCTGCGGGAAAACAGCCTGAAACGCCTGATCCTGCACAAGGAACCGAAACCCGCCAAATCCATCGAATTCCAGTTGGAAGATGATGGCGGTGTCGGTACGCTTGCGGACTACGAGGGCAAGTATGTGCTGCTGAACTTCTGGGCCACATGGTGCGCGCCGTGCCGCAAGGAAATGCCTCAGATCGCGGAGCTTCAGGAAGAGTTCGGAGGCGACAAGTTTCAGGTCCTGACACTGGCCACCGGTCGCAACTCTCCTGCCGGGATCACCAAGTTCTTTGAAGAAAATGGCATCGAAAACCTCCCGCGTCATCAGGACCCAAGCTCGGCTGCTGCACGGGAATTCGGCGTGATCGCGCTGCCCATTACAGTCATCCTGGACCCTGAAGGTCAGGAAATTGCCCGCCTGATTGGCGATGCTGAATGGAATTCGGACAGCGCCAAAGCAATTATTTCGACGCTTGTGGAAGCCAATAGCTGACGCCTGCGCAGCTTTCCCCTGTTTGTGCTACACTTAAACCGGCCCAAATGGGTCGGTTTTCGTTTGTAACCTTGTGGGAAGGAGGCTGCGATGAAACCGGTGGTTCTTTTGATTGGGAAGCTGCCAAACGTGATCGGCGATGTGGCCAGACAACTGGATCACTTGCCGATTCAATGGCTGGGCGCGCATGACACCGACGAAGTTCGAAAGCAGTTGGATGCCGAACCTCGGATCACCTGCGCCATTTTGGGGGCAGGTCTGGATGACACGATTCGCGGAGAGATGGTTGGCATCATTGCCGCCCGTCGTCCGGATATCTGCATTCACCTCAAGGATCGGGCATCAGGCCCTGATGGGCTGGTGCCCTTTGTCCAACGTGTTGTTCAGTACGAAGTTCTGGAACGTCTGGAACGTACCTGACGCAACGCCACCTTTGACAGCCCCAACGCGTCTTTGCAGGGTGTCCGCAGGAGGATGGGATGCCGTTGGAAATACTATTGGTTCTGGTGGTCGGAGGAATCGCCGGAATCACTTTGCTTTTGCATCTGACGGGCCGCTCAGAACCTTTTGTGCTGACACCCGAAACCGCACGCGCGCAATGGCTGCGGCATGCACCCGACGACACCATCATTGATGTCACGATCTCGAATGACCGCCACGCGGCACTGGTGCGTACCGAAACCGGCGCAGGGCTGCTGTGGTCCTTCGGTGCCGACACTGTGGCCCGGCACTTGCTGGATTTCGATTGGATCGAACACCCCGAAGGCTTTGAAATCCAGTTTCACGACTTCGGCACCCCCGGCACTCTTATCCACCTGGACGAAATAGAGCGCGCCCACTGGCGTCACCTGATGGAGCCCGAATGACCGACCAGATCAGTTTCCCCGATGCCGTTCAGTGGGCGGTTCCCTTTTTTGTGGCCGCGATTTTGGCGGAATTTTTGTGGATCGCCGTCAAAGGCAAAGGCGGGAGATACGAAACGCGTGATGCAGTAACCTCGCTCATCATGGGCGCAGGTAATATCGCGTCCGGGTTTCTGCTGGGCTTCATTGCGTATGGCTTTTTCATGTGGCTGTGGCAGATCACACCGCTGGATCTCGGCACGTCGATCCCGGTGATCATTCTGTGCTTTGTGCTGGACGATTTCCGTTATTACTGGGTGCACCGTTTTGGCCACCGCATCCGCTGGGTTTGGGCAAACCACGTCAATCACCACAGCTCACAGCATTACAACCTGACCACCGCTTTGCGGCAGCCGTGGACTTATACTTTCACGCTGATGATGGTCGTGCGCGCGCCATTGATCCTGATCGGGTTCCATCCGGCCATGGTTCTGTTTGTCGGTGGATTGAACCTGATCTATCAGTTCTGGATTCACACCGAGGCCATCGGAAAGATGCCCCGCTGGTTCGAGGCCGTTATGAACACCCCCAGTCACCACCGCGCCCATCACGGCCGGAATGCACGCTATCTGGATTGCAATTATGCAGGCGTCTTCATCATCTGGGACAAGATGTTCGGGACCTTTGTCCCAGAGCAGGAAAACGACCGTGTCGATTTCGGACTGGTTCACAATATCGGCACATTCAACCCGCTGCGCGTGGCCTTTCACGAATGGGTCGGCATCTGGCGTGACGCGACCCAGCCCGGTCTGACACTACGTCAACGGCTTGGGTATTGCTTTGCCCCGCCGGGATACAGCCACGATGGCAGCCGCGACAGCTCGGAACAGATCAAAGCCAAACACCTGGTCCGTCATCCGGAAGATCGCGGAACGCCCGGGTTTGAGCGTTTCGACGAAAAACTGCCCACTGGACAGGCAGAGCAGGTCTGACACCAGCGAGCGCACACCCTTCGCTCTTGAAATTCAGGCTTTGGGGGCCATATCGAAACTCATCTGTAATCAAAGAGTGAACGAGGGTCGGAATGAACCGTTTGGCAGTCCTTTCAACCTATGTCGGTTTGTCTGGCCTTTTGCTCGCGATGATTACAGCGTTGAACAGCACTGCACCGGCATGGATCGCTTTGGGCTTTGCTTTGATGGTTACAGGCGTAGTAGGAGCGGTGCTGAGTGCGGCTTCGTCCCTTGCCCGCGCCTGGAGCATCTCTCGATAAATCCTGAATCTACTGGCTCCTTAACCGCAGATTCATCTGTTTACCTCGAAACTGTGTCGAAACACCTGCCCCGGACATACCGTCTGTCACGGGCTGATGGGAATCGGCGCTATGGGAAACAAGAAACACACGAATTTGCCCGATGGGTCAGAAAGCCCGCTGAACGCTGCGGTGTCGACACGTGATCGTTCGATTGTTCAGATGGCAACCGAAGCGGTGAAGCACAAACAGTGCAAGCTGGCATTTCAACCGGTCGTGCAAGCAAACGCCCCCAATAGTGTTGCGTTTTATGAAGGGTTCATTCGTGTGCTGGACGAAACAGGGCGGGTTATTCCCGCACGCGAGTTCATGCCGCAACTCGAAAACACCCCGATTGGCCGGGATCTGGATTGCGTTGCGCTGGAATTTGGGTTGCGCACACTGGTGAGAAACCCCGGGATTAGGCTTTCGATCAACATGTCCGCCCGCTCGATCGGGTATTCCAGGTGGTCGGCGACCCTGGATCGGTTCTTAAAGCGTGACGCCGCACTGGGCGAACGGCTAATCCTTGAAATTTCGGAAAGTTCGGCCATGCAAGTGCCGGAACTGGTCATCGATTTCATGGACCGCTTGCAGGATCGCGGCATTGCCTTTGCATTAGACGATTTCGGTGCCAGTAATTTTTGCTTTCGCCATTTTCGCGAGTTCTTGTTCGATGCCGCCAAGATTGATGGGCAGTTTGTCAGGGGGATCAGCAACAATCCCGACAATCAGACACTGGTGCGCGCTCTGATCGCTGTCGCCCGTGAATTTGAAATTCTGATCACCGCCGAATCGGTTGAAACACAGGACGACGCCGCGTTTTTGACGTCCAGCGGCGTGGATTGCCTGCAAGGCTACCTGTTTGGCGCGCCAAGTGTCGCTGCCCCCTGGAGACAGGAAAGCGTTTCAAAAACAGGAAGTTGACCTTTGGTCAGTCGGCAAAAATCGTGCATTTTCAACGCTGAGACAAGCTGTCCGTTGCTGCAAGTGCAGCATTACGCTATTGCATGAGTACTTGAGCGGGGAACACGGGGCGCTCTTGTTTCGGGGGGCTCCTCTCGACCTGCGCCGTCAGAACTTCCGCTGGCCCATGACGGTAAAGGACTGATCATATGACCAACGTAGTAATCGCATCCGCCGCACGTACAGGTGTCGGCAGCTTCAGTGGTTCGTTTGCGAACACCCCAGCACATGATCTGGGCGCCGCCGTCCTGGAAGCTGTTGTCGAACGTGCCGGCGTGGACAAAGGCGAGGTTAGCGAAACCATCATGGGTCAGGTTCTGACAGCCGCCCAAGGACAGAACCCTGCACGCCAGGCGCACATCAATGCCGGTTTGCCGCAGGAAAGCGCAGCCTGGGGCATCAACCAAGTGTGTGGATCGGGTCTGCGCGCTGTCGCGCTGGGTGCCCAGCATATCCAGTTGGGTGACGCTGAGATCGTTGCCGCAGGTGGCCAGGAAAACATGACCCTTTCACCCCACGCCGCCGCTTTGCGTGCAGGCCACAAGATGGGTGACATGAAGTACATCGACACCATGATCCGCGACGGTCTGTGGGACGCCTTCAACGGCTATCACATGGGTCAAACGGCCGAGAACGTTGCCGAAAAATGGCAGATCAGCCGCGACATGCAGGATGAATTTGCTGTTGCTTCACAGAATAAGGCCGAAGCCGCCCAGAAGGCAGGCAAGTTCGCGGATGAGATCGTGCCCTTCACCATCAAGACCCGCAAGGGCGATATCGTGATGGACAAGGACGAATACATCCGCCACGGCGCAACCATGGAAGCCATGGCCAAACTGCGCCCAGCCTTCACCAAGGATGGTTCGGTTACTGCGGCGAACGCTTCCGGCCTGAATGACGGCGCGGCGGCGACCCTGCTGATGTCCGCTGAAAATGCCGAGAAACGTGGGATTGAGCCTTTGGCCCGCATCGCGTCCTACGCAACCGCCGGTCTGGACCCGTCGATCATGGGTGTCGGTCCGATCTACGCCTCGCGCAAGGCGCTGGAAAAGGCGGGCTGGTCGGTTGACGATCTGGATTTGGTTGAGGCCAACGAAGCCTTTGCTGCGCAAGCCTGCGCCGTGAACAAGGACATGGGCTGGGATCCGTCGATCGTAAACGTCAACGGCGGCGCTATCGCCATTGGCCACCCGATCGGCGCGTCGGGCTGCCGTGTCCTGAACACGCTTCTGTTCGAAATGAAGCGCCGGGATGCCAAGAAGGGTCTGGCGACCCTCTGCATCGGTGGCGGCATGGGTGTCGCGCTGTGTGTGGAGCGCGACTAAGTGCACTGAAACCCAAATATCAAAGGGCGTCCGTCGGACGCCCTTTTTTGTTACAAAAGGCTCATACCCCTTGGATGCGACGATATTGCCACCCGAAAAAATCAGATCCACGACGAAACAATATTGCGCACGATCACCTCTCAGAGTAACAGCATTACCAAGACGACTAAAATTGAAGGAGTCATAAATGGCACGTACAGCACTCGTCACCGGCGGTTCCCGCGGCATTGGCGCAGCAATTTCCAAGGCGCTCAAAGCCGAAGGATACAATGTTGCCGCCACCTATGCAGGCAATGACGAAGCCGCCGCGAAATTCACCGAAGAAACAGGTATCAAGACCTATAAGTGGAACGTCGCTGATTATGACGAATCCAAAGCAGGCATCGAAAAAGTCGAAGCCGAGGTTGGCCCCATCGACATCGTTGTCGCCAACGCGGGTATCACGCGTGACGCACCGTTTCACAAAATGACGCCCGATCAGTGGAAAGACGTGATCGACACCAACCTGACCGGCGTGTTCAACACCGTGCACCCCGTCTGGCCTGGCATGCGCGAGCGCAAGTTTGGTCGCGTGATCGTCATCAGCTCGATCAACGGCCAGAAGGGTCAGTTCGCACAAGTGAACTATGCTGCAACAAAAGCAGGTGATCTGGGCATCGTGAAATCGTTGGCGCAAGAAGGTGCGCGGGCTGGCATCACAGCAAACGCGATCTGCCCCGGCTACATTGCAACCGAAATGGTTATGGCGGTGCCCGAGAAAGTGCGCGAATCCATCATCGGCCAGATCCCGGCCGGTCGCCTGGGTGAACCCGAGGAAATCGCACGTTGCGTGGCGTTCCTGGCCTCGGACGATTCGCAGTTCATCAATGGCTCGACCATCTCGGCCAACGGTGCGCAGTTCTTCGTCTGATCCATTGATCAGAAGAAAAAAAGGGCCGGTCCTTTTGGACCGGCCCTTTTTTATCCCGTAAGATCGCGCGCGCTGCGATCAGCGGGAACCGAAAATACGTTTCCAAAACTGCCAAACCACACGGCTGCGTTCTTGGTGAGCGCGCAGGATCGCCATCTGGGCGGCGGGATTTGTCGTCATCTCGATCATGGCCGTCTCCTATTCAAATCAGTTTTGTTTGACCTGAGATGAATATGAGGGTTACGTGGTAAAGCTACAAACGAGCTTTCTTGGGTGTTCAGTTAAGATTTACTTCACTATGAGCGACTATCTTCCCCCGCTTACCGCGCTCCGTGCGTTTGACGCCGCGGCCCGGCATATGTCTTTCGCAAAAGCCGCGGCGGAGCTGCATGTGACGCCAGCGGCCCTGTCCTTTCAGATCAAGTCGCTTGAGGAACATCTGGGCCGACCGTTGTTTCGCCGCCTGAATCGGGCCGTAGAGCTGACAGAGGCCGGGCGCGCTCTGGCACCTGGTGCTGCCGAAGGCTTTGCTACATTGCAAGCCGCTTGGCGCGCCGTGCGCAGGCAGGAAGATGACACCAGCCTGACTGTGACCGCCGGTCCCGCACTAACAGCCAAATGGCTGGCACCGCGGCTTTACGAGTTTGCCCGCGCACACCCTGAGATCGATCTGAAGTTCTCGGCCACTCTGCGCAATATGGACCTTGAGCGGGACGATGTGGATGTCGCCATCCGCTTTGGCAATTCCGCTGACGAAGGGCTGTATTCCGTCCCTGTGCGAAAGGAATGGCTGACCCCGGTCATGACACCGGAACTGGCAGAACAATTCGACACTCCGGAAAGCTTGCGGCACGCCCCGTTGATCCATGACGATTCGATCAATTTCCTGACCCCGCCCTGCGACTGGCCCGCTTGGTTCCGTGCAGTAGGGATCGATTTCACCCCGACCCATGGCGCGCATTTTTCAAATGCCGATCACGCGATTGATGCCGCCGTCGCAGGAGTTGGCGTGGCGCTTGGACGACGCGCCATGATTCTCAAGGACTTGACCGAAGGCCGTTTGGTCGCCCCGTTCAAGGTGGCTTTGGAAACACAGGGGCGTTTCCGGTTTCTTTGTCTTCCAGGGGCCGAGAAGAAACCTCAGATCGCGGCGTTTCGCGATTGGTTCCTGACCGAGATTGAAAAAACCGCGCATATATCGGATGAGTTCAAGATCATACCGATTGAAGAGGTTTCCAACCGATGACCAAAATGCGCGCAACTGCCATCGGTTTTGTGGCCGTCTTGCTTTGGGCTTTGCTGGCTTTGTTCACGGTCGGCTCTGCTCCCACGCCGCCCCTATTGCTGAACACAATCTGTTTTACGATTGGTGGCACGCTTGGATTGATCTGGGCCGCTGCCACGGGCGGGTTGAGCAGTTTGAAACGCGTTCCCTGGACCACCTACTTGTTTGGAGCCTTGGGTCTGTTCGGGTATCACGCCCTTTACTTTTCCGCCCTGCGCATGGCCCCAGCTGCCGAGGCTGGGCTGATCGCCTATCTCTGGCCTTTGCTCATCGTGCTCATGTCGGGATTGCTGCCGGGCGAACATCTACGTGTTGGGCATATGATCGGGGCCTGTCTTGGATTTGCAGGGGCCGCCGTAATTATCGCGGGTGGCGGCGGTGCAGGCTTTCAGGCCCAACACTTGCCCGGATATGCACTTGCGTTGCTCTGCGCTCTGACATGGTCAGGCTATTCCGTTCTGTCCCGCAAGCTGGGCGACACGCCCACCAGTTCGGTCGCAGTGTTTTGCCTAGCAGCCGCGCTGGCATCTGGCCTGCTGCATGTGGCTTTGGAAGACACAGTGTTTCCGGTAACGCCCCTTGGCTGGGCCTCGGTTCTGGCGCTTGGCCTTGGGCCTGTCGGGCTTGCATTCTATGTGTGGGACATCGGGGTCAAGCAAGGCGACATTCAAATGCTGGGAACCTCGTCTTACGCGGCCCCTTTGTTGTCAACGCTGGCTTTGGTTGTGGCCGGGATCGCCGCCCCATCCTGGGGGCTTGCGATCGCGGCCTTGTTGATCACCGGCGGGGCCCTGATCGCGGCCCGCGCCAGCCTGAAATCTTAGGCAGACAGGCGTTCGATCTCTTCCTTCAGTTTAAGCTTTTGTTTCTTCAACTGAGCAATATGGAGATCATCAATGCCCGGCGAGCGTTGGGCTTGTTCCACTTCGAGACCGAGAGATTCGTGCTTTTTCTTCAGTTCCGTCAGATGTGCGCTCACGCTCATTGCGATCCTCCTTGTTTACGTGTCTATAGTTCACGTAAGAAGTTGACCACATCGTTTCCACCCTGTCACGCTGCACAAGCACAGAATCTGTAATAAATCCGACAAAATCGGCTGGTCATTGCCGATTGACGTCAGAACCGGGGCAATGGGGCGGCTTGCCGAAGCACCGCAGAAACCTGCTCGGTATAGCTTTCACCATCCATTTCATGGCGTTCACCCTTGTGCAGAATCAAAGGTGCGTGGAGGCGAAATGCCGCACGACCGCCTTTGCGCGCCCGTAAAATCACCAGTTCGGCCTCACGACCTGTACGTGCACTAAGAGGCAACACTTCAACCGACCCCAGCCTGCCCGTGCAGGCCACTATCATATCCGGCAGGCGATCTGCCTTTTGGATCATATGCAGATACCCTTGCGGAGCCAGACGTTTGGCCGCCACTGAAATCCAGTCCTGCAAAGGTGTGTCTTCTCCCAACGCGATGCTGCGGCCGGTGTCGTTGGCGCGACTATGTGCTCCGGCGCGGTAATAGGGGGGATTGGCAATGACGTGATCGAACTGACGCTGCCGAATGGCTGTTGGCAAAGCTGTCAGGTCTGCTTCGACCAAATCCAGATCTACACCGTTCATTTCTGCGTTCCGACGCGCCAAATCTGCATAGGCGGGCTGTAACTCGACCCCGGTCAGCTTCAGACCCGGCACCCGAGCGGACAGGCACAGAATAGCGGCCCCCGCGCCACAGCCCAGCTCTAACACCGACTGGCCGGTCCGGGCAGGCACTGACGCGGCCAGAAAAACGGGGTCTACGCCAGCGCGATAACCGGCTTCGGGTTGCAGCAGTCGAACCCGGCCACCCAGGAAATTGTTACGGGTCAGTTCTTTGTCTTCAAAGCGGGTCATCGGCCCAGCGGAATCTCGTTATCGCGCATCACACGTTCGGCGCGAGTCAGATCTTCGGACCGCACCATCAGGCGGCGCGGAAAGATTCCGATACCACCTTCGAGGATGCTCATATTTACGTCCATCTGAAAGCAGTCTATATCCTCGCCTTCAAGAAGAGCGGATGCAAAGGCCAGGATTGTCGGATCGGTACTGCGCAATAGTTCTTTCATGGGGATGGATGTAAGGGCAAGGCGAGGCGGAAGTCGAGCCTTGTATCAGGAGTGTGATGACCGTCGACATGATTTCAAAACCGCATGAGCGCCTCGCCGAATTGTTGGCGGGCGAGATGGAGGCCGTGAACGGCCTGATCCGCACGCGGATGGCGTCGGACCATGCGCCACGAATCCCAGAGGTGACACAACATCTTGTGGAAGCGGGCGGAAAGCGACTGCGTCCGATGCTGACATTGGCGGCGGCGCGCTTGTTTGGGTATACCGGTGATCACCATGTGCGGCTTGCGGCCACGGTCGAATTTATCCATACCGCGACGCTGCTGCATGACGATGTGGTAGACGAAAGCGCCCAACGGCGCGGTCGTCCCACTGCAAATTTGCTGTGGGACAACAAATCCAGCGTTCTGGTCGGCGATTACCTGTTTTCACGCAGCTTCCAGCTGATGGTCGAAACCGGCTCGCTGCGGGTGCTGGACATTCTGGCCAACGCCTCGGCCACGATTGCCGAAGGCGAAGTGCTGCAGATGACAGCAGCTACCGATCTGCGTACGGATGAGAGCGTCTATCTGCAGGTCGTTCGCGGCAAGACAGCCGCCCTGTTTTCCGCCGCAACCGAAGTGGGTGGTGTGATCGCTGGCGCTTCGGAAGAACAAGTTAAAGCTCTGTTCGATTACGGCGATTCATTGGGGATTGCCTTCCAGATCGCAGACGACCTGCTGGACTATCAGGGCGACAGCAAAGCAACCGGAAAGAACGTGGGCGATGATTTCCGCGAGCGCAAGCTGACCCTACCGGTGATCAAAGCCGTGGCCCAAGCAACACCGGACGAGCGCGCATTCTGGGAGCGGACGATTGAAAAAGGCCGTCAACAGGAGGGCGATCTGGATCATGCGCTGCGCTTGATGGGCAAATACGCCACGCTGGAAGAGACCCGGCAGGACGCCTTGGGTTGGGCGAACAAGGCCAAGGCGTCGCTGGATGTGTTGCCGGATCACGAAATTCGCAGCCTGCTGCGTGAACTGGCAGACTACGTGGTCTCGCGTCTCAATTAAGCTGAGTGGCGCGGCACCACCAATCAGGATGCGCTGCGCCGATCTCATAGGCTGCGAAATGCGCGTCTTTCATCGTCGGATACAGCGCAAAGCAGGTTGACCCTGACCCCGACATACGCGCGATGAGGGCGCGATTTGTCGTTTGCAGTGTGTCCAGAACCTGTTCAATCTTGTGCGCAGCGCCCGTGGCGGGCACTTCCAAATCGTTACGCTGATCGCTTAGCCACAAGGCGCAGTCGGTGGCGTTTTGAAACTCAGGGATATGCTCAGGCATCCGCGGATTGTCTCTGCTGGCCAGTGCCTTGAAAACGGCCCCAGTTGGCACATGCACATTCGGGTTGACCAACAACGCGGGCAAGGGCGGAAGGTTTACAGCACCCAGTTGATCACCAATGCCCTGCATTCTGATCGCTCGGCCTTCCTGACAGACGGGCACATCTGCCCCAAGTGACAGGGGCAGGTCCGGCGGAGCGTCATAACCCTGCCCAGCCAAAGCCCCAAGCGTGGCCGCAGCATCTGACGAGCCGCCCCCAATGCCCGCTCCGTGGGGCAAGGACTTGCTGAGATCGATATGCCCGGTCCAACCCACACCTTCGGCAGCTTTCCACACCAGATTGCGGCTGTCCGCGGGGACGCCATCGGCAAACTCGCCGCGTACATCCATGGACAATGCGGGGCCGGGTTTGAACGTCAGTTGATCGCCCAAATCAGCAAAAACCACCAATGAATCCAACAGGTGATAGCCATCTGTCCGGCGGCCGGTCACATGTAGGGTCAGGTTGATCTTGGCTGGCGCAAACGCCTTAATTTCCATTAGCGACCTTCAAAGGCTCTGCACCTTCTTCGGCCAAAACGGCATCCAGCCCAACTTCGATCTTGCGGCGAATGCGCTCTGGGTCGGCTTCACCATCCATATCCTCGGGATCAATGAAGGACAGCGCCCGTTTCCACTGGAATTCAGCCTCGCGCGCACGGCCTACGGCCCAGTAGACATCGCCAAGATGGTCGTTCACCACCGGATCGACAGGCATCAGCTCAACAGCGCGCTCCATCTGTTCGACCGCTTCGTCATAACGACCCAGACGGAACAGGACCCAGCCCAAGCTGTCGACGATGTAGCCACTGTCCGGGCGGGCCGCGACGGCACGCTGGATCATGTCCAGCGCCTCGTCCAATTTCTCTTTACGCTCGACAAGCGAATAGCCCAGATAGTTCAGAACCTGCGGCTGATCAGGGTTCAGCTCAAGTGCTCGTCGGAAGTCAGCTTCGGCCTGATCCCACTGTTTCAGCCGCTCATGGCTGATGCCACGGGCATAGTGCAAGAACCAGTTGCCGCCTGCTGCGTTGTCCGTCAGCCCGATTGCCGTGTCATAAGACGTCACTGCCGCCTGATAGTTTTCCTGACGTCGCTGCAGATCGGCCAAAGCCACGTGCACACCCGGAAGGTCAGGGTCTTGTGCTGCAAGGTTTTGCAAAACCTCAACGGCGGCATCGGTTTTGCCTGAGCGGTCCAGAACCTCGGCCCGACCCAACTCGGCCGCGTGATGATCGTTGCTGTCCGCAGGGACCATACGATAGGCCGCAACCGCCAGATCATATTGCTCCAGTTGATCCAGAAGATCGGCGCTCAACAGAATGGCATCCACGTGGTCAGGGCGTAGAAAACTGGCCAATCGTGTATAGAGCAGAACGTAGTCCGGCGACGCCTCAGAGTTCAGCGCGGCACCAACGGTAAAGAAAATCTCGGCCATGCCATCCCGCGCCGAGCGGGCATGGGTGAAGGGGAGTGTTTCACCCGCCTCCAGCTGGCTGGTGTAGGTTTCGATGGTCGGGTCGCTACCAGCAACAAATACGTCCTCAAGAAACTGAAGGGCGTCTTCGTTCTGATCCAGCTGGGACAGCACTTCGGCTCGCGCCAAAGCCGCCCGACGCGTAAAACGCGCCACCGCACCGTCATTGTCTGCAAAGATGGCCTCGGCCCCTTCAAAATCGCCGATCGAGGCCAATGCCATGGCCTTGTGATACAACGCAAACTCTTTCAGGCCGTCTTGCGTGGCTACCGTATCGAACTGCTGCATCGCCTTGGTCATTTCACCCTGGCCCAAATGGGCCCAGGCGACCATCAACCCGTCCACCAGCGGTCCAACGCCCTGAGTTTCCGGATTGCGCGTTAAAAGGACGTCATACTTGCCATCTGCAACCAAATTGGCCGCAATCGCCATGCGCGCGGCCTGGCTGGGCAGGTTCGCTTCTTCGATCTGCTCAGCAACAGGTAAGGCACGTTCAATCTCGCCAAGCGCAAGGCGTGCCACCACAACGCTTTCCAAAAGCAACGGGTTCTGTGAATCGAACTTCAGCGCCTGTGCATAGTACCGCTCGGCAGCGGTATAATCACTTTCGTAAATTGCCTGCCGCCCGGCCAGATACGACCCTGCGCCCGAGTCTGAGAATGCCGGGACTGCGACCGACGACATGAGCAGCACGGACAGAGCCGCGCGACGAACCAGGGAAACCACCGAAATCCTGCCTTGCTATCGTTGACTGACAAACAAGCTAGGGCTTTGGCTGGCAAGAGGCAATGGCAGAGCCTTCACGACCCTGCCAGTGCCCAGTTTTTTGCTTACATGTTGGGATAGTTCGGACCGTCCCCACCCTGCGGCGTGGTCCAAGTGATGTTTTGGCTTGGGTCCTTGATGTCGCAGGTTTTGCAGTGCACGCAGTTTTGGAAGTTGATGACGAATCGCGGGCCCGCCGTTTCATCCTCGACCACCTCGTAAACGCCAGCCGGGCAATAGCGCTGCGCTGGTTCGTCAAACTTGGGCAGGTTGACCTTGACCGGCACTTCGGGGTCGGCCAGGCGCAGGTGGCAAGGCTGGCTTTCCTCGTGATTGGTCGCGGCGAAGGACACGTTGGTCAGGCGATCAAACGACAGCACACCGTCGGGCTTCGGGTAGTCGATGGGCTGGTGCTTGCTTGCATCTTCGGTCGAGTCTGCATCGTTTTTGCCGTGTCCGACCGTCCCGAACAGCGAGAAGCCCAGCGTGTTGGTCCACATGTCCAGACCGCCCAGCATCAGCGATGCGGTCAGACCCCATTTCGACCAGATTGGTTTTACGTTGCGGACCTTCTTCAAGTCGCTGCCGATGGGACCATCGCGCACTTCGGTCTCGTATGCGGCCAGCTCATCACCCGAACGCTCGGCCTTGATGGCGTCGAACGCGGCCTCTGCCGCAGCCTTACCTGACAGCATCGCGTTGTGGTTACCCTTGATGCGCGGCACGTTGACCATGCCCGCCGAGCAACCCAGAAGCGCCACACCCGGTGCCACCAGCTTAGGCATCGACTGATAGCCGCCCTCGGTGATCGCACGCGCACCATAGGCCACGCGCTTGCCGCCTTTCAGCAGGTCGGCCACCATTGGATGGTGCTTGAAGCGCTGGAATTCCATGTAGGGATACAGGTGCGGGTTCTTGTAGTTCAGGTGAACCACGAAACCGACATAGACCTGATTGTTTTCAAGATGATAGATGAACGACCCACCACCCGCATTGCTGCCCAGCGGCCAACCCATTGTGTGCGTGACCGAACCTTCTTTGTGCTTGGCCGGGTCGATCTCCCAGATCTCTTTCATGCCAACGCCGTATTTCTGCACTTCTTTGCCAGCTTGCAGATCGTATTTGGCAATAACTTCTTTGGACAGCGAGCCGCGCACGCCTTCCGACAGGAAGACATATTTACCATGCAGCTCCATGCCCGGCTCAGTGTTAGGCCCGTACGAGCCGTCAGCTTCCAGACCAAAGACACCGGCGACAACGCCTTTGACTTCGCCATTTTCGCCATAGACCAGTTCCGAACACGCCATGCCCGGGAAAATCTCAACGCCAAGCTCTTCTGCCTGTTCCGCCATCCAGCGGCAGACATTGCCCATCGAGACAATGTAGTTGCCGTGGTTGTTCATCAGCGGCGGCATCGGGAAGTTGGGGATACGCAGCTTGCCGGCTTCGCCCAGCATGTAAAAGTTATCTTCGTGCACAGGCACGTTCAGCGGCGCGCCCTTTTCTTTCCAATCGGGGATCAGAGCGTCCAGACCGCAGGGATCAAGCACCGCACCCGACAAGATATGCGCGCCAACTTCCGAGCCTTTTTCCAGAACAACAACGTTCAGGTCGGCATCCAGCTGTTTCAGACGGATGGCCGCCGACAGGCCCGCGGGGCCTGCACCCACGATCACCACGTCGTATTCCATCGCTTCGCGTTCAATCTCGGCCATCGCGGGCTCCTTAGCTAACTTTCCGAATTGGCGCTTTCTACATGCGGTCGGCGCAATTTTGTTTCACGGCTGATTACATGGTTGCAAAGACCTTGGTCAATCGAAACACGGCGTAACAATGCCGCTATTCGACACTTCAAGCCTCTGGTGTGTCCCCCATCAGATACCTGGGACCGCTACCATTGGATTTTACCCGGTCATCGGGGTTGTAAAGCGCACATTTTGGCAGGCTGAGACACCCACACCCGATGCACCCATCCAGATTGTCGCGCAACCGCGTCAGCGTATCGATTCGCTGATCCAGATGAGCGCGCAACTGCACGCTTATGGCCTTCCAATCCTGCGGCGTTGGGGTGCGGTTTCCAGGCAGACCCGACAGCACCTCGCGGATTTCGGGCAGGGTCAGACCAAATTGCTGCGCAATCATCACAAAGCTCAACCGTCGGATATCTGCGCGCTGATAGCGCCGCTGTCCGCCCGAGTTGCGCCATGGCGAGATCAAGCCCTGCGCCTCATAGTAACGGATAGCTGACACCGCCAGCCCGGTACGCCGGGCCAGTGCACCGATTGCCAGCCCTTCTGAAACAGCCATCACATCCTCAAAAAAATACCTTGACCTAAAGTTAGGTTTAGAAATTAGCTTGAGTCGGGACAAGCCTAAAAACAGGAGATCCCATGATGGCAACGCTTGAACACACCAACTTCACTGTCCGCGACCCGCAGGCTTCAGCCGCATGGATGGAGCAGGTCTTTGACTGGAAAACCCGCTGGGAAGGGCCGGCAACCTTGGGTGGCTACACTGTCCATGTGGGCAGTACGCATACATATCTGGCGCTGTATGCGCCGCAAGACCCCAAACCCCTGGCCAACAGCAGCTATGACGTTGTTGGCGGCCTCAATCATGTGGGCGTGTTGGTGGAAGATATCGATGCGACCGAAGCCAAAGTTCGAAAAGCAGGGTTTGAGCCTCATAACCACGCGGATTACGAACCGGGGCGCAGGTTTTACTTCCGTGACGATAACGGTATCGAATTCGAGGTTGTACAATATGATTGAGATGATGTGGCTTTGCACCCCTTCGCAGCGATGGCACAGATCCCGGCACCCTGATCATCGCCACAGACCGCAGCCAAAATCCACACGACGGCGCGAAGTCGCGAATTGATCGCTGCAACTGCTGTCCCCTCTTGCAATTCACGCAGTATTTGGGTCAGGTAACTGCCAACCCTACATTCGCCCCGACGCTTCCGTGCGGCGGGGCGACTCAATTTATACGTGGACGTAGAGAGTATGGAAAAGATCCCGATGACGCCTACGGGCAATGCCGCGCTTGCGGCTGAGCTGAAGAACCTCAAATCCGTTGAACGCCCGGCGATCATCGAAGCGATTGCTTCGGCACGCGAGTTGGGCGACCTGAAGGAAAACGCCGAGTATCACTCGGCCCGTGAAAAGCAGGGTTTCATCGAAGGTCGCATCAAAGAGCTGGAAGGCATTCTGTCGCTGGCCGACGTCATTGATCCGGCAAAGCTGTCTGGGGCAGTCAAGTTCGGCGCAAAGGTGACCCTGGTCGATGAAGACACTGATGAAGAGAAAACCTGGCAGATCGTTGGCGAGTACGAGGCCAATATTGAAGCCGGTCTGCTGAACATCAAATCCCCCATCGCCCGTGCCCTGATTGGCAAGGACGAAGGCGACAGTGTTGAAGTGCGCACCCCCGGCGGCGTGCGTTCTTATGAAATTCTGAGTATCGAGTACGCCTGACCGGAGCGCATGTAATGTCGGGGCCCAAACCTGACCCGGAAACTGAAAAACCGACCTCGCTGGGCATCTATGATCGCCCAAAGACACCGGCTTTGACTGAAATTGAGATTGCCGCACTGGTGCTCAGCTTGATCTGGCTGGTGGTGTCGGTTGTCTTTCTGGTGCTTCCGGAACAGGGTCAAAACGGTGGGTTCATCGTTACCTTTCTGGCGGTGTTTATGCCCGTGGCCATGATCTGGGTCGCAGCTACGGCAATGCGTGCCAGCCGGGTCATGCGCGAAGAAAGCGCACGGCTGCAAACGGCGATTGATGCCATCCGGCAGGCCTATGTGGCGCAGCAGCAGCGGGCCTCGAGCACCTATGAACCTGCTGTGAGCAAAAAGCTGGACGAGATCGCTGCGGCCACCCGGAAAACGGAAAACGCGCTGGCGACGTTTTCAACCAAGCGCACCAGTCCGACCGCCAGTGCGACGCAGGCCTCTGCCCCTGGCGACCAAACCTCGCTGGAGCTGGGAACGCCTGCGGAAGACATCGCGCCGCCGCTCAGCACAGCCATTTTCATCCGGGCTCTGAACTTCCCGGAAACGCAGGATGATACCGAAGGGTTCAACGCCCTGCGCGTCGCGCTGAAAGACCGCAAGACAGCGCAGCTTGTGCAAGCCTCGCAGGACGTTCTGACGCTGCTCAGCCAGGAAGGCATCTATATGGATGACCTGCGTCCCGACATGGCCCGGCCAGAAATCTGGCGCCAATTCGCCCAAGGCACACGCGGTCGCGCTGTGGCCGCGTTAGGAGGCGTCCGCGACAGGTCCTCACTGGCGCTGACAGCAGCACGGATGAAACAGGACCCGATTTTCCGCGACGCTGCCCATCATTTTCTTCGCCGTTTTGACAAGATGATGGCCGAGTTCGAACCCAACGCAAGCGACGCGGAACTCAGCGCGCTGGGTGAAACGCGTACTGCAAGGGCCTTTATGTTGCTGGGTCGCGTGGCAGGAACCTTCGACTAGGAATGTGCCACCGGCCAAGACATCTTGGTCGCGCTGCTAAAGCCGAAGAGGTATTTGAGCGGCCCGGTTTTTTCCTCACCCACTGGCCGGAACCCTTCGCGCTCGTACAAGGCCCGGGCGCGCGGGTTGGTATCGATCACATCCAGCTGAACCTCGGACATGCCCTGATCGCGGGCCTCTTGTTTAATGGCATTCAAAAGGGCCGTACCCACACCTCTGCCTCGGGCATCAGCAGCGACAAATATTCCGTCCATCTGAAAGACCTCCGGTTTCAGTTCACGTTCCAGCAGGCTTAATATGCAGGCGCGCCACACGGCCCCGAACCAGCCATAGGTTCCGGCAAGATCAGACATACTGCCACCAGCCAAACCGCCGTCGCGCGTTTTGAACCCCGCCAGCCCCAACATATGACCCGCGTCATCGCGCGCGACGAGCGCGAAATTCGGGTTCAAAGCGATTTCAATGAAGGCCAAACCCTTTTCATCTGGCCCCATGACCTTATGCAGCTTGGCCGAAAACGCCTGCCAGAACAGCGCCGCTGCCTGCGCGCGTTCGTTATCAGCGAAGCCGGATGAAATCGCGATGCTCAAATACCAAAGCTCCCATACGGTATGAAACGCACGGTATCGCCCGGTTTGATCTGCCGCGCGCCATCTTCGATTTCGACCAGCCCTTCGGCCCAGCTGAGGCCACTGATCCGGCCCGAGCCTTCCGAATGAAACACTTCGGCCCGTCCATCGCGCATCCGGGCGCGCAAGTATTCACGGCGGCCCGGTTTTTTGCGTTTCTCGAACGCGGCAGGAACGTCAAACCCTTGCGGTTCCGTCCAGCCTCCGCCTGACATCAAGCCCAGCGCAGGACGCGCAAAGATCAACGTGCAGACCATGGCAGCAACCGGGTTGCCCGGCAGGCCAAACACCGGCACGCCTGACCACAAACCCAAAGCCAGTGGGCGCCCTGGCTTTAACGCGATCCGCCAGTGCTGCATCGCCCCCGCCCCTTGCAACAAGGCGGACACATGATCTTCATCGCCTGCTGATGCGCCTCCGCTGGTCAGGATCACATCAGCCTGTGCTGAGGCTTGATCCAACCGGTCCCTCAAAGCATTCCGATCATCTGCAACACGCCCCATGTCAACTGGCACAAATCCCATGCGTTCGATCAACGAAAGCAGCATCGGGCGGTTGGCATCGAAAATCTGTCCCGGACCTGCGCTTTCTCCGGGTTCGATCAACTCATCACCGGTCGAGACCACTGCCACACGCAACGGCTGACGCACATTCACCTGCGCGATACCCACAGCAGACAGCAACGCGAGATCGGCAGGAGTTAACCGACGCCCGGCGGGCAAAGCCACATCACCTGCCACCACATCTTCGCCCGCGCGCCGCGTGTTCGCGCCTTTTTTCAGCGGGCCGCGGAAGGCAATATGGCCGTCTTGGACCGTGACATCCTCTTCCAGAATAACCGTGTCCACACCATCAGGCAGTGCTGCGCCCGTCAGGACACGCAAAGCCAGGCCGTCGGGCACGTGACCATCAAACGGTATTCCCGCCGCCGCGCGCCCATCAATCAACGGCATGACCTGAGCGCCTTCCGGGACGGGACCCGCAAACCCGAACCCGTCCACTGCCGTGTTAGGCTGGGGCGGATTTGAGCGTTGGGCGATCACATCCTCGGCCAGAATGCGGCCACTTGCCTTGGACAGCTCAAGCGTTTCCACTGACGTGATCGGATGCAATCTGTCGCGCAGATAGGCCAACGCCTCGTCTACAGGTGTCCACTCCACCCCGGCAGGCAACGCGAAACAATCGTTTCGCAATGGCGGCGGGGCTATGTTCGGCTTGTCCTGAGCTACACCCAATATCCAACCTTCCTCTGCCGCTGAGACATTCAATTGCGCATCCAACTCCTGCTCTGTCAAACGTGACAGAGTCAAGGCGACCTGTTCGACCTGCCAGGCATCCTTGATCCTTCCCTGAGGAGGTTTGCCTAAGTTGAGCGAGGGCCAGATTTCTACAAAAGCAACTTGCTTATCCAGTGTTTCAAACGGCCAGACCGCGATCTTTCCCGCGAAAAGGTGGCGGAGGCGGTTTAGAACCGGAAGCCCCATCATCACCTGCCCGCCAACAGCCCCCGCACCTGCCATCTGCCAGCAGGTAAAGCTGCCCCTGGCCAAGGTTTCTACATCGCGGCGGTCCGGGAAAGGATTGGAATAGTCCGCTTTTCTGCGCGGTAGACCGTCGATGTCACGACGCAAACCGTTCATCCAGAACGGGCCTTTTCCGCCAAACTTCAGGTTGATCCGGCCTGCCAGATCAAATCGGTTATTCGCCTTGGGCGTATCCTCAATATGCCGCTCGAACCAGTCCCACAAAACCAGAGGGTCGTCCGAACCCGTCACCGCCCGGGCAAACCCCGTTGGATAGCCAAACGGGAAATCGAACCCCAGAAACAGGCGGCGACCGGCCTCAAGCTCGGTACGGATCAGGGCCTGAAGCCACTGTTCGGCGACCTCCCTGTTGCGCAGGTACTCGGGTTCTAAAAAACGCCCTTCACGCACAATGCTGGCCCAAATCGCATCTTTGCGCGGGGTCGGCCCGGTGTCGTTTCCGCCAGACCAATCCACCATGGCAAAGGTCTGGAACAGACTCACAAACCGACCTCTTTGAGGATGAAGTCGGCAATTCCGGCAGTGTCGTCCAAGTCGAAAACCGGGCGGTCCAGATCTAGCGGAGTGTCGCTGGCCACGGCCCGAATGGTCTTGTTCTTTGGGGCCATCAGCGCATGGCCCGCCTCAGCGCGGAAAGCTTCGATCTTGGGATGGTCTTCGCGCTTGAAACCTTCAATCAGCACCAGATCAACCGGTGAAAGCCGGGCCAACAGATCGGCCAAAGGGGGCTCTGGCGTGCCGCGCAGCTCTTGCATCACGGCAATGCGCTGACCTGAGGCAAGCAGAACTTCACTGGCCCCTGCCATGCGGTGGCGGTGACTGTCGGTGCCGGGTTGATCCACATCGACACTGTGATGCGCATGTTTGACAGTCGACACCGTAACGCCCCGGCCTGTGATCTCGGCCACCAGCCGTTCCATCAGTCCGGTTTTGCCAGCATTCTTCCAGCCGGTGACGCCAAAGACCCTCATGCCTGCTCCAACAATGTTCGGGCGCGATCCAGATCTTCCGGCGTGTTGACGTTGAAGAACGGGTCAAACGGGTCGGCGTCGAACAAAGCCTCTCGCCCATCATGTTTATCAGTCCACAGCACCACCTTGCGCAGCCCGTCCGTCAGCGCCGCCCGCAGATCGTCGCGCAGCGCGACGGGCCAGAGGCCAAAGGTTGGATGCCGGTTAACCCGCTTGCCACCGCCGGATTTCAGCGCCTCGTCCCCGGTGCGCGGGGTTGTGGCCAGAACCAGAGGGTGCGCCTGCCCCGCTGCTGCATCTTGCAGCCGCACCACTAAATCGCGTGGGAAGAACGGCGTGTCAGCAGCAGCGGTCACAATGCTGTCCGCGCCTTGCTCTGCCGCCCAGTCGAGCCCGGCCAAAACCCCGGCCAAAGGCCCCGCAAACCCTTCGATTGTGTCAGGAAGCACAGGCAGGTTCAGGTCGGAAAACCGCTCGGGGTCGCCGTTGGCGTTCAGAGCCAGCCCACTGACCTGTGGCGACAAACGGTCAATCACATGTGAGAGCAAGCTTTGCCCATTGATCTGCAACAGGCCCTTGTCACCGCCGCCCATCCGGGTCGCCTGTCCACCTGCGAGGATGACGCCCAAAGGCTTTTCTTCCACGTCACTCATTGGCACTCTTCCGACGATGCTTCTTGTCTTCGACCGCAACGGTTGACGGATCCACGTCGCGCAGCAGGCGGTCCTCGCCCGACAGGCAGACAAAGCGCTGTCCGCGCATCCGGCCAATCAGGGTCAGCCCAACCTCGCGCGCGATCTCGACGCCCCAAGCGGTGAAACCCGAACGAGACGCTAATACAGGGATACCCATCATAGCTGTTTTGATCACCATCTCGGATGTCAGGCGACCTGTAGTGTAAAGGATCTTGTCCGCCGCACCCTCGCCTTCGGACAACATCCAACCCGCGATCTTGTCGACGGCGTTGTGGCGGCCCACATCCTCCATGTAGACCAGCGGGCGGTTTTCATTACACAGGACCGTGCCGTGAATTGCCCCCGCCTCAAGATACAGCGACGGCGTGCGGTTGATTTTAGAGGCCAGATCGTAGAGCCATGAGGTTCGCACCTGAACCTGCGGTAACTGCACGTCCTCAAGCCCCTCCATCATGTCGCCAAACACCGTTCCGACGGCGCAGCCGCTGGTCCGGGTCTTTTTCTTCAGCTTGTCTTCGTATGATGTCTCGCGCGCTGTTCGCACAACAACGGTCTCAAGCTCGTCGTCATACTCCACACGGGTAATCTGATCATCCGTAAGCAGCATCCCCTGATTGCGCAGGAAGCCCAGCGCCAGATATTCGGGATAGTCACCAATCGTCATAGCCGTCACGATTTCCTGAGAATTGAGGAAGATCGTCAACGGGCGTTCCTCGACCACCGAGATCTGGCTGACCTCGCCGTTCTGGTCCACACCCACAACCGCACGGGTCAGGCGAGCGGCGCCGGGATCGGGCGCGATAAGATAGTCTGACAGGTCGAGTTCCGTGGCCAATTGCAACCCCTTCTCAAGACAGTTACTGCTGCATGCGTCACCATAGGATTTAGCCATGGCCACTGCCACATCCAAGTCGTACTTCTGGAAAGGTTTTCGAGACGGGACGCCCTTTGTCTTTGTCGCCGTCCCCTTTGGTCTGTTGTTCGGCGTTTTCGCGACCGAAGCCGGGTTGGATATTGTTCAAACCATCGCCTTTTCGGCGACGGTGTTTGCCGGAGCCGCCCAGTTCACGGCGCTGCAACTTTTACAGGATCAAACTCCAACAATAATCGTGTTGATCTCGGCGCTGGCCGTGAACCTGAGGGTCGCGATGTATTCCGCGTCGCTCACGCCCTATCTGGGTGCGACCCCCCTGTGGCAGCGCGCCTGTGCCGCCTATCTGATCGTTGATCAGTCTTATGCCTGTTCGATTGTGCGGTTCGAGAAAGAGCCTGACCTGACAATCCCCCAGCGCATGGCATATTTTTTCGGCTCGGTTACACCGATCACGCCGCTTTGGATCTTGGCGACCATCATCGGCGCTGTCCTTGGCGCGCAAATCCCGGAAAGTTGGGCGCTGGATTTTGCTCTGCCGATTACTTTTCTGGCCATGGTCGGTCCGATGATGCGCACCCTGGCACATGTAATTGCGGCCCTGGTCGCCATAGTCGTCGCGCTGCTGACAGTGGGTGTGCCGTACAATCTGGGTCTGTTGATTGCCGGGATGGCCGGGATGATGGCCGGTGCACAAGCCGAACTGATGCTGGAACGGAGGTCGCCGTCATGACCCAGATCGACCCGACCACCATGTGGATCATTATTGTGGGCCTGGCGGTGGGCAGTTACGCGCTGCGATTTACCTTTATCGGGCTTGTGGGCGATCGCCCGATGCCGCCCTGGCTGCTGCGTCACCTGCGCTATACGGCCGTCGCCATTCTTCCCGCCCTGATAGCGCCTCTGGTCGTTTGGCCCTCGGCCACCGAAGGTCAACCGGACCTGCCCCGCATGTCAGCGGCAGCCGTTGCATTGGTTGTGGGGGTGATCAGCAAAAACGTTCTGGCGGCCATCTTTTCGGGGGCCGCCACGCTGTATGGATTGCTGTATCTACTGACTTGAATCCGCGTCTATCTGGTTGAGAAGCGCATTGTTCGCAGCCAACCCTTTTTGCAGATCGGCATCGTCATTTTCACGGTACTCTTGCGTTACGACACCTGGAATTTGACCGAACTGATCCGACAGTTTCACAGGGTAGAAGGTGACTTCGATCTGTTCGAACCCCGGCACCTGCTTCAACAACTGCGCGGTTGAATTGGTACAAAACGCCCCGGCAACCGGGCCGGATTGTTTGGCCAGTTGCAGGGCAATTTCAGCCTGCTGCGGGGTCACCTGAATTGTCTGAATGCGGGCATAGTGCGTCTCGCGGGCGTGTGAGCTGCGATAAGCTCGCTCGACCGCCGGGGTAATGCCATAAAGAACGTCGTCCTTTATCGGAACCACGTCCGCACGAAACGAACCGGCTGGATCAAAGATCACCCGTTCGCTGCCCGAAATCATCAAGGATGTATGCGCACCCGAACCAGTGCGCGTGTTGATCATCGTGTACAGTGTCAGCGTCGATGGACCCTGCGCGCTGTAGGATCGCGCAACAATTTCTGCTCGATCCGCTTGCGGGCGATTCGAGCTTGCGCAGCCAGCCACAGTTGCTGCCAGAAGGCAGGCGATCAAAACCCTGAACAACGTTGCCACCCGAAATGCTTAGGAGGCGAAAACCGCCAGGAACAGACACAGGAAAGCAATCGCAACCACACACCATGTGGTGGCCTTGATGAAACCGTTGAAAGTTTTGGTTTGGACGGTGATGTCCATTTCGCCGTGCTTGTGTTCAGCCATGAGTCTCAGAATCCCAGTTCGCGTGTTTGATCTGTTGGATAATAGAAAACCAAACGCCTGTCACCACGTCATTCGCGCGCAGGGTATGCTTACCTGAGGATCGAACACCCCGGATACCCAAACCCCCACCGCCACGGCAGGCCACTGCATGGCCCACCGCCAAATCGCACGGCACCATACATCGCATCCGCTGTAATCGCGTGCACGTCGCGAATCTGCTTGGGCGTCATGTCGTAACGGTCGGCGTAATCTTCAGCATAGCGATTTCCGTGTTCCACCACACAAGCATGCAAGGCATCATCCGCTGCAAGACGCGCATCATAGCTTTCCTGTGCCGTCACCGCGCCGCCCGCGTTGTGGTAGGCTTGGTCATGGGTCACGCAACAGTATTCCCACGGTGGGTGCTCTTCATACAGTTCACCAACTTGCGGAAATTGCTTGGCTACCCAGCGCCAACTGGCCGACAGTCCGCCCGAACAGCCATCTGTTTCAAAAGCAATCAATGCGGCGTCCAAGCTTTGATCCACCAGCGCGCGGTGCGACGGCATCTCAAAACTGCGCATCAAATCCTGAGACAAGGCAGGCAGAGGCAGCAATGATACGAACAATGCTAAATTAAGGGCTTTCATCGCGCATTGCCTCAGTATCGACCTGCAATCCAAACGTTGTTGCTAGCCACAGCAACAACCGCTCACCCGGCCCCATTTCAGCGCGCACGCGCAAGACCTCGTTGGCCATTGCAGGGCGGTCGGTGATTAACCCGTCCACACCCATCGAGGCCATTTTGGACATCTGCAACGGATCATTCACCGTCCAGACGTAAATATCCTTGCCCGCATCCTGCACCTTGCGGATCAAACCCGGTGTCACCATCCCTGCATTGACCGCGACGAATTCGCCTTCCAGGCCCGACAGGTCCCCAACGGCAGTGGCCGCCAACACGCCGGACCGCCAGTCGGGGCGCAACTTTTTCATCTTTTGCACCGCCGGATACTTCAGGGACATGGTGGCAATGTCGTCCTGCATCCCCAGTTCTTCCACCAGATTGATCACCCGATTTTCCAGATCGACATCGTGACCATAGTATTTCAGCTCAATCAGGACCTTGGACTTGCCCTTGGCCGCTTCCAAAACCTCGCGCAGGGTCGGCGTGCGTTCCGAGGCATATTCCGGCCCGAACCAGCTGCCAATATCGATGTCGGCCACGTCCTCCATAGTGGCGTCCCAGACCTTCAGGTTGACGCCTGCCAGCTTCATGAAATCGCTGTCATGGGCCACGATGACCACATCATCGGCCGTTTCCTGCACGTCAATCTCGACCCAATCCGCGCCATCCTCGATCGCCTTCAACACCGCAGCCATGGTGTTTTCAGGCCGAATTGCCGCCGCACCCCGGTGGCCGATCACCTCGGCGTGATCCGGAGCCTGCACACGTGCCAGCAGGCCCTGCCCGAACCAAAGGCCAATACCCAATGCGGCCAGCGCCGCTGCGACGGTTAAAAATACGGGCGCGCGGATTTTCCTGGGTTCAGGGTGAGCAACTTCCTTGGCCTCTGAGTCAAAAAAACCATCCAGCAAAACGGCAAGTGCGCCCAACGCAGTCGCCGCCAGAACCAACCCCGCCAAAGACCAAAGCCCTGCGATGATGAGACTGAAGATCAGCGCAAGCCTTAGGCTGCCGCCTTCCTGTATCGGCACCAGCGCAAACAAAAGGCTGGCCACCCCTGCGATCAAAGCCGCAATGACAAGCCGCGTCGCCAGCCACAGGGCAAGTTCGATCTTTAATCGCCCACGCTGGCCTTCCATCCTCTGCTCGCTTTGCGAGAAAGCCACTCGTGGCGACGCATCTTCAAACAGCACCAGATGCAGGGCCAGTGCCCAACCGGATAGACGTCGGATCAAAACCCAAGCCAGCGCCAGAACCACCAATCCAATCAGGACCACCGCCACCTGAAAGGCGGGCGGATGGAAAGTCAGGTAGTAGTTGATGTCATATTCCGTCAGCGTCCACCACGCGATCAGCCCCGCGGCGGCCACAAATGGCAGGGCAAGCAACAGCACGCGCAAAATAAACCGAACCGCAAACCCAAACAGCGCCGGAAAGCGGGACAGGTTCAGCGCCAGCGCCGCGCTGCCCGCGCGCCAAGGGTCGCTTTCGCCCATGCGCAAAGACCCGGCCATGACCGAGAACACAAAGACTTCGGCCAGCAAAAACAGGCTGAGAACCGCGATGCCCGCGATAAACCCTGCCGGAGACAACAGGAACATTGCAATGTCTTGATCCGTCAGCGCCGTCTGATCCGACAGCGAAACCGCCAAGTTGACCGCCACCGCGACACCTGGCGCGATCAGCGCCACCAGCAGCAGACGCACAGCAATATAAATCGGGACAAAGACCATACGCCGGGCCCAGGCCCCGGCATAGGCATGTGAAACGGCTTGAAAAAATCTGCTCACGCGGCGGCCTCCGAAATGATGCACTCATTCAAAGGCGCGCAAGCGTGAATTGCAAGTCAGCTGTCTTCCAGATCAGCAGCCAGACGGAATCCGATACGGTTGGCGGGCTTATCTTCGACCGATTTGGGCAACGCGCGCAGCATCACGTTCAACTGGCTGACATGCTGCACCAATTGCGTGCGGGCCCCTGCCCCGTCCGAGCCATAGAACGTGATCATATCGGGGTCGAAATATCCCATACCTTCGATCCGCATCACGCCAGCATCCCCACCGGTAAAGCCCATTGCGACCTCGTGGTCGCCATCCAGTGTTTTTTCAAAGTTCTGGATATACATGATCAGTCGCTCATAAGCCCATTGCGCGGGGCTTTTGTTTTCCACCGGCTTGTTCAAAGGCTCAGGAAGGGTTTTGGTACCGGATTCGGCTTTTGGATCGGCATGAACCTCGTGGCAGCGCGGCAAAGCGGCGGCTTCGGCAGCCTCGGCCGAGGTTTCAATCTGGTCCTGCATTCTTTTCTACCCTTTGCGCTGATACAGCCAAGCCCCGTCAGCACGCTGCGTTCGGGTCACAGCGTCAATGTGATAGAGATGGTTCATATGTGCAACCGCCTCGACCAGCGCGAGCCCATATTCACCGTCGCGGATTGTGCGTTTGAATAGCGGCAGAAAACAATCGGCGGCGGATTTCGGTTCGTCCAGATGGTCCAGCAAACGCTCCAACGCGCTGTGGTGGTTGTCGATCAGCTGTTTCATGCGCAACGGCAGACCGGTAAAGGGCAGTTTGTGACCCCCCAGAACAAGATGATCCGGCCGGGCCAGCGTCTGAAGTCGCTCGCACGCCTCCATCCAAGCTGAAACCGGGTCGGCCATGGGCTCGGTTGCATAGACACCCAGATTGGGGCTGATCGAGCTGAGGATCTGATCGCCACTAAGAACCAGATTGTCATCGCGACTCCAGAACGTGGCATGTTCCGGGGCGTGGCCATTGCCCATATGCACATCCCAATCGCGCCCGCCCATGCGGATCACGTCGCCCTGCTGTATGCGCGTAAAGCCCAGCGGCATGGGATAGACGGTGTCGGCAAAATTGAATGGGCGATCCTGCATTCTTGCGTTCAGCACTTCGGGTGACATGCCAGCACTGCGATAGAAATCAAGCGTCTCCTGCGGCCATGTCTCTTGCACATCCAACGTCAGCATCCGAGCAAACAACCATGACGTTCTGCTGGTCACCAGCTCAGCCCCGTGTTCCGACTGAAGCCACCCGGCGTTGCCCACGTGATCGGGGTGATGATGCGTGACAACCACGCGTTTTATCGGTTTGCCCGACAACGGGCCATCCATCAGGGTCTGCCAGATGCGCCGTGTCTTGTTCGATGACAGGCCAGTGTCAATTACCGTCCAGCCATCACCATCGTCCAGAGCATAGATATTGACGTGATCCAGAGCCATTGGCAGCGGCAAGCGCATCCAAAGAACCCCCTCGGCAATCTGGATAGCCTCGCCCGGTGCGGGCGGTTCGGCCCACGGATTTCTGATTCCCAATACGCGATCCCCGTCCATCAGGCTGCCAACTCGTCCACGCTCAGCGCAAAAAGATCATCCGCCCCACCCTGAGCACGGGCCAAAAGACCAGAATGCTCGGGAAGCAAAGCGTTGATATAGTATCGCGCCAACTTGGCCCGTGGTCCATCAGGGTCAGCCAGAGCTGCGGTCAGGTGGTAATGCCCGCCCAGCACGCGGGCAAAAGCCTGCAAATACGCCGCCGCACCTGCAAAGCGGTCGTTCATATTGTTCTGCGCCACAAGCCATTCGGTCGCCTCGCGCAGTGTTTCAGTGGCCTCCCAGACCGGACCGGCCAAATCGGGCATAGTGGCGCGGGCGCGCTCGGCCTGATCCTCTATCTCGTCCAGAAGGTTCGACGCCGCCTCGCCCCCATCCATCATCTTGCGTGCGACAAGATCCATCGCCTGAATTCCGTTTGTACCTTCGTAAATCGCAGTCACCCGGACATCGCGATAGAACTGCGCGGCCCCGGTTTCTTCGATATACCCCATGCCGCCATGCACCTGAACACCGGTTTCGGCCACGCGTATGCCTGTTTGCGTTCCAAACGCTTTGCCAATCGGCGTCAACAGGGCCGCGCGCGCAACCCAGTCTGCGTCTCCGGTGGCCTCGGCCATGTCTATCGCGGCAGCATTGGACACCAAAATGGCACGCGCCGCGAAAACATCAGCCCGCATGTCCATCAGCATGCGACGCACATCCGCATGGTCGGTGATTGCACCTGAAGGCGTTTTGCCCTGCTTGCGATCCTGCGCATAAGCCAGCGCATGTTGATAAGCGCCTTCCGCAACGCCGACGCCCTGTCCGCCCACGCCCAGACGCGCGTTGTTCATCATGGTGAACATTGCGGCCATGCCACCATGCTCTTGTCCAACAAGCCAGCCTTTGGCTCCATCATACTGCATCACACAGGTGGGTGAGCCGTGCAGGCCCATTTTGTGCTCCAGAGATACCACATGCAGGTCATTGGCTGCGCCAGGGTTCCCGTTTGCATCCGGCAGGTGCTTTGGCACCAAGAACAGGGATATTCCTTTTGTGCCGGGCACACCATCCGGCAAACGGGCCAGCACCAGGTGGCAGATATTCCCGGCAAAGTCGTTGTCACCCCACGAGATGTAAATCTTTTGTCCTGTGATCGCATACGTCCCATCACCGTTCGGCTCAGCCTTGGTGGTCAATGCGCCCACATCCGAACCAGCCTGTGGTTCGGTCAAGTTCATTGTTCCCGACCACTCACCCGACATCAATTTGGGCAAATAAAGGGCCTTAAGGTCTTCACTGGCGTGATGTTCCAGCGCCTCAATCTGGCCCTGGCTCATCAACGGCGCGACCTGCAAGGACAGGCACGCTGCGCTCATCATCTCGTTCACCGCTGTTGCGATCGTTATCGGCAAGCCCATTCCACCGTGTTCGGGATCACCGCTCATGCCAATCCACCCCCCCTCGGCGATCGCCTTCCAGCCCGCTGCAAATCCCTCGGGGCTTTTGACCACGCCGTTTTCAAGACGCGCAGGATCCAGATCACCAGTGCGCTGCAACGGGGCCATAACCTCTTCACACATCTTTCCGGCTTCGGTCAGGATTGCGCTCACCACATCGACGCTGGCCTCGGCGAATTTTTCGGTCGCAGCGATCTGGTCGAACCCGACCACATGGTCCAGCAGAAACTGATAGTCTGAGATTGGGGCGCGATAGGGCATGACAACTCTCGAACGTCTAGAGGATCAGAATACGTCGACGGGCTTGGAATCAGGGACAAGCGCCGGTAAGCGTATGGGTCTTGATCGATTACCTACTGTTCCTCATGTTTCAGGCAACCAAAACGCGGCGTCACCAGATATGATCTCATCCGGCACTCAGGAACTGACGGCTGATCCCGACGGCATCGCGCGGGCGGCAGATTTGTTGCGTCAGGGCCTTCTTGTCGCCCTGCCCACCGAAACGGTTTATGGGCTAGGCGGAGACGCCAGAAACGGAGAGGCCGTCGCGTCGATTTACGAAGCCAAGGGGCGGCCCAGCTTCAACCCGCTGATCGCCCATGTCGCCTCGGCCAGCGCGGCGCAAAGGTTTGTGCAATGGTCCGATCAGGCCGAACAACTGGCGCGCGCCTTCTGGCCCGGTCCGCTTACTCTGGTTTTACCGCTGCGCGACGGGCACGGAATATCCTCGCTTGTGACGGCCGGTTTGGACACGATGGCGGTTCGGGTGCCTGCGCATCCCACCGCGCGCGCCTTGTTGACAGCATTCGACGGGCCGATTGCGGCACCTTCGGCAAACCCGTCAGGGCAGATCAGCCCCACAACAGCAGATCACGTGTGGTCGGGTCTGGGCGGCAGGATCGCCGCAATTCTGGACGCCGGGCCGTGCGGCGTTGGCGTGGAATCCACAATCGTCGGCCTGGCCGGACAGCCCACATTACTACGACCCGGCGGCGTCGCGCTGGAACAGATCGAACAGGAACTGGGGGTACATCTGCACCTGCATCAATCCGGTGATCTGCTCACCGCTCCGGGACAGCTGCAATCACATTACGCGCCGGACGTGCCAGTCCGCCTGAATGCCGGATCGCGTCAGGGGGATGAGGTCTTGCTGGGTTTTGGCCCGGTGGATTGTGATTTGAACCTGTCCGTGGACGGCAACCTGACTGAGGCCGCCGCAAACCTTTTTGCCTGCTTGCATGAATTGAACAAGACTGGCCGACCAATCGCCGTTTCTCTGATCCCTGATAGTGGATTGGGCGCAGCTATCAACGACCGGCTGCGACGCGCGGCAGCGCCACGCGACAGTTGATCAAGCGCGGCCAGCGCTGGCGGACAACGTTAAAGGATCCACGCCCAAGGTTGCCAGCGCGGCCTCCCATTTTTCATCATCCGGCACGTCGAAGACCAGCTTGGAAGCGGCTTCAGTGGTCAGCCAGCCATTCATCGCGATTTCATCTTCAAGCTGACCTGGACCCCAGCCGGAATAACCCAGTGCCAACATCGAATTCAGCGGCCCGACGCCAGAGGCAAGGTCTTCCAGCACATCCAGCGTCGCGGTCATGCTGAACTCTTCCGAGATCTGCATCGAATGCAAGTTTGCTTCATAGTCCGCGCTGTGCAGAACAAAGCCGCGCGACATCTCGACAGGGCCGCCAAAATGAACCAGCCGTTCGCCAACAACCGGAATACGGCACGCAATGTTCAATTGGCCCAGCAAGGTCTTGATGCGCAGGTCCGAGGGTTTGTTGATGATCAGCCCCATGGCACCGTCATCGCCGTGGCTGCACATGTAAACAACCGAATGTTCGAATCGCGGGTCGCCCATACCGGGCATCGCAATCAACAGTTTTCCGGTCAGATCCATGGGACGTCATCTCTTTCTCGACTCTGTCAACAATGGCCCCGCCACCCCTGTGTTTGCAAGAGAACAACGGGTAATTCGACAGATTTCATTGCAGTGACCGGATCGTGACTTGGAATCCGGCCCCAGCCCGCGCATGTATGAGGGATGAAGATGTCGATCAAATCCACAGCCGCCGTTGCGTTTGCTTGCCTGACCCTGTCCTCTGCTGCCACCGCACAGAGTTTGGGCGGTGTGGTGAAACTGGATATTCTGGACGGCGGTCGAACCTCAAACGGCACGTATCTGAGCGCCCTGAGGCTAACCCTCAAAGACGGCTGGAAAACCTATTGGCGGGCGCCCGGTGATGCTGGCATCCCGCCCCAGTTCGACTGGAAACGCTCAAGCAACGTTGGACATGTGGACATCACCTGGCCCGCGCCCGAGATTTTTGACCAGAATGGCTTGCAGTCGATCGGCTATGAAAACCAGCTGATCCTGCCGATTGAAATTACACCGCGAAACCCTGCCAAACCCGTCCGCCTGCAAGGTGAGATGGATCTGGGCGTTTGCAAGGATGTGTGTATCCCGGAACGTTTGGGCTTTGACCACACACTGGACTCAGAAGCAGGCCGCAATCCGGCCATTACTGCGGCTCTGGCGCAACGTCCCTACTCGGCGCAGGAAGCCCGTGTCAGCAAGGCCACGTGTAATCTCACGCCAACTCAAGACGGAATACAAATCGAAGCTCGGGTGACGATGCCGTCTGCGGGGGGCCGCGAAGTCGCCGTGATCGAGCCCGGGAACCCGGTTCTCTGGGCATCGCAACCGGTCTCGCAGCGCGAGGGCGATACGCTGGTGGCGCAGGCTGAAATCATCAACGCGTCTGGTGCACCTTTCGCGCTGGACCGGTCTGAAATCCGGATCACCGTTCTGGGCACCAAGCACGCGGTCGACATTCTGGGCTGCAGCGCGGGCTGACCTTGTGATCCAAACTCCAAAAATCGGCGCTTTGGCGGTTGTTCTGCATCAGGATCAGGTGCTTCTGGTACAGCGCAGCAAACAGCCGGATGCCGGGTTGTGGGGCTTTCCGGGTGGGCATGTGGAATGGGGTGAGACCGTTCTGCAAGCAGCACAGCGCGAGCTGCGCGAGGAAACCTCGGTGATTGCAGAGCCGTCACACTATCTCAAGAATCTGGATCTTCTGCGGCACGATCCCAATGGACAGGTCCTGTCCCACTACCTTCTGGTTGGTGTCGCCTGCACGTACCTGTCTGGCGCGCCCGAAGCCGGCGACGACGCACTGGATGCACGTTGGTTTCCGATCGAACAAATACGCGAAGGCGACCTGCCGATGAGCGCGCGGGTTGCCGATCTGATGGAAATCGCTCTGCGTGAAGGTTAGGTTCCCGCTGAACGGGTGAACCGACCATAGAACAACGCAGACATTACCATGCTCAGCACCAGAATAGGCAGGGCTCCGGCAAGGAACGCGCCCAGCCCCATCTGCAAAACCGGGATACCGTCTGCGTCAGCATAAAGGCTCTGGAAAATACCTATCGGCGCACCGGTAACTGTTGGCCAGATCATCGTCAGAAAAAACCAAACCGCCAAAGCGGCTCCTGTCGCCATCAAAGCGCCCCGAACCACCCGGTCTGGCGCGCGAAACGCGCGGCGCATGGCGGTCATCGGGCGTGCAACATCGTTGAGGATCGCCAGCAGGGCAGGCACGAGGATCAGAACCAGAAGCATTCCAAACCCAAGCCCATAGACCAAGGTGATCACGGTCGGCTTCAGGAATTGCGCCTGTTGCGAGCCCTCATAGAGCAGCGGCGCAAGCCCAAGAACCGTTGTCAGTGTGGTCAACATAACGGGTCTCAGCCTGTCGGCCGTGCCCTCGACAATCGACGGCACCAGACCGCGATCCTGCTGATACCCATCTATCGTGGTCACAAGCACAATCGAGTCGTTGATAATGATCCCGGTCATTCCCAGCAATCCGACCACCGTGAACATACTGAGCGGAACATCCCAGATGTAATGCCCCCAGATCGCCCCAACGAGGCCAAAGGGGATAATCGCCATAACCACCAACGGCCTCGACCAGCTTGCAAACACCCAGGCCAGCACAAGGTAGATCCCGGTCAGACACAGGATCAACCCGGTGCGCGCTTCGGCAAGGAATTCGTTCTCCTGCTCGCTCAGACCCGACATACGCCATTCGACCTGACGTTCTGCGGCGATGTTTGGTAGTATCTCATCCTGCATCATGCGTTCTATTTCAGCCGCACGCGCCGGGTCGTCCTCGGAAATATCTCCCGTAACCGAAACGACCCGAATGCCGTTTTCGCGCCGCACAATCGAAAAACTTGAATTTCGCTCAACGGAAACGATGTCGGCCAGCGGCACATAAACCCCATCCGGTGAACGCATCAGAGTACGTTCAAGGAAATCTGCCGTCAGCTCGCCCTCGGGCAATTCAACCCGAATTTCGGTGCTGCGCGGGCCATCGGGGAATGTGGCGGCCTCGACCCCAGTCAGGCGGTTGCGCAATGCGCGGCCCAGTGTTTCGATCCTAAAGCCCAGGGCCTGCCCCTGTGCCGTCAGGTCCAGAAGGAACTCTTCCTTGTCATAGGCCAGAGTGTCTTCCAGCGCCGAAACCTCGGAGAACTTCGACAATGCGGTCTTCAGATCTTCTGACGCCGCCTTCAGGACATTCACATCCGATCCATAAAATTGCACATCAATGGCATCGCCGCCGGGGCCGGACCTCCAGCCCCGGAAAGTCAACACTTCGACATTCGGGTGCCGTGGCACGAAGTCCTGCAATTCGCCCACAAATTCAAAACTGGAGTAGGGCCGCAGGTCTGCATCAATCAATTCGATCGAAATGCCACCCAGCACGCTGCCGTCTTTTCCGTCTGCCGCCGCAAGACCACGGCCAGCGGTGCCCCCGACCTCGGCCAGAACAAATTCAATCGGATTCTGGCCATAGCGCTCTTCATAAATCTGGCCCAGCTCGTCGGTGGCGTCCTGCAGAATGCGCATCATTTCCAGCGTATCCGACCGGGTCGAGCCTTCGCGCATGATGAACCCGCCACTGACTGAGCTACGTTCAGGCGCGTTGAAGAAACGCCAGTTCACATCGCCACGGATGAACAGGGCAACCTGACTGGCCAAAATCGCGATCATCAAAGCCACAACAACGTATCGCGCCCAGATTACCCAGGCGATCAACGGACGGAACAGGTGGTCCCGCACCCAGCGGAAGCCCCGGTTCACAACACGGTTCGGTAGATCGTACCAGTGTTCCTTGGCGGAATGCGCAATCGCGTGCGCCATATGGTTGGGCAGAATAAGAAAGCATTCAATCAGCGACGCGATCAGAACCGCAATCACCGTGAACGGAATATCGCGGATCAGCTCTCCGAACCGACCACCCACCAGAGTCAGACCAAAGAACGCAATCACTGTCGTGACGGTCGCTGCCAGAACAGGCATCGCCATGCGCCGGGCTGCGCGTTCAGCGGCCACCACAGGCGGCTCGCCCAGACGACGGGCCCGGAAATCGGCGTGTTCGCCCACCACAATGGCGTCATCCACCACGATACCAAGGGTAATGATCAGGCCAAACAATGACACCATGTTCAGCGACAACCCGCCAAGATACATCAGCGCAATGGCAGCCGACATGGCCACCGGGATACCCGCTGCAACCCAGAAAGCGATGCGTGCATTCAGGAACAGGAACAACAGGCAAACCACAAGGCCCAAACCCATCAGCCCATTGTCGACAAGGATGTTCAGCCGGTCGGTGATGGCCTGAGCACGGGTGCGGATCAACTCGATCTTTACGCCTTCGGGCACACTGGCCTGCATCTCGCGGGCGACATCTTCAACCGTGTGCTGGATTTCGATGGCATCGCCCTGGTTTGACCGGTCAACCCGGATCGACATGGCAGGGTGATCACCGACAAAATAGCTGCGGTCGCGCGTTACCCCCTCGACCCTAACGCGAGCTATGTCGCCAACCCGCAGCTTCGACCCATCGTCATTGGTCCGCAGTGCAATGGCTTCGATCTGCTCAGGTTTTCGCTTTTCGGTCCCGGCCCGAATGCGCGCACCAGCGCGTTCCACTTCCCCTGCAGGGTCCGTATTAACTTCGGCCCCGATGGCCGAGGCGATTTCGGCCATTGTGATGTCATTTGCAATCAACTGCGCCGTTGTCACCTCGACAATAATCTGCGGTGCAGCAATACCTCGGATGCTGGTGCGGGTGACACCGGCCGCGAACAGGCGGTTGATCAGCTCATCGGTCAGTTTGGCAAGTTGCGTCGTGTCAGTTGGGCCACTGATGATCAGATCCGTCACCCTGTCACGCCAGACACCACGCTGGATTTTAGGTTCTTCGGCGTCTTCAGGCAGGTCCGAGACGCCGTCCACCGCAGTTCTGACATCTTCGACCGCGCGGGATACATCCCAGTTTGGTTCAAACTCAAGTCTGATCCGCGTCCAACCGGGGTAAGAGTTGGCCTCCGTACTTGTTACGCCTTCCACTGCCAAAAGCGCAGGTTCCAGAAGCTGGACAATCCCCGCATCCATATCTTCGGGTCCACCATCCTCCCACGAGACGGTGACATCGACGCGTTCCAAGACCACGTCGGGAAAGAACTGCGCCCGCATGTTGGGAATGGCCGCCGCACCCAGAACCAGCATGACCAGCAACAGAAGATTGGCAACGGTCCGATGGCGGGTGAAGTAACTGAGAATGCCGCCCGCTGCCCCGGGTATCTCGCGCATCATGGCGCTCAGCCTCCGGCCTTGGTTTCAAGACGACGTATCAGAGCGGCCGGCACGCGCGCTTCCTGCAATTGGCCCAGAAGCTGCGATTTCTCGTCCTGCGGCATTGTCTCGCTGGCCTCGATTTGCGCCACAAGCGCGGCCCGTTTCGAAGGGCTTAACTCAACCATGTCCGGGTCTGCACCGGCCTCAACACGCAACGGTCGCACCCGCACGCCGGAGCCCAGCAGAGGCGTGCGTCCAATGACAACTTCGCGCCCCTCAAGCCCATCGCCGCGCAGCAGGACTTCATCCGCTTGCCTGCGGACCAACTGCACCGGCAGGCTTTCCAACCGGTCATCCGCGCCCAAGACCAGAACCGTGCCCGACGCATCCAGCGCTGACGACGGCAGACGATAGACATTTGAAACCGGCTGCTCTTGGACCGAAACAGTAACAAAGTCGCCAGGCTTGAAACCCGACGCCTCTTGCAGACGGGCATAGATCAAGCGCCCGGTCTGGCCTTCTCCGGCGGAACCGCTGTCGCGACTGACCTGACCCGCAGCAGTCAGATCAGCGCCGGTGACTTCCAGCGACACTGTAACAGGGGCGTTGATCAGTCTGTCGTTTTCATCCAACAGACGAACGTATTGTGCCGTCGACACCCGGAACGCCACTTCTAGGGCGTTGGGATCAACCAGTTCTGCCAGCTTTTCATTGGCCGACACCAGCCGTCCTTCTACCAGTGTCACGTCGGTCAGTGTGCCGCCAAAGCCCGCCCGAATGGTCATGTCTTCCAGGTCGCGCTCTGCCGCTTCCAACGCGATCACCGCGCGGGCTTGCAAAGTCGTAGCCTGATCAACACGGGATTCTGCCTGCGCCAGCGCGATGCGGCGGGCCAGAACCGCCTGCTGCGCTGAAGTCGCTGCCAGCTCAGCCTCTTCCACACTCGCTGCGGCACCGACACCGCGGGATTGCAGGTCGCGTTGACGTTGCAACGCCCGTTCACGCAGGTCCGCCTGCGCCTCGGCTGACTTCAACTCGTCCTGCGCCAGTAGCAACGAGCGTTCGGCATCGCGTTCTTCAAACTGAGCATCCAAAAGATCGGATTTGGCCCGATCCAGTGCTGATTGCGCATCCGCCGGGTCAAGTTCAACCAGAACCTCGCCCGCCGAAACCGAACCGCCATCCTCAAAATCTTCGGCCAGCGCAACTACGCGTCCGCCCAGCGCCGCACGCAATTCCAACCTGCGACGGCTTTGGACTTCTCCGAAAGCTTCAAGATAGGGGGTGACGGTTTCCGCCTCGGCTCGAAGAACCGACACCGCAAAAACCCTTTCGCGCGCGGGTGGCGCGGCGTCGTCACGTGTCAGAACATCCTGCACCGCGCCTACAATGATCTGCGCGGCAACAAACAGCAAAGCCAGCGTCAGAAACGCCAGAAAAATACCGACAAGACTTTGCCGCAAAAATCGCATCAGTCAGTTACCCCGGTTGCACCACGCTGCCGTCCCCAACATGTAGCTGGATCACGAATTATGCCAAGCCACAAAGCGGTTACACGGATTTGAACGTATGACCAGTCTACTTCCGTCGCAGGTGTTCGTCCAATCTGGGCATTATTTCCACAAAATTGCAGGGGCGATGCCGATAATCGAACTGTTTTTCGAGTATCCCGTCCCACGCATCCTTGCAGGCGCCGGGGCTGCCGGGCAGTGCGAACAGATACGTGCCACCGGCAACCCCACCCGTTGCACGGGACTGCACCGCCGAGGTGCCGATTTTCTCCATCGAGATAATGGTGAACACGGTGCCGAACGCGTCGATCTCTTTCTCATAGACGTCACGATGCGCCTCGACGGTCAGGTCGCGCCCGGTCAGACCTGTGCCCCCGGTCGAGATCACGACGTCAATCTGATCGTCCGCCACCCAGGCACGCAGTTGATCGGCAATCTGATCACGTTCGTCGCGAATGATCTTGCGATCAGCCACCACGTGGCCCGCTTTTTCGATCCGGTCCACCAGAGTCTGACCCGAGCGATCTTCGTCCATCGACCGTGTATCCGACACGGTCAGGACAGCAATTTTGACCGGAATGAACTCTTTGTTGTCGTCAATGCGTGACATCTTGGGTCAGACCCTTTCCATAATGGCAAGCCGGATGGCAAGCGCGGCAAAAATACCACCTGTAATCCAGCCAATAATGCGAGAGGCGCGTGGGTTGCCGACCAGCACCCGACCCGCGCCGCCTGCGAATATGCCCACCAGCCCGTTCACCACAAACCCTCCGACCGCCATGATCACACCAAAGGTCAGAAACTGAAGCAGAACAGAGCCTGTGGCGGGGTCCACAAACTGCGGGATGAAGGCCAGCACAAACAGGATGACCTTAGGGTTGGTCAAGTTGACCAGCATCCCATCCCGAAATGCCAGATGCGTTGGATGGACCGGCGCGTCTTCGGTGATCGCACCGTTACGGATCGCGCCCCATGCCAGATAGAGCAGATATGTCACGCCAATCCAACGGATGACGTCGAACAGCCACGGCATCGCCGCGACCGCAGCGCCCAGACCAAGACCAGCAAACAGGACATGAACCATGGACCCTACAGACACCCCGGCACTTGCCGAGACTGAAGGCCATGCGCCCGACCGAAGACCCTGGCCGAAGCAGAACATCATATCGGAACCGGGCGTCAGGTTCAGTGCCAAGGCGGCTGGAATAAAAACCAGTAAAGTCTGAAGTTCGATCACACAGACACCTCAAACCAATTCGGCTTTGGACCCAGATTGGCCAATTGCGTTCGGCCCAGCGTTCCGCGATAGCCCCAACTTTCGTGTACATGTCCAAAGACCGTATGACCTGGCTGAAGCCGCTCTATGGCATCGCGCACTGCCGTCGACCCAACCGACAGACCTTGCGACGTCTGATCCCCATAACCTTTGGGCGGAGAATGCACGATCAGGACATCAGCCGCATCGCACCGGTCGAGCATCTCAGTCGCCGCACCTTCAGTCAGGTCGCAGGACCAGTCGCCAAACGGTGTCGGCGGCACGCCATATCCCAATCCAAACAGACGAAGCCCGTCGAGTGTCATACCTGTCCCGTGCAAAACATGAACGCCTTCCGGCGCGGCATCGCCTAGTTCTTCTGCACTTTCTGCATTTCCTGGAATCAACACCAGCGGGGCAGAAATACCCGCAAGCATCTGCATCGCCTCATCCAGACCCTGACGCATGTTGCAATAATCACCCGCGCCAATGACCAAATCCGCGTCAACACTCGCCGCTACCAGATCCGCGGCGCGATTGCGCGCCATATGCAAATCGGAAAAGGCCAGAACCTTCATGTTGCGCCTCGCAGCCGCGCTTTCAATTCCAGCAGATCAGCCCAAGCCTGCCGTTTCATCTGCGGCTGACGCAACAGATAGGCCGGGTGGAACATCGGGATCACCGGCAAATCCATCGCCTGATCCCAATTGCCGCGCAAACGAGTGATACCCCGTTTTCCCAGCACTGCCTGACAGCTGATATTGCCCATCACCACCAGAACTTCGGGCTTGGCCAACGCAACGTGACGCTCAAGGAAAGGCTTCATCATCCCGATTTCTTCGGGCTTGGGATCGCGGTTCTGCGGAGGCCGCCACGGCAGTACGTTGGTGATGTAGACGTTCTCGCGGCGATCCAGATCGATTGCCGCCAGCATCCGGTCCAGCAACTGACCGGCGCGACCGACAAAGGGCTTGCCTTCACGGTCTTCATCGCGGCCGGGGGCTTCGCCGATGATCATCACCTTTGCGCCGGGCGTGCCGTCGGCAAAAACCAACTGCCGCGCCCCTCGCTTAAGTTCGCAATGATCAAAAGCCTCCATCACTGTCCGCAACTGATCCAGAGACCCTGCCCCCTGCGCTGCAGCCTGCGCTACGGCAACCGGATCAGCCTGTTTAGGTTTCGCCTGGGGCGTGGAGGTTGCTTCAGCCTTCTTAGGCTTGGGCGACGTATCCGGCAACGCATACCGATCAACCGGCACATCCCCGATTGCCTCGGTCGCGCCCAGTTCAATCTGCCATTCCAGCAGCGCCCGTGCAGAGTAGTAGTCCAAGCCCGATTCCATACGGATAATTTACCTGCCTAAACGCTGAGGGAAAGCGAATAGGGCTTGATCGGTCGCTCTGTCGCGCCGACCATCAGGGCGCGATGCTCAGAATTCTGCGATTCCTCCTGCTCGGTCTTGTGGTGGCCCTTACCGGCGATCCGGCTCTGGCAACGTTCCACAACACCCAAGGACAGTGCCGCGCAGGGCAATTCAAATGCGGTAGCACCTGCTGTTCGGGCGGGCAAAGATGCAGCTTTGATGGTCATTGTATTCCGCTGGGCGGCACCTATTGCGGCGGTGGTCGCACCTGCGGCCCGTTCGAACGTTGCGTGGCCGGTGGAACCAGATGTGCACCCGCGGGCCTAAACAAGTGCACATCTCGTCTGGATTGCCCGGGCGACAGTTTTTGCAACGGGCGTGGCGAATGCGAACGCATCACACCTGACCTGGACACGACACCGCCTAAAACTTGCGACGATGGCCGCACCTGCGCGCGTGGCTCGTCCTGCCTGCCCGGCGGAGGCTGTTCCCGTCCGGGTTGGTTCTTGTGCGAAGAAACTGGGTCGCAATGCCGCCCTGGCTTCAAGTGTTCGGCCCATCAGGGCTGCGTGCCGATCAAGGCCATCGACTGCGGTTATGGCAAATGGTGCAAGCCGGGTGAACAATGCCTGCCCGAGGGCGGCTGCGAAAAACTGCCAGAGGGTACCGAACCTTAGGTTGCCTTGCGCCGCCCAGCTTTCTATAAGCGGCCCGATTGTCAGACAGGAGCCCGCCCATGCGTTTCGCCCATCGTCACCTTCTTGGCATCGAGCATCTGTCGCAATCCGATATCACCGAAATTCTGGATCTGGCCGAGACCTATGTCGACATGAACCGCCAGTCGACCAAGCATTCAGACGTGCTGTCGGGGCTGACCCAGATCAACATGTTCTTTGAAAACTCGACCCGCACGCAAGCCAGTTTCGAACTGGCGGGCAAGCGTCTGGGTGCAGATGTGATGAACATGGCAATGCAGGCCAGTTCGATCAAAAAGGGTGAAACCCTGATCGACACTGCGATGACATTGAACGCAATGCACCCGGATCTGCTGGTGGTCCGGCATCCGCATTCGGGCGCGGTCGATTTGCTGGCGCAAAAGGTCAATTGCGCTGTTCTGAACGCGGGCGACGGCAAACATGAACACCCTACGCAGGCCCTGTTGGACGCGTTGACGATCCGACGTGCTAAGGGACGCCTGCACCGGCTGAACATCGCGATTTGCGGCGACGTGGCCCATTCCCGCGTCGCACGATCAAACCTGATCCTGCTGGGCAAAATGGAAAACCGTATTCGACTGATCGGCCCACCGACACTGGTACCCAGCCAGTTTGCCGAGTTCGGGGCCGAGATCTACGACGACATGAACGAGGGTCTGAAGGACGTTGATGTCGTCATGATGCTACGCCTTCAGAAAGAGCGGATGGATGGCGGGTTCATCCCCTCGGAACGCGAATACTATCACCGCTATGGGCTGGATGCCGCAAAGCTTGCGCAAGCCAAGCCTGATGCCATTGTCATGCACCCCGGCCCAATGAACCGCGGGGTTGAGATCGACGGCACGCTGGCCGATGACATCAACCGGTCCGTCATTCAGGAACAGGTGGAAATGGGCGTCGCCGTCCGCATGGCCGCGATGGATCTGCTGGCCCGCAACCTGCGCGAGGCCGCATGAGCGATCTGACCGTCGCCCCCCACGAACGCGGCGTCTTGCGCCTGTTCACGCTGGACATGCGCCCGGAAGAGGCGAAGTTTCTGCGCGAGCCCGGCGCTGCCGACCAAGTACTTGGGGTCGATGGGTTGGATCCTGAGCAGATCGATATCTTTCCGGTGTCCGACCTCGAAGACCTTGGGCTGTATGGCTATCTGACCGAAGGTTGCGGCGTGTCTTCAGATCAGTTGGAACAGGACGCTCTGGCCGCGATAGACGGCTGGGTTATGGTCTTGCGCAGCGCTGCGTTCCAAGGACGCCCGGCGACGTTGAAACCTGATCCGCGCTTGCGCCTGATCGGTCTTTTCACGGAAGAGGCCACGAACTGGACCGGTGGGGTCATTGAAACCGAAAGCGCAAAGCCTTTTTCGGCACCGCAAGCCGCTCCAACGGATGACCACCCCCGCCGCGTCGGGTCAGCTGTTCTGGCGCTGGCCGCGCTTTTGGTCATTGGAGGCGTCATATGGCTGATCCTGTGATCTTCGCCCCGGACAAAGGGGCCTATATCCGCACCAACGCCTGGTTGGCCGCCGTCGCGATGGGTGGTGCAATGCTCGTTTTGTGGCTGATCGGAAATCCGTACATCTGGACCGGAGCACCCGCAGGTCTGGCCGCCATTGGCATCCGCGCCTGGTATCTGGCCTCGGAAGAACTGGTCGCCAAGTGGGAAATGTCGGACACGACCCTGACCGGCCCCGGCCCGCGCAAGGTGCCTCTGAATCAGATCCAAACGGTCAACACCATGGGCAGCTTTGTTCAGATCGTCACCAAGAGTGGTGACAAACACCTGATCAAGTATCAATCCGACCCCGCCGCAACCAAAGCCGCCATCGAAAGGGCCATGCCATGAGCACCGTTCTCTTCATCAACGCCCGCCTGATCGACCCGGAGGCTAGAATGGATACGACAGGGTGGCTACAGGTGGCCGATGGCCGGATTGTCGCCCGAGGGGAAGGAAACGCGCCGGGTTCTGACGGGCAGATCATCGATTGCAACGGAAAATGCCTTGCCCCCGGTATCGTCGATATCGGCGTCAAGGTGTGTGAACCGGGCGAGCGGCACAAGGAAAGCTACAAATCTGCAGGTCTGGCCGCCGCTGCCGGAGGTGTGACCACCATCGTCACCCGTCCCGATACGCTGCCAGCAGTGGATACGCCGGAAACGTTGGAATTCGCGACCCGGCGCGCGCAGGCGGATACACCGGTCAATATGCTGCCAATGGCCGCCCTGACCAAGGGGCGCGAAGGGCGTGAGATGACCGAGATCGGGTTTTTGCAGGACGCAGGCGCTGTGGCCTTTACCGATTGCGATCATGTCATCACCAATACCAAGGTGTTTTCCCGCGCGCTGACCTACGCAAAATCCTGTGGCGCGTTGGTGATCGCCCACCCTCAGGAACCCGGCCTCAGCGCCTGGGCGGCGGCGACCAGCGGCAAGTTCGCAGCGTTGCGCGGCCTGCCTGCCGTATCGCCGATGGCGGAACGCATGGGCCTGGATCGTGATATCGCCCTGCTTGAGATGACCGGAGCGGCCTACCACGCCGATCAGATCACCACCGCCCGCGCCCTGCCCGCGCTGGAACGGGCCAAGCGCAATGGGCTGAACATCACTGCCGGCACATCGATCCACCATCTGACTCTGAACGAGTTGGACGTGGCCGACTATCGCACCTTCTTTAAGGTCAAGCCGCCGCTACGGTCCGAGGACGACCGGCAAGCGGTGATCGAGGCTGTGCGGACAGGGCTGATCGACACCATCAGTTCGATGCACACCCCACAGGACGAAGAAAGCAAGCGCCTGCCGTTTGAAGAGGCTGCCTCGGGTGCGGTTGCTTTGGAAACGCTGCTGCCTGCTGCACTCCGCCTGTATCACGCAGATCAACTGGACCTGCCGACCCTTTTTAGGGCCATGGCGCTCAACCCCGCAAAACGGTTGGGACTGGAGAGCGGCCGATTGGCAGAAGACGCCCCGGCTGATCTGGTTCTCTTCGACCCGGATGTGCCCTTTTTGCTTGATCGGTTTGCCTTAAAATCCAAATCGCAAAACACGCCATTTGACGGCCAGCGGATGCAAGGTAAGGTCCTTGCAACTTATGTTGCAGGCCAAGAAGTGTTCCGGAGACCTTAATGCCCATTATCGGAAATTCGGCAGAGGATTTGCTCTTGTGGGCTTTGATTGGATACCTGTTGGGATCCATCCCCTTTGGGTTGATCCTGGCCAAGGTCATGGGGCTGGGAAACCTGCGCGAAATAGGGTCGGGCAATATCGGGGCCACAAACGTTCTGCGCACTGGAAACAAGGCCGCTGCAGCCCTGACGTTGCTGTTTGACGCCGCCAAGGGGGCTGTGGCCGTTCTTGTTGCGCGCGCCTATGCGGGCGAAGATGCCGCCCAAATCGCAGCGCTTATGGCATTTGTGGGCCATTGCTTCCCGATTTGGCTTGGCTTCCAAGGCGGGAAAGGCGTGGCAACCTTTCTGGGGCTGTGGCTGGCGCTGGACTGGCGCGTCGGTGTGGCCTGCTGCCTGAGCTGGCTGGTCGCGGCCGCAATCTGGCGGATTTCGTCGGTCGGCGCACTGGCTGCGGCAGCGCTGTCGACAACCTGGGTATTGGTGCTTACAAACGGATCCACCTTTATTCTGGGGATCATCCTGACGCTTCTGATCTATTGGCGTCATGGCTCGAATGTGGCACGGATCAAGGCCGGGACAGAACCGAAAATCGGGAAGCCGTGACGGCACCCGACGCGTTCTTGTCCGCGTTTCTGGCGCTGCTGGAAGGCAGCTTTACCGGCACTTCGAATGGGCGCAGCTATGTTGTCGTGCGGCAGCGGATGGCTGGTGGCAAGTCGCACAAACTGGTCGCCCATGAGCGGGGCGGCGCGGACTATATCAGCCTGAACCTGTACCAGACGCGCGCCAGCGGGGCTTTGCTGCGGCCCTGTGAAATGCCCGCCAGCAAAGTCATCACTTTTGTACTGGGCCTTGTGCCTGACCAAATCTGCTAAGCTCTGCATTTTTGAACACGACATCTTTGCTGCTGCACAATCACAATTCATTGCTTTGAACGTGATCACCCCGCTTCCCAGATCGCTGTCGTGACGGTCAATTACGGGCCGCACAGGACAACAACCGGGGCCTGCGTTTGCACCAAGACAAGGCTCCTTTCACGAAAGGTGAAGCAATGAACACTTTTAAATCTCTGATCAGCGGCGTCGCTCTGTCCGTCGCGCTGGCAACTTCGACTTTGGCTGCAGGCGTGGAAATCAACGCAAGCTCGACCGGCCTGGCGATGCAGGGCTATGACCCGGTTGCCTACTTCACCGCCGGTGAAGCAACCAAGGGCGATTACCGCATCACCACGCTGCATGATGAAGCGCTGTACCGTTTCTCGTCGGAAGAAAACAAAGCCGCTTTTGAAGCCAACCCGGAGGCATACCTGCCCGCATACGGTGGCTACTGTGCATTTGGCGCGGCCATGGGCTTCAAGTTCGACGGCGACCCGAACCACTGGAAAATCGTTGACAACAAGCTGTACCTGAACCTGTCGCAAGATATCCAGGAACGTTGGGAAGGCGACATCCCGGGCTTCATCGAAAGCGCAAGCGCAAACTGGGAAACCATCGCTGACAAGACCCCTGCGGAGCTGCAAGCGCAATAATCCGCTGAAAATGTCAGGCGTGTCGGCGGCGGAGCGTTCCGTCGCCGCATGTCGTTTGAAGACCTCAGATCCTTTCCTATCTTTTCAGTATACCAAGTGCCCGGCTGAACAGGGCACAGGCGCTTGCCTGTATCTTTAAGCGCCGGATTTCGGGCTGGAATACGTAGAAATCAATGATCCGGTGACCAAGCTGGATCGTATCGGTTTGCATAGGTGAGCAGAGGCTCGCTCGTGCAGAGTTTCGAACGAAAGGAAATGAGATGACTTTGAAATTGGCTCTCATCGCAACGGCCGCGACACTGACGGCCGGATCAGCGCTGGCGCAATCTTCGGGCAATTGGACCGGCTTCTACGGTGGTCTGCAGTTGGGTTACATCGACGTGGACACCAACGTATCTGGCGTCGACGGAGACGGCGCAATCGGTGGTATTGTACTGGGTTACGACTATGATCTGGGAACCTGGGTTGTCGGCGGCGGCTTTGATTACGACTGGACCGATGTGGATCTGGCCGGAGCCGCTACCGTCGAAGACGTATGGCGCCTGAAAGCGCGCGCAGGGTACAAAGTTAACCCACAAGGTCTTCTATACGGCACGGTCGGGTATGCCGAAGCCGGGACAGACACCCTCGGCAGCGATGACGGCTGGTTCATCGGCGCAGGCTATGAGCAGATCGTGGCACCCAATGTGAGCATCGGTGGGGAACTGCTGTACCACGAATTCGACAATTTCAACGCAACTGGTGTGGATGTAGACGCAACCACATTGCAGATCCGGGCGACGTATCGGTTTTGATAACTGTTGTCTGAAAACTTATGACCCGGCTTTTTCAGCCGGGTCGCGTCTCACACATCCAAAATTGTACTGCCGGTTGTTTGCCGCGCCTCAAGCGCGCGATGCGCATCAGCGACCTGATCAAGCGCAAAGCGTTGATCCACATGGATCTTGACCTCACCGCCTTCAACTTTGCCAAATAGTCGTCGGGCCATTGCCTGACACACCGCATGATCCGAGATATGCGTAAACAGCGTGGGCCGGGTGATCTTAAGTGAACCCTTTTGACCCAGAACACCGATATTGAAGGGCGGCACCGGGCCCGAAGCATTTCCGAAAGAAATCATCATGCCCAGCGGCTTGAGGGAATCCAAAGATCCCTCGAACGTGTCCGCCCCAACGGAATCCATCACCACATCCACACCCTGCCCCTTGGTGATCTCGGCCACGCGCTCGGCGAAATTTTCAGTCCGGTAGTTGATGCAATGCGCAGCCCCGTTGAAACGGGCCAGGCTGCATTTTTCATCACTTCCAGCCGTCCCGATCAATGTGATCCCCTCGGATTTTGCCCATTGACAGGCGATCAGCCCAACACCACCGGCGGCGGCATGGAACAGGACAGTATCGCCGCGTTTCAACGGAGTCGTTCGATGAAACAGGTATTCCACCGTTAAACCTTTAAGCATCATCGCCGCAGCAGTCTGAAATGTAATGTCATCTGGCAAGGGGCAAACCTGCGCTGCTGGCATCACACGGGCCTCGCAATAGGCCCCCGACGGTGCCGCAGCATATGCAGCCCGCTGTCCCGGTGCCAGATGCGTTACCCCTTCGCCAACAGCCTCGACAACACCTGCGGCCTCCATGCCCAGCGCGTGCGGAAGGTCCAGAGGATACAAGCCAGTCCGTTGATATACATCGATAAAATTCAGACCACAGGCTTCGTGACGAATTCGGATTTCCCCCGGTCCGGGGTCACCGAGCGGTCTGTCTTCGATCCGCAGAACGTCGGGGCCGCCAAACTCATGAATCATAACTGTTTTTGCTGTATTCTGCATCCTGACCTCCTCTTGCCTGCCCTCAAGCTAACATGACTTCGACGCAGGGCAATCCGTGCGATGCCAGACTATTGATCTGGATTTCGCAAAACTGTGCTATACTGCAATCAGGCGTTGCCGGCTGGTCCGGCCACGGGCAACGTGATGCCGGATCCGCCCCGCGGCGCAGTTTTCGCCAGGGAAGGGGAGGAAAATGGCCAAAACAATCGGAAACCCGATCAGCTGGACCGCCCGAAATCTCGGGGCGGCAGGTGATCATGTCTCGGAAAGCGTCTCGCGCCTGGGCAGCGCGGACACCAAAGAGCTGCCAATGGTGCAAACCTTGACGCTGCAAGACCTGCGCGCCTGTCTGCGCGCGGGCTATGACGACTTTCTCGAAACACGGGCGGATGCCGTGTTCATCGTGTTGATCTACCCGATCGCAGGGCTCTTGATGTTCGGCTTTGCTTTGAACATGAATCTGGTGCCGCTTCTGGCTCCGCTTGTCGCCGGCTTTGCCTTGATCGGGCCAGTCGCCGCCGTGGGGCTTTATGAGATTAGCCGCAAGCGTGAACAGGGCAGCGCAGTGCATTGGTTGGATGCGTTCGGTGTCTTCAGATCACCGTCCTTCGGTGCAATTCTGGTGCTTGGCTTCTACCTCGTCATGCTGCTTTTGGTCTGGCTGATGGTCGCACAAGCCATTCATACTAATACAATGGGCCCTGAAGTACCCGCATCCCTTAGTGCATTTGCCACACAGGTTCTCACCACTTCTGCGGGATGGACGATGATTGTCGCGGGAACCGCTGTTGGTTTTGTGTTCGCCCTGTGCGCATTGGCAGTCAGCGTTGTAAGCTTTCCATTGCTGCTGGACCGCAAGGTGGGGCTGCCGGTGGCGGTTGTGACATCGTTTCGTGTCTTGCGCGAGAACCCCGGCGTCATCCTGACATGGGGCTTCATCGTGGCGGCGCTGCTTTTTCTGGGCGCCTTGCCGATGCTGTTGGGTCTGATCGTGGTAGTACCCGTTCTGGGCCACGCCACATGGCATCTATACCGCCGCGCGGTTGCGTGAAGGCGCGGGACAAGCCCGCGCATTTGACACTTAGTCCGAAACCTTGAGGACAATCTTGCCGATATGGCCAGAGCTTTCCATGCGCGCATGGGCCGCTGCCGCGTCGGCCAGTTCAAATACGCTGTCCATAACGGGGGCAACTTTGCCAGCGTCGAGCAGAGGCCAAACGGCTTCGCGCAAGTCCTGCGCAATTTGTGCCTTGGCCAAATCGCTCTGCGGGCGCAGGGTGCTGCCGGTCAGGGTCAAACGTTTGACCATCATCATCGCAAAGTTCAGCTCGACCTTCGGACCTTGCAGGAACGCGATCTGTACCAAACGCCCATCCTCGGCCAATGCTTTGACGTTGCGTGGGATGTAATCCCCACCCACCATATCAAGGATCAGGTTCGCCCCGCCCTCGGCCCGCATGGTGGCCACAAAATCTTCATCGCGATAGTTGATTGCCTTTTCCGCACCCAGCTTGACGCAAGCCTCACATTTCTCATCGGACCCAGCGGTCGCAAAGACACGTGCACCAAAAGCATTGGCCAGTTGGATTGCCGTTGTCCCGATCCCGCTGGAGCCGCCATGGACCAGAAACCGCTCACCCGCTTTCAGACCACCACGTGTGAACACGTTGGACCAGACGGTGAAAAAGGTTTCCGGCAGGCAAGCGGCTTCTTTCATTCCCATCCCCGCAGGGACCGGAAGGCAATGCGCCGCAGACGTGGCGACGTATTCGGCATAGCCCCCACCCGGCAACAACGCACAAACCTTGTCGCCGACTGACAACCCCTCGACCCCTGCACCGACCGAGACCACTTCGCCCGACGCCTCAAGCCCCGGCAGGTCGCTGGCACCTGGAGGCGGATCATAGGCCCCTGCCCGCTGCAACGCATCAGGACGGTTCACACCGGCATAAGCTACTTTCAGCACAACCTGTCCGTTACCCGGCTCGGGAACAGGACGTTCAGTCAGTTGCAAAACATCAGGACCACCCGGTTTGGTGATCTCAACAGCGCGCATCATCTGGGTCATAGGCACCTCCTTTGCGCAATGCCTAGCAGGCATACGGGCCGGGGCCTAGCGCCAAGATGCCCTACTTTCGAGGGTTCAACATGCCCGGAAGATCGGCCCGCATTCTCATGGGCGCTTTCACCTGCCCGGCCAGCCAGTTCGGAACCGCCAGAAACGGCTTCAGCACCGGATTGTCGCGTACCTGCGCCTTGAGCTTTTCAAACTCCATGACATTTGCGATCCGGCGGTCCAGGAATTCCCACGTGCGCTGATGGTCGGGGCTGTCATCGCCCAGCCAAAACAGCAACGTCGACGAGTAAACCCCCGACAGAGTGGCCCGTTTGGTGTACCAATTCACATCGTCCGACGTGTCGCCCAGCGCATCCCAGATCAGATCGCAGGTTTGCCAGACCGCCTTGGCCCCATCCGCCGCATGGGTCGGCAGGGAAAACAGGGTCATGCCACGGCGCACCAACTCTTTGTCTTCGACCGCCTGCAACCGGAACCGAACCGCAGCTGCAATCTTGTCGCGGAATTTCAACTCGCTCAGATCTTCGGATTTGATGCGATCCAGCATCGCCTGATCGCCGCGTGCGTGGTAAGCCAGCGCCAGATCAACCGCCCCGCGTGGACAGATCGCACGGGCCAGACCATCATCCAGATCACAATCGGAAATAGAGGCACGAAAACTGGTTTCCGACCAGCCGTCGAAGGGAACATGGATCAGCATCGCATCCAAAAGCTGCTGTTTTGCATCTTCATATGTGGTCGTCATGGCGGTTCTCCGGTTGTCGGGCCCAGTACTAGACAAGTTAGGGCGGCTTTGCTATACGGCCAACTCCTGCAATTTCCTTGCAACTCTATCTAGAAAGGTGGTGACAACCACATGCAGGTTAGTGTTCGCGACAATAACGTCGATCAGGCGCTTCGTGCCCTGAAGAAAAAGCTGCAGCGCGAAGGCGTGTTCCGTGAAATGAAGCTGAAGCAACATTTCGAGAAACCGTCCGAGAAAAAAGCGCGTGAGAAAGCTGAAGCGATTCGTCGTGCCCGTAAACTGGCACGCAAGAAAGCCCAGCGCGAAGGTCTGCTCTAAGACTTTCCTCATCCAGCTTTAGATGACACTATTTGACGACCCCCGAGGCCCCGCCCGGGGGTTTGTCGTTTCAGGGGTGGGTTTTATTCCGCCGACTCGTGCTTCAGGGTGTGCGACAAGCCGCCATTTCCCCACCAGCAACATTTTGCCCGGCATTTTGCAGCGCAGCGAATCCCGCTCTGGTAGCATTGCCCCGCCAGAATTCGCCTAATATTTCTGCGCCCCTATCTGACCTCAGCAAGCCGCTTGTAACTGGCGACGTCCAATCGGACGACACTTACAAACGGAGGCTACCATGTCGACTGCAAGTCAAATCGAGCAAGAAATGCTGGCGCTGATCAACGCCGAGCGCACATCACGCGGGCTTACCCCACTGCAACTGGAAACACAGCTGAACGACTCATCCGAAGATCACAGCAGCTGGATGCTGGATACGGACACGTTCAGCCATACAGGCCAGGGCGGCTCCAGCGCGACACAGCGAATGCAGGATGCAGGTTTTGATCTGTCCGGCAGCTGGCGCACTGGCGAGAATATCGCCTGGCAATCAGAACGCGGCGAGCCCGGCATTAGCGATGACGTCGCGCAGTTGCACGAAAACCTGATGAACAGCCCGGGACACCGAGCAAACATTCTGAACCCTGATTTCGAATATATTGGCATCGGCATTGAAACCGGTGACATGCAAGGATTCGACGCGGTGATGGTCACTCAGAATTTCGCGGCCACTGACAGCGCTGTGATGCTGGACAACGGGAACGCTCCGGTTCCACCTGTGGACGATGTGGCGGACCCCCAAGACCCGGGCGCCGAGACGCCCGACACCGATGTGGCCGAGCCTGAGGACCCGGATGCCGAAACGCCCGACACTGATGTGGTCGAACCCGAGGATCCGGATACTGAAACGCCCGATACCGATGTGGCCGAACCCGAGGAGCCGGATGCCGAAACGCCTGACACCGACGTGGCCGAGCCCGAGGAGCCGGATGCCGAAACACCCGACACGGATGTGGCCGAGCCAGCCCCCGAGACACCTGTCGGTGAAGAACCTGACGGATGTTTTGACGTGGCAGCCTTTCTGGCCGAACTGGAAGCTTTCCTGGATAACGTTCTGGCGCAGATTGATCAGTTCCACTGGGAGACAGACGACATGACACCGTCGGACATGGCCGAGGATGACATGCAGGATACAGACACCGACGACATGGACATTGTTGAGGTCGATGACATGGACCCGGTCGAAGCCCCCGTTGACGACTATGCTGGCTCGGACGGAACAGATGACGCAGACATCTATGTGTTCAATTTCTGGGGCACGGGCTGCATGATCGAAGCAGCCTGATAGCAGCTGAGGTGCGGGGCGGCTGGCTCGCCCCGCATGGCGCCATCAGTAAATCTTTGGCACGTACAATTCATCCGGCAAAACGCGACGCTCATATTCCGGGTTATATCGGCGGTCAGGCAGATTGACTTTTTCCTGTGGCACATCCGTGTATGGAACTTTGGTCAAAAGATGCTCGATACAGTTCAACCGCTCGCGTTTTTTGTCATTGCCTTCGACAATGTACCAAGGGGCTTCGGGAATATTGGTCCGGAAGAGCATATCCTCTTTCGCCTTGGTATAAGATTCCCAACGGATGCGGGATTCCAGATCCATCGGTGACAGCTTCCACTGTTTCATCGGGTCGTGAATCCGCATGAGGAATCGCAACTGCTGTTCTTCATCCGTGATCGAGAACCAGTATTTCAGCAGAATAATCCCTGATCGCACCAACATCCGTTCGAATTCGGGAACGTCCTGAAAAAACTGTTCAACCTGATCCTCGGACGCAAAACCCATAACTCGTTCGACGCCTGCGCGGTTGTACCATGACCGGTCGAACAACACGATCTCGCCGGCCGCAGGCAAATGCGGCACATAACGCTGGAAATACCACTGGCTCTGCTCGCGACGGCTGGGCGCGGGCAGGGCGACCACACGCGCGACACGTGGATTCAAGCGCTGGGTGATCCGTTTGATCACGCCCCCCTTGCCCGCGCTGTCGCGACCTTCGAACAGAATACAAACCTTGGCACCGGTGTGCTGAACCCAATCCTGCACTTTGATCAGCTCAGCTTGCAGGCGCAGCAGGTTGCGGAAATAGACCTTGCGATCCAGCATATCCGGGTGTTGTTCCCGATAGATCTTCCGCACTTCCATCGACAGCATCGGTTCGCTGAACTCGATCTCAAAATCTTCGTCCAACGTGTCTTCCAATTCGGCCTCAAGCCAATCTTTGGGTCCACCGTTGTTTTCGTAAGCCAAGGTTAGCTCCTTTTTTGTTATCGGGTTCGAACCATATCGGGCCCGTGTAACCGCCTGATGTCATCAGATAAATTGATGTAAGGCGACGACGCCCAATGCTGCCGAAATCTCCGAAAATCCAGTCGGCGCGGGCATATGGTCTTTCCCCCAAATGTGAACGCCCAAACCAGAGGTTACAAGCGTCAGAATTGACGCAAGGCAGAACACAGGAACGCGCAGCGTGCTGAATGCTTGCATTGCCTCGATTTTGTGCGGCAAGACTGTCTGGACTTACAGGATGCAAAGCGCGTGACGTTCTTTCTTTCTCTATTACCGGCGATTTGGCCTTGGTTGATTCTGATCGCCGCGCAGGTAACTGCGCTTGTGGGGCACTGGGCGGTCGCGCTGTCACTGCTGGTTCTGTTTGCAAGCATCGCCTCAGCAACGGGGCTGATGTCACTTCTGGCTATTGCGGCTGTGGTCGGTGGGCTGGCCGGAGCCGCCTTGCTGCCGCACCTCAAAGGGCGGCTTGCGGTCGCAGGACACGCGCTTTTGATCCTGTGGTGTCTGGCCATGGGTGCGCATCTTCTGCCCGGATTTCAGAACCTGAAAGTGTTGGATCAGGTGCAGACCGGGGCCGCCAGTACAGGGTTCACAATGCACCTGAATCTGGACAAACCGATGGTCTTCTTCGCCGTTCTTCTAGCCTGGCCCGGAATGCTTCAAAGCACCATTCAGACCAAATTCGGCCCGCTGGTGGCAGGGCTCCTGCTGTTGCCGGGGCTGTTTCTATTGGGTCTTGCCGTCGGCGCGATACAGCCAGAATTTTCGGTCCCACGGTGGTGGCTGGTCTTTGTCCTGTCCAACTTGTTTTTGACCTGCCTGACGGAAGAAGCCTTCTTTCGTGGCTACCTGCAATCCGCCGTCATCTCACGTCTTGGCGCCGTCGGAGGAGTTATTGCGGCTAGCCTGCTGTTCGGGTTGGCTCACTTTGGCGGCGGACCGGCACTAGTGGTCTTTGCCTCAATTCTCGGGTTGGCCTGTGGTTTGGGGTATTATTCAACACAGCGTCTTTGGGTGCCCGTTGCGATGCATTTCGGGTTCAATCTGGTGCACCTGCTGCTGTTCACCTATCCCGGCCCCGCCTGAAATTCAGACTGGCAGAGCGGTGGTCTTGAACACTGTGCGCAAAGCAAACGAGCTTTGCATCTGCGCCACCCCGGGCAATCGCGACAGATATTGCCGGTGAATGCGCGCAAAATCCTCGGTGTTTTCGGCCACCACTTTCAGGATATAGTCCGCCGTTCCCGCCATCAGGTGGCACTCCAATACGTCGGGAATACGCGCCACTGCCTTTTCAAAAGAATCCAAAACCTCTTCGGCCTGTCCTTGCAAGGTAATCTCGACAAAGACGGTTGTAGGCACGTTCATCTTGCGCGCATCCAGCAACGCCACATAGTTGCGGATGAACCCCTCAACCTCGAGACGCTGAACACGCCGATGGCAGGCAGACGGCGACAGGTTGACCTGCTCGGACAGCTCCGAATTCGACATCCGGCCGTTTTTCTGGAGGGCCGCCAGAATCTTTCTATCAGTCGTATCTAAGGCCATTCGTGCAATTCCTTTGCGGGATTTACACCTTATACAGGAGATTCTTCCAAAGAAAATTCCCACCGCACGTTTTCTTTCACAGAAATTGCGCGCCGAACTGCACATAATTTAAGCAGTTTATGAACGGAGACCTCCATGAAAATCGGTTGCCCCAAGGAAATCAAACCTCAGGAATTCCGCGTCGGCATGACACCCAACGCCGCTCAGGAAGCGGTTGCCCGCGGCCACGAAGTACTGATCGAAACCGGCGCAGGCATTGGCGCTGGTTTTGACAATGACGCCTATGTTGCAGCAGGCGCACGCATCATCGACACCGCAGAAGAAGTGTTCGCCACCGCTGACATGATCGTCAAGGTCAAAGAACCGCAAGCTGTCGAACGCAAGATGCTGCGTGAAGGTCAGTTGCTGTTCACATACCTGCATCTGGCACCCGACCCAGAGCAAACCCATGACCTGCTGGAATCGGGCTGTACAGCAATCGCCTATGAAACCGTAACCGATGCCAATGGCGGTCTTCCTCTGCTGGCGCCGATGTCCGAAGTCGCTGGTCGTCTGGCGCCTCAGGTCGGCTCGTGGACCCTGCAAAAGGCAAATGGTGGACGCGGTGTTCTGATGGGCGGCGTTCCCGGTGTTGGCCCGGCCAAAGTCGTCGTGATTGGTGGCGGCGTCGTGGGTACGCACGCAGCAAAGATCGCCGCTGGCATGGGCGCAGACGTCACCGTTCTGGATCGCTCTTTGCCACGCCTGCGTTATTTGGATGACGTCTTTGGTGGGACATTCAAGAACCAATATTCAACGGCGGGCGCCACGGCCGAGCTGATCCGGGATGCCGATATGGTGATCGGTGCCGTACTGATCCCTGGCGCTGCGGCTCCTAAACTTGTATCGCGCGCTCAATTGTCGACGATGAAGCCGGGCGCAGTTCTGGTTGACGTCGCCATCGATCAGGGCGGGTGCTTTGAGACTTCGAAAGCCACCACCCATGCCGACCCAATCTACGACGTCGATGGCATCATGCATTACTGCGTGGCAAACATGCCCGGTGCTGTGGCGCGTACTTCGACCATCGCATTGGGCAACGCCACGATGCCCTTCATGCTGTCTCTGGCAGACAAAGGCTGGAAACAGGCATGTCAGGACGATCCGCACCTTCTGGAAGGTCTGAACGTTCATGCAGGGCAGCTGACTTACTATGCCGTCGGCAAAGCCCTGGGTATTGACGTGGTTTCGCCCAACGTGGTCGTCAAATCATAAGCAAAGATGGTTCTGAACCACAGTTTACAAACCAAAAAAGCACCGCGCTTTCGCGCGGTGCCCAGCCCAACAGGATAAGGGCAAATTTTATGCCCGGTTGACAGGCAGGAGCCGTCACCCCTGTTTCTGAATTTCCACTGCGTGTGGGTAAGGGATCGAGATACCCTTGTCGTCAAAGGCTTCTTTCACAGCCTTGGTCAGTTCGAATTTGGCATCCCAATAATCCGCCGCATCACACCAGAGCCGCGCCGTCAGGTCCACTGAACTGTCCCCAAGATTGGTGACCTTGACCCAGGGCTCGGGATCGCTGTGAATGCGGTCGTCCGCTTTGGCCACGTCCAAGATGATTTGCATCGCCTTGTCCGCACTGTCACCATAATCAATACCGAACACCAGATCGACGCGACGCGTGTCATGTGCCGAAAAGTTGGTGATGATCGATCCCCAGGACTGACCGTTCGGGACAATGATCTGAACGTTGTCAGGGGTTACCAGTTCGGTGGTGAACAGGTTCAAATCCTTCACGGTTCCTGCTGTGCCGCCAATATCCACATACTGACCCAGTTTGTAGGGTCGGAAGACGACCAGCATGACACCGGCAGCCAAATCGCTGAGCGTGCCTTGAAGTGCCAGACCAATGGCCAGAGAAGCGGCGCCGAGAATGGCAACGATGCTTGTGGCTTCGATCCCAAAGATGCCAAGAACGGCAACCAGAACCATGGCCAGTATGGCCCATTTGACAAGGCTCGCCATAAAGTTCCCGAGTGTGGGATCGATATGTGGCGTCGAGTTGATCCGGCGGCGCACCATGCCACCGATTGCGCCGGCTACAATCCAGCCCAGGATCAGAACGACAAGCGCCTTGACTGCATTCATGATCAGCGGGGCGTATGCGCCCACCTGTGTTACGACCTCATCCACGCGCATCTCCTTTCAACAGCAAGAAACCCGCGAGGTTTTCGCGGGGGTCACCGGATTGTGAGCTAAGATTGCGTTTCGGTCTAGGTGCGACTTTCGCCGGATTTCCCCGTTGTTCGTCAAAAAACACGGCCTGACCGGAAATGCACAGGGCAAAGGGCTTACATGATCACAGTTTGATCCCTAGCTTTGACGAGATATCCAATCAGGAGCCCCCAATGCTGGACAACAAACCTCATCCGATCATGGCCCGCTGGCCTGCCCAATCCCCGGACAAGATCCAACTGTACTCCTATCCAACCCCAAACGGCGTCAAAGCGTCGATCATGCTTGAGGAAACCGGCCTGCCATACGAGGCTCATCTGGTGACGCTTGCAGATGCGGATGTCAAAAGCCCCGAGTTTCTATCGCTGAACCCGAACAACAAAATCCCTGCCATCATCGATCCCAACGGGCCTGATGGTGAACCGCTTGCCCTGTTCGAAAGCGGCGCCATCCTACTGTACCTTGCAGAGAAGTCGGGCAAGTTATTGGGTGAAAGCGCCGCCGACAAACACCGCATCACCCAGTGGCTGATGTTTCAGATGGGCGGGGTCGGTCCGATGTTCGGCCAGCTGGGCTTTTTCCACAAATTTGCGGGCAGCGAGATCGAAGACCCCCGCCCGCGCGAACGCTATGTCAAAGAGGCGAAACGCCTGTTGAACGTGGTCAACACCCAGCTTGAAGGGCAAGATTGGATCGCAGGCGACTATTCAATCGCCGACATTGCCCTTGCGCCATGGCTGAACGCGTTGGATTTCTACGGCACGAAGGACGTTGTCGGCTGGGACGGCTACGCCAATGCCGTCGCCTATGTCGACCGTTTCATGCAACGTCCGGCGGTTCAGCGCGGCAAGGTCATACCTGCGCGCGGCTAAACGATTGAATTTTGGAAGGGTGCCTTTGGCGGCACCCTTTTTGCATGTCTCAGCCGGGCAGCGCGCCAGTCAACACATAGCGCAGAATTTCCACAACCTGAGCAGGCTCTTCAGCCACGGCAAGCGCGGCTGCGTCAACTTCTTTCAACGCGTGCTGATGATCCGGGCCGTGCAGAACAATGATCGACTTGCCAAGTGCCGCAGCATAACCCGCGTCAAAGGCTGCGTTCCACTGTTTGTACTTGTCTCCAAACCGAACAACCACGACGTCCGCATCCGCAATCCCCTTGCGCGTGCGGATCGCGTTGACCATCGCGCCCTTATGGTCGTGCCAATATTTGTTCGGCTCGGCCCCTAGAATGGCGACACCGCAATCATCGCTGGCAGCATGATCGGTCACAGGGCTGTTGAATGTCACATCCAACCCTTGCGCACCCTCAATGATCTGTTCCCGCCAGTCGGTGTGGATTTCGCCCGAGAGGTAAACGTTCAGCATATTCAGTCCTCCGCAAATACAGAAAGGGCGCCGCCGCCCCTTCATCTTTTCAAAAATACTCTCGCCGAAGGCGATCCTGAGTTACCCGCGCAGGACGCCGCCGGTCGCCTTGGTAACTTTCGAGATGATCTTTTCGGCCACCGCTTCGATATCTTTTTCCTTCAGCGTCGTGTCCGTCGGCTGCAGGCGCACGGTGATGGCCAGAGATTTCTTACCTTCACCCAGGCTTCCGCCGATGAATTCGTCAAAGACGCGTACATCCTCGATCAGCGCCTTGTCAGCACCCGCTGCAGCATTCACCACCGTCAGCGCCTCGACACCTTCATCGACGACAAAGGCAAAATCACGTTCGACCGCCTGAAGATCTCGCAGCTCCAACGCGGCGCGGGTTGCACCGGATTTGCGGGGCAGAGGCACCTCGTCCGGCCAGATCGTAAACGCCATCGCCGGACCCTTGATGTCCATCGCCTGCAAGACACGCGGATGTAGTTCGCCGAACACGCCCAGTACCTTTTTCGGACCCAGGCAAATCTTGCCATGACGTCCCGGATGCCACCAGGCGTCCCCGTCACGAAGGATCTGCACCTTCGCCGGTGCACCAATGGCAGCCAGTACAGCTTCAGCATCTGCCTTGGCGTCAAACACATCCACCGCTCGCGCGGCCCCGTGTACATCTTTCGGTCCGTCACGACCGACCAGCAAGCCGGTGATCTGGGTTTTCTGATCGCCGGGCTCTCCGTCATGGAACACCGGGCCAACCTCGAACAAAGCCACATCCGCAAAGCCTCGCGCCTGATTGCGCGCCGCCGCTTGTAACAGGCCGGGCAGCAAGTCGGGGCGCATGTGGCTCATCTCGGACGAGATCGGGTTTTCCAGTTGGGTCGCCTCATCACCTCCGCCGAACAGCGCTGCGGACGCCTGATCAATGAAGGTGTAGGACACACATTCATTATAGCCCAACGCGGCACAGGTCCGACGCGCCATGGACTGACGGCGCTGCGTTGGCGTCATCACTGCCTTGGGGATACCATCCGTCACGCGCGGCAACGGTTTGCCCTGCAACTTGGTCAGGGACGCAATCCGCGCGACCTCTTCCACCAGATCGGCCTCACCCATGATATCGGGACGCCAGCTGGGCACATGAGCCATCTCACCCTCAAGGCGGAAACCCAGGCGGGTCAGGGTCTGACGCTGTTCGCTTTCAGGAATGTCCATTCCGACCAGAGACTGCACCCGTGCCGCGTCCAGCTTGTAAGCCCGCCCATGGTTCGGGGCCTTGCCCGCTTCGACCACGTTGGACGCTTCGCCGCCACAGATATCCAGGATCATCTGAGTTGCGTGTTCCAACCCTTCGCGGGTGTAATCTGGATCAACACCGCGCTCGAACCGGTACCGCGCGTCCGAATTGATTTTGAGCGCACGACCGGTCAGCGCGATCTGCACGTGGTCCCAGAACGCACTCTCCAGGAAGACATTAACCGTCTCTTCGGCGCAGCCGGTTTCCTCACCGCCCATGATCCCGGCAATCGATTCCGGGCCGTTGTCGTCCGAAATCACCATCATGCCTGGCTGCAGAGTATATTCTTTCTCATCCAGCGCCACCAGTGTCTCGCCACCTTTGGCGCGATGCACCCGCAGGTTGCCTTGCACTTTATCCGCATCAAACACGTGCAGCGGGCGGTTGTGGTCGAAGGTCATATAGTTGGTGATGTCCACCAAGGCCGAGATCGGACGCAGGCCAATAGCCTTCAGCTGATCCTGCAGCCACTGTGGGCTGGGGCCGTTCTTGACGCCGCGGATCAGGCGCCCAGTGAAATGCGGCGCACCGTCCAAAGTGTCTTCGTCAATGCTGACCTTGATCGGGCACTCGAAATCCCCGGGAACCGGCGCATAGTCACGCTGTTTCAGCGTACCGATACCGCGCGCGGCCAGATCACGCGCGATCCCCTCAACGCCCAGCGCATCGGGCCGGTTCGGCGTGATCGCGATCTCGATCATCGGATCGACCTTCGACGGATCGTTCTCGGCCAGCCAGTCGACAAATTTGTCACCAACTTCACCGGAAGGCAGCTCGATGATGCCGTCATGCTCCTCCGACAGCTCCAGCTCGCGTTCCGAGGCCATCATGCCAAAGCTTTCGACGCCCCGGATCTTGCCGACGCTGATGGTGATATCCAGACCGGGGATGTACATGCCCGGCTTGCAAACCACGACGGTGATGCCTTCACGCGCGTTCGGGGCCCCGCAGATGATCTGCAGATCACCCTCATCTGTTTCAACCGTGCAGACCCGCAGCTTGTCAGCGTCCGGGTGTTTCTCGGCATGTTTGACATGGCCCAACGTAAAGCCTGCCAACCGGTCCGCCGGGTTCACGATCTCTTCGACCTCCAGGCCAAGGTCGGTCAGCGCCTCGGCGATCTCATCAACCGAAGCGTCAGTGTCGAGGTGGTCTTTCAGCCAGGACAGAGTGAATTTCATTGCACGGGGCCTTTTTTGGCAGATATCCAGTCGGCACAGGCAATGGCAAAGAATGGACCAAGGTGCAAGCGCTGTGCGTCACGGATAGGTGGGGGTGCGGCCCAAAAGCTCGTCCAATTGTCGCCCGATCCAGCCATGCGGGATGAAATGCCCGCCCGGATGGGTGTCCAGCACCACCTGCCCCTGCGCGCAATCTGTCCATTCCACCCGGCTGAGCGTCAGGATCGGCACCACGCTCCAATCGCCGCGCGGGGTCGCTCCGTTACAGTTGTACTTTTCCCGCCACAGGGCCACCGGATAGGTCGTGTCGCCATTCGCGCCATAGGGAAAATCCATCACCGTATCGCTGAGGCCATGCACATGGCGCGCCTCGCGCGGGCCTTCGGGACAGTTTTCGGTCTGGCGAATGCTGCCCGCAACGGCCAGTAAGGCGGCAACGTCATTGCCCGACTGGCACACATAACGCCACGCCATCGCGCCACCAAAGGAATAGCCCGAGACATAGATGCGGTCAGGGTCAATCGGATAGCGCTTGGCCACATCTTCCAGCACCCGGTCGGCAAAAGGCACATCGTCGGTGCCCGAGGTCCAGAAATCCCAGCTTTTGCCCAGCCCGTTCGGGGCCACTAGTAACACGCCCCGCAGCTTGGTCGCCCCGGCAATGCGCTCATGGTTCACGACAACGGTTCCCTGCCGCGCCCAGCCGTGGAAATGCAGCAACACGGGCAGAGGCGTTTCGCCGTCCCAGCCCTCAGGCTCCAACACATGATACGAGCGGTCGCCGACCTCACAGGCGGTATCGCCGTGGCAGTCGGTGTTCCACGGCCCCATGGCAAAGGCCGGTGAGGCGGTCAGCAACAGAAGGCAAAGCAGTCGATAGATCATGCGCCTGACCCTAGCCAACCAGAGCGCCAAGTCACGTCACAACCCCGTGGGAACCTGTAACAAGCCGTGGTGTCGCCAGACCGCGGGATGGCGATCCTTGATTGGTGCTGGGCAGTTTATGGGGGTCAAATCCGCGCGCTGTTCGAGCGTTGCGCTGGCGGAGACAAATCGCCAGCCCGTACGGGCGGTGTCGTCCATTGGGCTTGAACCAATGGCGCCGCAATGAACGACCGATAGCGCGGCGGCCTATCGGCCTTTGCTCCGCGCTTGCTACAAGCCAACCGTGTTGTTTGGCTAATGCGACTCAGCTGGAACCAAAATGTCGGATGAAGGGCAGGAGCTTAGTTTCAATTGCATTCAATGCCCCAGACAACCTCTCGGTTATTGACCCAGATGTCCGATCATAACCGTCCCAAATAACGTCTTCGTATGTCTCTATTCGTTGAAGATCTTTTTCAGAAAGCTCTCTGCCAAAGCGAGTGCTATCGCGCTTGGCTTCCCTGATCTTTGCTCTGAGAGCCACAATCAACTTTACACGCGCATCAAAGATAACGTCGATAGCATCTCTGACTTCTTGATCTCCAATTAGCGCTTTTTGGCGAACTCCAAGTCGCCTCAACTCCGCGAAATCGTCGTCAAGTTCAGCCAGCTCTTTGAGTCTGCGGCGAAAGTCATAAGCCCCGTCATCTTCTTCGCCTTCGGGCGCTCCAAAACCCAACGGGCTTCGAATAGTCTGAAACTTGCCGATCAATTCGGACGCGTGCGAAATCAATTCCTCACCAAGCTCTGCCCGCTTGGAGGATAACTTTTCACCCTTCCAAGAATGGAGTTGGCGATAGGCAACCCAAACACCTGCAGCGACCGAAACCGCAATAACCACTTGGCTCAATGCGGAAATTCCTTCGAAAATTCCACTTGAAGTGATTGTCACCGAGACAAACCACCATGCAGATTCGGCATATCCAACGCCGCAAACCCATAGTGGCGCAACCAGCGCAGGTCAGAATCAAAGAACGCCCGCAGGTCCGGAATACCGTATTTCAGCATCGCCAGACGGTCGATCCCAATGCCAAACGCAAAGCCTTGATACACCTCAGGATCAATCCCACCGGCGGCGATCACCTTGGGGTGAACCATGCCGGAGCCGAGGATCTCCATCCAGTCATCGCCCTCGCCGATCTTCAGCTGACCGTTGTCCCAGGAACAGCGGATATCGACCTCGGCCGACGGCTCGGTGAACGGGAAGTGCGAGGCGCGGAAGCGCAGCTCGACGTCGTCAACCTCGAAGAACGCCTTCACGAACTCTTCCAGAACCCATTTCAGGTTCGCCATCGAGATGTCTTTGTCGATGGCCAGTCCCTCGACCTGATGGAACATCGGCGTGTGGGTTTGGTCATAGTCGGCGCGATAGACACCGCCCGGACAGATCACGCGGATCGGTGCGCCCTGTTTCTCCATCGACCGGATCTGCACAGGGGACGTGTGCGTCCGCAGCACATGCGGCGGGCGATTGTCGCCCTCGGCGCGGTGCATATAGAACGTGTCCATCTCGGCCCGCGCGGGGTGGTGGCCGGGAATGTTCAGTGCGTCGAAATTGTACCAGTCGGTTTCAATCCGCGGCCCTTCGGCCACCGAGAAGCCCAGTTCGGCAAAGATCGCGGTCAGTTCCTCGGTCGCCTGGCTGATCGGGTGGATCGAGCCCTGACGGCGCGCGCGGGTCGGCAGGGTGACGTCCAGCCATTCGGTGCGCAGACGTTCATCCAGCGCGGCATCGGCCAGCGCGGCCTTTTTGGCAGACAGAGCCGAGTTGATCTCATCCTTCAGGGCGTTCAGCGCGGGACCTGCGACCTGACGTTCCTCGGGCGTCATCTTGCCCAGCTCGCGCATCTTCAGCGCAACCTCGCCTTTTTTGCCCACGGCAGCGACGCGGATCGCCTCTAGCGCGTTTTCGTCGCCTGCTTCGGCGATTTGGCCCAGATATTTTGCCTTAAGATCGTCCATCACGGCCCTCTGAATTTGGTCGAGAACCTGCTATCGGCCCCGCCCCGCGAATGCAAGCGGGACGGTGCGGATCAATAGCTGTATTCCGGGAAAATCCGGGTCAGGTCGCCATTCCAGTCGCCATTGTAGTGATCCAGCAACTCATCTGCCGGAACCTTGCCGGTGTCGATGCTTTCCTTGAGCGCATTCAGGAAATGCGTCTCATCCGGGACCAGCCCCCCTGCACCGGGGCGTGCGCGGGCCTTCAACCCGGCCTCAGAGATCGCAACAACCTCACGCGCCAGATCATGCATGTTGATGTCACCGACCTGCGCCTGAAGGCCATTGACCGCAGCTTGCACGCGAAGCTCTTCGCGTGTTTCCGCGTCCCAGCCCTTGACCAGATCCCACGCCGCATCCAGCGCGCCCTGATCGTAAGTCAAACCAACCCAGAAGGCGGGCAGCGCACACAGTCGACGCCACGGGCCACCATCGGCCCCACGCATCTCCATATATTTCTTGATCCGTGCTTCGGGGAAGGCCGTGGTCAGATGATCGGCCCAATCGCTGAGGGTCGGTGTCTCACCGGGCAGCGCAGGCAATTCCCCTTTGAGGAAGTCGCGGAACGACATGCCCAGCGCGTTGATATACTGGCCGTCGCGATAAACAAAATACATCGGCACATCGAGCGCGTATTGCACGTAACGTTCGAACCCGAAGCCGTCTTCGAATACAAAGGGCAGCATCCCGGTGCGTGCATCATCCAGATGCCGCCAGATATGGCTGCGCCAGCTTTTCTGACCGTTGGGCTTGCCTTCAAAAAAGGGCGAATTGGCAAACAAGGCGGTCGCCACCGGTTGCAGCGCAAGTGCAACGCGCAGTTTCTGCACCATGTCGGCCTCGGACCCGAAGTCGATATTGACCTGAACCGTGCAAGTGCGCCGCATCATGGCGCGGCCCATAGTGCCGACCTTTTCCATATAGTCGTTCATCAACCGATAACGCCCTTTCGGCATCAAGGGCATTTCCTCGTGAGTCCATATCGGGGCCGCGCCCAGACCAATGAAACCTACGCCGATCTCGTCCGCGATGTCCTTCACCTCACGCAGGTGGGTGTTTACCTCATCGCAGGTCTCGTGGATCGTCTCAAGCGGGGCACCGGAAAGCTCCAGCGCGCCACCGGGTTCCAGGCTGACATTTGCACCGTCTTTTTCAAGACCGATAAGCTTGTCGCCTTCGCGCACTTCGCCCCAGCCATGGCGATCCCGCAGACCTTCCAGAACGGCCACAATCGAGCGTTTGCCTTCAAACGGCAGCGGCTTCAGCGTGTCTTTGCAATAGCCGAACTTTTCGTGCTCGGTGCCGATGCGCCAGTCTTCTTTGGGTTTACAGCCTGATTCCAGATATTCGGCCAGTTGCTCATGGCGTTCGATCGGACCGCCGCCGGACTGAGGGATGGACATGAACCGTGCTCCGATCCTGATGTGTCTGTCTTGAAGGTCAGTCGTGGTCGTAAATGACGCCAGTGTCAATGCAACCGCAAATGTGCCGGGCGCGATGGGGTGCGTTCCCAGATGACGACGGGATGTCGTGATTTACCGTTGAGTTCCGACAGCATCTGTTCGGTTTTCAACCCAGGCAGGCTAGAGAACACATCAAACAAAGCCTCTGCCCCTTCTGCATTCACAGGAATGTGAAGCGCCGGCTGTCCCGACTGATCCAAAACCCAATGCGCCGGGCTTGAGGTCGGGTCGAGCGCAAGCCGTTCAATTTCGCGCGTCGCCACGATGCCGCCGTCCAAAGGACCCAGATAGGTGATCTGACCTTCATCCACGGTCACCACGCCCTGCCCGCCTGCGCCGGTTCTGAACCGGGCGCGCTGTATGCCAATGACCGCCAATGCCACAGACACCAAGATCAGGAACCAGCCCAACCATGCCAACAACCCACCCGGCCCGCTGACCCAGCTGAGGCCGAGGATCAGGACAAAAACCGCAACCACCACTTCGCGCCAGCGCCACAGCGCCAGTTTTGCCTCGGGTCGGATGAAACTCATGGCACTACCTTTTGCGGTTTCTGCAGAAGCGCTACACGGTACCAACCGACTTGCCGGAACCCAATCGCCTCATAAGCACGAGCTGCAGGCGAATTGTTCGCGAACAGGATAGCCGACGTCGCACCTTCGGATTTTGCTTTTTGCATCAATGCGGTCGTGACCCGGCGACCCAGACCACGATTCCTGTTTTCGCGCGGCACGAAAACGCCTCCCACCTGTATCTGGTCGTGAATCTTGGCATTCACGGCCGCCATTGCAACAGGAGACGCATCTTCCAATAGAACAATCGCCCTATCTGCGGTCAGTTCCGCATCGACACGCTCAGCAGCAAGTTCGCGTGCCTCTTTACCAACGGCCTGCCCTGTATCTTCAATGTAATCCGCGAACCAAGATCGCAGCCAAGTCCGATCCGAACCTTGCATGCCGCGACACGGGATCAGTGCTTCGGGCAAGTCCTTCAGATCTCGTCGGTACAACGGTTCATCATGGTGCAAACGGTACTTGGCCTGCGCCATATCCAGAGCTTTTAAAGTTAACTCGACCTGAAGCGCATCACCGGTCATACCAAGAACCGTTTCGCCTTCGATCATCCGAGCAAAACTCTCTGCCGCTTCAGTCGCACGATCTGGCAATTGAACCATTAGGTAGCCCTTTTTGCTCAACCCAAAGACGCCCTGAATTCGATCCTTACCCCAAATGAAGTAGCGACTGGAATGGTCATATGCGTTCAATCCCACTCCGTGTACCGCCAGATTGCTACGCAGAAACATTGAGCTGTCCGGGTAGTTTGCCAGGAACGCCTCGAGCGCAGGAGCATCCGACGAAACCGCCTCTCGAATCACGCCCAATCCCCCAGCGCCTGTTGCCACATGGTTAGCGCTGCAACGGCTGCCGTATCCGCCCGCAGGATACGCGGGCCCAGACTGACCACATGCGCATGCGGTAATGCCGTCAGTCGCGCGCGTTCTTTGTCGGAAAAGCCACCTTCCGGGCCGATCAGAATCGCCCAAGGCCGTCCTTTTTCATTAGCGGCCAATCGCAGGGCCGAGCCGACCTCGGCCTCGTTGCAGAACATCAACTGACGGTCTTCGGGCCATGTATCCAGTACACGATCCAGCCGCTGCAGGTCGGTGACTTCGGGCACGAATGTGCCGCCACACTGTTCTGCAGCCTCGACCGCATGGGCCTGCAAGCGGTCCTGACGGATGCGTTCGGAATTGGTGAATTCGGTCTGCACAGGCAGGATGCGGGCCGCGCCCATTTCGGCCGCTTTTTCGACGATGAAATCGGTGCGAGCCTTTTTGATCGGCGCAAACAGGAACCACAGATCGGGCGGTAATTGCAAAGGTTTGGTCTGTTCAAGGCAGGTCAATACTCCACCCCGCTTGCCCGCTTCTGTCACTTTGGCCAACCATTCGCCATCCCGGCTGTTGAACAGGGCCACAAACCCGCCAACCGACAGGCGCATCACGCCAAACAGATAATGCGCCTGGTCGCGCGTCAAAGGAACCGATTGCCCCTGACCCAAGGGCTGCTCTACATACAGTCTGATCTTCGCACTCATGAGACCTTACATATGCAAGGCAATGCCCCAACACCAGACGGTCAAGTCGCCGATGCCGTAACCGGCAATTGGGTCGACACTTATGCACCGGCCTTTGCCCGCCCTTATCTGCGCCTCAGCCGCGCGGACCGGCCCATTGGAACGTGGCTGTTGCTGATTCCATGCTGGTGGGGATTAGCGTTGGCCATTCTGCATGATGGCCAGCCCCGTTGGGAAGATCTGTGGATTGCCATTGGCTGCGCGCTGGGCGCGTTTCTGATGCGAGGGGCCGGATGCACCTGGAACGACATCACGGATCGGGACTTCGACGGGCAGGTTGAGCGCACACGTTCACGCCCGATACCTTCGGGACAGGTCAGCGTCCGGCAGGCTGCGGTGTGGATGATCCTGCAATGCCTGCTGGCGCTTGGCATCCTGCTCAGCTTCAATCAGGCCGCGATTGCCATGGGCGTTCTGTCCCTGCTGCCGGTGACAATCTACCCTTACGCGAAGCGGTTCACTTGGTGGCCGCAGGTGTTCCTTGGACTGGCCTTCAACTGGGGCGCGCTATTGGCTTGGGCCGCGCATAGCGGCTCTGTGGGCTGGCCTGCCATCACGCTTTACCTGGCGGGCATCGCATGGACCCTGTTCTACGATACGATCTACGCCCATCAGGACGCCGAAGATGACGAGTTGGTAGGCATCAAGTCCACGGCGCGCTTGTTCGGCAAAGATACGGCGAAGTGGCTGAAGTACTTTCTGGTGGCAACGGTATCGCTGATGGGGCTGGCCATCATCGATGCGGGCGTGCCGGATGCTTCGATTCTGGCGCTTGTTGTTGCACTTAGCGGACCTTGGGCCATGGGTTGGCACATGGCGTGGCAGTTGCGCGGTCTGGATCTGGAAGACAATGCCAAGCTGCTGCAATTGTTCCGGGTCAACCGCGACACCGGCTTGATTCCGCTGATCTTCCTTTGCGTCGCTTTGCTGCTCTGATTGCACCTGCCGAATGGGGACTGTAAAGATCGGCCCAATCGCCTGAGGAGTGTCGAACACAAGCATGCGTCTGCCGTATTTTATCGCTGTTTTGCTGATTTTTCTGGTTTCGGCCGGATTGTCCCTCGTGGCCGCCAGCTACGCTGTTACGAAGATCGAAGAGACATCCGAATTCGCTGTGCGTCGATCATTGGACCTTAAAGGACATGACTGGGCCGAGGTCGAATCCGACGGGCTTCGTGTGGTTCTGACAGGCACCGCGCCGGATGAAGCCACCCGATTCAACGCGCTGACCGCTGCTGGAACCGAGGTCGAAACATCCCGTGTGATCGACGAAATGGAGGTCGAGGCCACCTCGGCGCTGGCCCCACCCCGCTTTTCAGCAGAGATTCTGCGCAATGACAGCGGCATCTCGATCATCGGTCTGATCCCCGCCAGCGAGGACAGGGAAGAGCTGATTGACCGGCTGCGCAACCTGGATCGGAGCGTTGCAGTATCGGACTTGATGGAAACGGCAGATTACCCCAAGCCCGACGGCTGGGACGCCGCAATATCTTACGCCATCGAAGCATTGGCGCGCTTGCCTCGTGCAAAAGTTTCCGCCAGCTCTGGCTTGGTCAAGATCACCGCGATTGCTGATAGCCAAGAAGAAAAACAGCGACTTGAACAGGATCTGACGCGCACCGCGCCGCCAAGCTTGCGCATCGGTCTGGCAATCTCGGCCCCGCGCCCTGTAATTACGCCCTTTACGCTGCGCTACCTGATCAATGATGAGGGCGGGCAGTTTGACGCCTGTTCCGCGCAGGACGAAAAGGCGCGCGACCGCATCGTAGCCGCCGCACGCGATGCCAGCTTGCAAGGCACTTATTCTTGCACCATCGGTCTGGGGGAACCCTCACCGCGTTGGCCCGAAGCCGCTGAACTGAGCATTCAGGCCCTGTCAAAAATCGGCAATGGCACTGTCACACTTTCAGATGCCGACATTACACTGGTCGCAGCCCAAGGAACGGACCCTGCCCTCTTTGACCGGGTGGTGGGTGAGCTTGAAACCGCCCTGCCCCCCGTCTTTGCACTACACGCCGTGTTGCCAGAGCCCGAAGACACGGATTCGTCCGGCCCGGTTGAGTTCTCGGCCACCCGCAGCCCCGAAGGCCTGGTGCAGCTGCGCGGTCGTCTGGGCGATGAAACCCTGCGTGACATGGTCGACAGCTATGCCCGGGCCGCATTTGGCTCTGATCAAGTTTACACGGCCACCCGCATCGTGACCGATCTGCCCTCAGACTGGCCTGTCCGTGTTCTGGCCGGGTTGGAAGCATTGGCGCAGCTGCACAACGGGGCCGTGACCGTGACGCCTGATACCGTAGAGTTGACCGGCCTCAGCCACGAAGAAGACGCAAAGGCCCGTATTGCCGGTCAGCTGTCGGATAAGTTGGGCGAAGGTCAGGAATTCACTCTGATGATCACCTATCAGCCTCCGCCGGAACCCGAAGACGCCCTGCCCGATCCGGAAGTCTGTGAACAACAGATCGCTGAAGTCCAGGCTGCCAGCAAAATCGCCTTCGAACCCGGATCGACCACGATTGCGTCGGATTCGCGCGATACCGTGAACCAGATCGCAGACATCCTGCGGGACTGCGGCCCCATTCGACTGGAGATTCAGGGTCACACAGACAGTCAGGGGCGCGAAGAGATGAACCAGCAGCTCAGTCAAGCACGCGCGCAGTCGATCCTGAACGAGTTGCGCGGGCGTCGCATTCCCACCAGCAGCTACACGGCCGTCGGATATGGCGAAACGCAACCCATTGCGGACAACGACACTGAAGAAGGTCGGGAAGAAAACCGTCGTATTGAATTCCGCCTGATCCGCCCCGAGCCTGTTGAGGCCAATGAAACAGGTCTCGAAGCGCTTGAGACTGAGACTGACACGTCAGAAGCAGACCAGACCGACACGACCGCATCAGATGCGGATGCAGAGGACCAGTAAGTTGAACAGAATAGAATTCATCATCGCCACGGCCATCATTCTGTTTGCCGCATTCTGCATGGGCTGGTTTGCCAACTGGCTGGCTCACCGCCTGTCCCGCGTACGCCAAAGCGACGTGGCCGATCTGGACCGGATGAGTCAGGAGCTGCACGAGGCCGAAGAAACCCGCGACCAGGCCATCACCTATCTGCAGCAGCGTGAAGCCGAGCTGACCAATCAGTTGACCCAGACCGAGGCTGAGCTGGCCGCCGCCATGGACGGTCTGCGCGCCGCGCGGCAAGAGGCCGAAGAATTGCGCGGGCGGATCAACAACGCCGACTGACGCGCCCACGACCTGATCGGGTCACAAAACCTGCTCAAGATCCGCGATCAGGTCTTCGGGATCTTCAAGACCAACCGACAGCCGGAACACGCCGTCCCCTGCATAGTCCCGATAGCTTTCCAGTTGCGCCCCTTCCAGACGGAATGAGGTCTGCATCAAAGCCTCCGTTCCCATCCAGAAAATCAGGCTGCGATGATGGCCAAGTGACACGGCGTAATGGACGATCTTCAGTTTGTCGATCATCTGCTGGGCCAGTGCTTCTCCGGTGGCATTGTCGCCCACCTGAAAGGTGATCATGCCGGACGAATTCCGCATCTGCCGCTGTGCCAGTTCGTATTGTGGGTGTGATTTCAGGCCCGGATACACGACTTTGGTGACGGCCCCACGTGTTTCAAGCCAATTGGTCAACGCCATGGCCCCCGCCTGATGCGCCTTCATCCGAAGCGGCAAAGTGGCCATACCCCGGGCGATCATCCACGCGTTGAACGGTGACATGATGCTGCCGTGATGAATGGCCGACTCGTTGCGAATCTTCTCGATCAACTCTTTGCGGCCCGCTACCGCTCCGCCAATGGCATCACCATGACCGCCTATGAACTTGGTGACGGAGTGCATGATCAGATCGACGCCCAAATCTTTGCTGGGTTGACCCAGCGGAGAGGCAAAGGTGGCATCGCAAGACAATAACGCCTCGGCATTTTGCGCAATGGCTGAGACCGCAGCCAGATCGGTCAGTCGCCCGATTGGGTTTACCGGTGTTTCCGTATGTATCAGCCGTGTGTTCGGCCTGATCGCCGCTGACACCGCCGCCAGATCAGACATGTTGACCGTGCTGACTTCGATCCCCAAGCGCGGCAACGTGTCCCGCGCCAGCTCGGCCACGCCCGCATAAGACACGTCAGAGACGATCACGTGATCTCCGGCAGACAGGAACGTCAGGAAAATCGCAGTTGCAGCCGCCATGCCTGACGCCAGACAAATACAATCCTCGGTGCCTTCCAAGGCGCTGATCTTGGTTTCAAGCGTTCGCACGTTGGGGTTGGCCCAGCGCCCATAAAGGTAAGGGGCCTCTTCCTCGAGATCATGGGCCGAGAACCCGGCAACCTGACCGGTGACAAAAGTCGAGGACATATGCAAAGCCGGTGCAGATGCACCATTGGTCGGGTCCGGTTCTTCGCCCGCATGAATAGCGCGCGTCGCAAGACCCTTGTTTCTCAAATCGTTTTGCATGGGGTTGTCCTCTTGATCCGGTTGATCGGATTAAGCGTGAGCTCTGTTGCTGACGTCTAGAGGAAAATTGAACCTGATCAGGGTCAAAAACGACCACCGCATTGTTGCGGTGGCGGGCCCATCTCACCACCGGGTTAGTGCGTCTTCGTCTTCGTCCTTGGCGGCAACCCATTCCGCACCGACCCCAGTGATTTCTTTCTTCCAGAACGGGGCGCGGGATTTCAGGTAATCCATCAAGTATTCAGCCGCCTCGAATGCATCTTTGCGATGCGGCGCTGCGGTTGCGACCATCATAATCCGGTCGCCCGGGGCCAAGCGGCCATGGCGGTGGATCACCAATACATCCCCCAGTGACCAGCGATCCTTGGCTTCCTGGGCAATCTTTGTCAGGGCACGTTCGGTCATGCCCGGATAATGTTCGATCTCCATGACATCCAGATCACCGCTTGCAAGATCGCGTACGACGCCGGTGAAGGTAACGATGGCACCGTTGGCATCATCCCCGGCGGCAAAGGCGTTGGCCTCAGCGCCCAGATCGAAAGCTTCTTCCTGAACAGCGATTCTCATCACTTAACCACCTGTCATCGGCGGGAAAAACGCAACCTCACGCACACCGGTCAGCGAGGCGTCAAAATCTGAAAGCTCTTGATCCAATGCCACGCGCAGGGCTGACAAATCGGCGAAAGCCGCTGCGTAACGTTCTTCCCTTGCGCTTAACTCGGCCACCAGATCGCTGACCGTGGCAGCACTGGTTTCGACTTTTTCCTTTGGCAAACCGATGCGTTCGCGCACCCATGCAAAGTACAGCACATCCATCGCTTAGCTCTCCTTCAGATGCGGCATGGCTTTACGTAAGTAGTCATAACCGGTGATCAATGTCAGCGTTGCAGCAATCCACAGCAGCCACAGCCCAATCTGACCAGCCCAATACATGCCTTCGACATTCCAGCGCAGGTGGTTTACATCTTCAACCTGACCCGCAATGATCTGCTCGACCAGATCAGCATCCATTCCGAAGCTCGCCATAACGGCATAGTGTTCAAAGATGCCTTGCGAAAACAGAACCGCAATGGCGATCATCTGCGCAGTGGTCTTCCACTTGGCCAGTTTCGTAACCTTTAGCGTCCCAGCCACATCACCCAGATATTCACGCAGACCCGAGACAAAAACCTCGCGGAACAGGATCACTGTGGCAGGCAGCACCAGCCACGGGGTCCAGTGTTCGGTCGAGTAGCCGACAAGGATCATAAGTGCGATCACAACCATCGCCTTATCTGCAATCGGGTCCAGCATCGCACCGATTTTGGTTTCCTGCTTCCAGGCGCGGGCCAGATACCCATCGAACCAATCCGTAATCGCTGCCGACAGGAACAGGATCAAAGCGAACCAATCCGCGTATGGCCGGGTAAAGTACAAAAACATGACGGCCAGACCGGGTGCCGCCAACAGGCGCAGGACGGTCAGAATATTGGGCAAGTTCCACTTCATGGCTTGGACCCTATATCGACGCCGCAAGACAGAAAAGCCAAACAGGCTAAAAAACTGCGCCACACCGAAACGCTTGGTCAAAGCGCCGCAGGCCTGACGTCTCAGAGTTGTACCTCTTGGCCTTTTCCTGCTTTGCGGTCAGATTGCCGCGCAAGTCCAATCAGAAAGAAACAGATGACAGCGCATATTCAAACCGACGCCCGGTCGAACATGATCGGCAGCCTTTGGATGATCGCCGCGATGGCGGGCTTCGCGCTTGAGGACGCTTTGCTGAAAGCAGCCTCGGCCGTATTTCCGATCTGGCAGGTGCTGGTGCTGTTTGGCGCGGGCGGCTCGGTGATCTTTGCGGCGGTGGCATTGGCCCGGGGGCAAAACTTGCTGCATCCCGATGTCTTGTCCCGCCCGATGAAAGTTCGGGTGCTGTTCGAGGTCTTTGGTCGGTTGTTCTATGTTCTGGCGATCGCGTTGACCCCTTTGTCTTCGGCCACGGTGATCCTGCAAGCCACGCCACTGGTCGTGGTTGCGGGTGCTGCGATGTTCTTCGGGGAATCCGTCGGCTGGCGGCGGTGGAGCGCCATTTTCGTCGGTATGATCGGGGTTGTCGTGATCCTGCAACCCACCGGCGACAGCTTTTCACTGCTGTCGATATTGGCCGTGCTGGGGATGCTGGGATTTGCCGGGCGCGATCTGGCCAGCCGCGCAGCACCTGCCACATTGGGAACCGAGGTCTTGGGGTTCTACGGATTTCTCAGCATCATCGTTGCTGGGCTCGCCTATCGGTTTTGGGAAGGCGTGCCGATGGTTTCGCTTGATCTGCATACCGGCCTGCATCTGACCGGCGCGGTGCTGATGGGCGTTCTGGCCTATTCCTCGCTGATGAAGGCAATGCGCACGGGCGAAGTGTCCGCTGTGACCCCGTTCCGCTATACCCGCCTTTTGTTCGGCATCGGCTTGGGCGTGGTCATGTTCGGTGAAAGCCTCGATCCGGCCATGTGGATCGGCAGCGCGCTCATTGTGGCTTCGGGGCTGTACATCCTGTGGCGTGGACGACGCGCCTAGCCCTTGTCGTGGAAGAAATCGTAAACCTTCTGCGCCAGCCCGGCCGAGATCCCCTCGACCGCTTTCAGATCGGCAAGATTGGCCCTGCTGACCGCCTTGGCGCTACCGAAATGCGTCAACAAGGCACGTTTGCGCGCGGCCCCTACACCGGGAATTTCGTCCAACGGCGTGGCCCCGACGGCCTTTGCCCGTTTCGCGCGATGGGTACCGATGGCGAACCGATGCGCCTCGTCCCTTAAACGTTGAATGAAATACAGCACCGGGTCGTTGCGCTTCAGGGCAAAGGGGCGCTGACCGGTCCGATGGAATTCTTCCTTGCCGTGATCGCGGTCGACCCCTTTGGCAACGCCAACCATGGGAATGTCTTCAACCCCATGGGCCTGCATGATTTCGTGCACGGCGCTCACCTGCCCTGCACCGCCATCAATCAGCAGCAGGTCTGGCCAGAGCCCTTTATCCCGATCCGGATCTTCCTTTTGCAACCGGGTGAAGCGACGGTTCAGCACCTCTTTCATCATGCCGAAATCATCGCCAGGTGTCAGGTCATCGCCTCGAATGTTGAACTTGCGATAGGCGTTCTTCATGAAGCCTTCGGGCCCTGCCACGATCATGCCGCCTACGGCGTTGGTGCCTTGAATGTGCGAGTTGTCGTAAACCTCGATCCGTTCAGGCGGCGCATCCAGATCAAACGCTTCGGCCACCCCGCGCAGCAGTTTGGCCTGCGTCGCGCTTTCTGACATGCGGCGAGCCAATGACTCGCGCGCATTTCGCAGGGCTCCTGCCACCAGTTCCTGCTTCTCACCGCGTTGCGGCACCAGGATTTCCACCTTGCGGCCTGCTTTCTCGGTCAGGGCCTCCTGCATCAGATCGGCGTTTTCAATGCCGTCCGACAGGATCAATTGCCGGGGCGGTTCCTTGTTGTCGTAGAACTGGCCAAGGAACGCCTCCATCACCTCAGCGGGCGAAACATCGGGGCCGACCCGCGGATAGAAATCCTTGTTGCCCCAGTTCTGGTTGGCACGGATGAAGAACACCTGCACACAAGCCTGACCGCTATCCATGTACAGGCCGATCACATCTGCCTCGGCCACGCCGCGTGGGTTGATGCCTTGGGACGTCTGTACTTGCGTCAGCGCCCGGATGCGATCCCGTAGACCGGCGGCGCGTTCGAACTCCATCGCCTCGGACGCAGCCATCATCTGCTCGGCCAGATCCTCCTGCACTTTGGTGGACCGGCCAGACAGGAAACGTTCAGCGTCCTTGACGCTTTCGCGGTATGCCTCTTCCGAGATCAAACCGACACATGGCCCTGAACAGCGTTTGATCTGATAGAGCAGACAAGGCCGCGTTCGACTGTCAAACATGGAATCCGAGCAGTTGCGCAGCAGGAACGCCTTTTGCAATTGGTTCAGTGTCCGATTCACCGCACCGGCACTGGCGAACGGGCCGAAATAGGCACCTTTCTCTTTCTTCGCCCCGCGATGCTTTTTGATCTGCGGAAAGGCGTGGCTTTTTGAGACCAGAATATTGGGGAAGCTTTTATCGTCGCGCAGAAGCACGTTGTACTTCGGCTTGAGCTGCTTGATCAGGTTCTGCTCCAGCAGCAGCGCCTCGGTCTCGGTCCGAGTGGTCAGAAACATCATCGAGGCGGTCGAAGCGATCATCTTTTCGATCCGGCCGGAATGCCCGGGGCGTGTGTAATTCGACACCCGCGCCTTCAGGTTGCGTGCCTTGCCCACATAGAGAACCCGACTATCCGCATCCAGCATCCGATATACACCGGGCGAACTGTCCAGCGTTTTCACATAACGCTGAATACAGGCGTAACCGGTCTGAGAGGAGTCGCTGTGGGTGGTCATGGGCTTTTGATATGATTCTCTTGGACTGGCTGCAATCTCAGGCCTCTCAAATCAAGAGGAAACAATCCACGACTTCTGTGGATAAGTGTGAAGATAAGTTTCTGCTGGATCGGAAATCCCCTTGTTTCATTGCCCCTTCCTTGATTTGCACAAAAAATGGGCAATATTGCAAGCATATGTAAATAAAAGATATTTTTTCCATCACTTAGCAAGTGTATGAAAAAAAAGACATTTTTGTAACGCGCAGGTAACAGGATTGAGAGCGGTGCAAAACTTGCAGCAAAATTGCTTATTCTACGCCCAGCACGTCAGGCGTTTTCCATCCCAGATGCTGGCCCCCATCAACGCAGAGCAATTGCCCTGTGACTGCATGTGCATCCAAAAAATACCCCAGCGCAGCGGTTATGTCCGACGGGTTGGAACCCCGCTCAAGCACCGTGTTCGATCGCTGTGCCTGAAAATGCTGTTCGCTTTGACGATGCCCCTGAACAGTTGGACCCGGACCAATCGCGTTGACTCGAATGTCAGGTGACAGGGCCTGAGCAGCCGTTCGGGTCAGGGCCCACAACCCCATTTTCGCGATGGTGTAGGACATGAATTCGGGCGTCAGCTTTCGGACCCGCATATCGACCATGTTGACGATCAAGCCTGCGGCCAGAGGCTCGTTGTTTTCGTCCATGCCAGCGGCCAGTCCCTGTTCAGACATAGCCTGCGTCAGTACGAATGGCGCGCGTAGATTGCTGTCGAGATGGCGGTCCCAGCTTTGGCGGGTTGCAGTATGGATATTGTCGTATTCAAAGATCGAGGCGTTGTTCACCAGACAAGTGATCGGTCCACCCAGCGCCTCAGCCGCTTTGGGCAACAACGCCTGAACCTGAACTTCGTCCAGCAGATCGGCCTGCAATGCCACCGCGTGCCGCCCAAGGGCCTGCACCTTTTCTACAGTTTCCTGCGCCGGTTGTTCTGATGTGGCGTAATGCACCGCCACATCGTAACCACGACCCGCCAGATACAGCGCCATGGCCCGGCCCAGACGAATACCGGCACCGGTCACTAAAGCTCGGGTCATGCTTCACCTCGTTTTGTCAGATCACACCAGCAATACGGTGACATAAAGCACATAAAGGAAAGTCAACACCAACCCCCAGATGCGTGAGATATCTTGTTTGAAGAACACAAACGGGATCAGCAGCAGCGATGCGCCCAGCATGACCCAAAGGTCGAATTGCAGGAACTCGGGATCAACCGGGATACGACCAAACCAGGTTGCGATCCCGATGATGGCCAAAAGGTTGAACATGTTCGAACCGATCACGTTACCCAGTGCCACGTCGGCCTGTCTGCGCAACGCGGCCATAACTGTTGTCGCCAATTCAGGCAAAGACGTTCCAACTGCAATCAACGTCAAACCAATGACCGTTTCGCTGACACCATAGTTACGTGCGATGACCGTTGCATTATCCACCAACAGATGCGCGCCCATCGGCAGACCAATCAGCCCTAGGATCAAGAAAACAGATACCTTCCAATACGGCATGTCAGGATCTGCTTCTTCCAGCCCCTCAAGCTCTTCATCCACACAGGCCTCACCGCAGGCTTTGCGATGGGCTTTTGCCTCGCGAAAGGCGTTCATAAGAACAAGACCCAACGCTGCCAACAAGATCAGGCCGCTGAAGAATGTGAACGTTCCCAAAAACGCCAAGCCAATAAACAGAACCGTCGCCATCAGCATGAAGACATAGTTCCTGCGGCTGTTGCACTCACTGGTGTGTAACGTCGCCAACAGCGCGGGCAAGCCCAGAACCAGCAGGATATTCGCCGTGTTTGATCCGACCACGTTACCCAGCGCGATGCCAGGCGCGTCCTCTTCCAAAGCGCTGATTGCAATCAAAAGCTCAGGCGCGGATGTACCAAAGGCCACAATCGTCAGGCTGACGATCAGCGCCGGAACGCCAAGGCGCAGGCTCAGGTTTACGGCACCACGCACAAGGGCGTCGCCTGCCAGCAACAGAATCAACAGGCCCAGACCGGACAACAGCCATGTGGTAATCAAGTCCGGCCTCCCTTTTCGCAGGCGCAGGGGCCTTTGCCGATACGATACCGGCCGCAGCGCGGACATTTCACCGAACTCAATTTCTTTTGCCCGGGAAAGCGAAGCTTACCGAACATTGCCAATACGCCCATGGCAATCAGGAAAAGGGTGACGGCCTTGATGATCACGTTACAAACCGAAACGCGCATAGGCTGCACGCTCCTCTAATCCGGCGATGGCATCCTGTGCCAAGCTGGCCCCAAAGCGCGTCCAGATCGGTTTACGTACACCGTAACGGCGGAACTTGACTTTGTCGCCAAAGCGTTCCTGCATCTTGGGTTTGAGGTGGGCAATGCCATCAATCAGGCCCAATTCCTGCGCGCGGCGCGCCAGCCAAACCTCACCGGTGAACAGATCAGCACTGCTATCCAGCTTGTCACCGCGGCGCGCTTTGACATGGTCAATGAAGTTTTCATGGATGTCCCCCAACAAACCTTGCAGGCGGGCCACATCCTCTTTCTTTTCCGGCGCAAACGGATCCAGCATGGATTTCGACTGGCCTGCCGTGTGCACGCGCCGCTCGAACCCTTGCCGTGCCAGAAAGACATGCGCGCCAAACCCGGCCGAGATCACTCCGATCGAGCCCAGAACCGAACTGTCATCTGCCCAGATCTCGTCCGCGGCGGCGGCCAGCCAGTACCCGCCCGAGGCAGCAACATCCTCGACAAAGGCAATCACGGGCACGTCCAGCTCTTCCGACAAACGCCGGATCCGGGCACCGATCAGTGAACTTTGCACAGGGGACCCGCCCGGAGAATTGAGCTCAATCGCCACGGCGGCGGGTTTTCCCTTGCGAAACGCTTTTTCCAGAACCGGGGCCAGGGTTGTATCGTTCAACGCCCCACGCCCCGCCATTCCAATGGCGCCGGACAGGCGGACAACGGCCACGCAGGGGTGCTTTTTGACAAACGGCAGGCTGAGTTTCATGGGTGCCGATGTAGAGTGCCCCCAACCCGTAAACAAGGGACTCATCCGGCCTTAAACGCGACGTGAACCAAATTCCCACACTCGGTGGGCAAAAATGCAACGCCCAAGGACAGTCAGCTGCGTATGCGCCAACCGGTTTTGAAAATCCAGCCAATGACCGCCAGACAAACACCTGTAAAAGCCAGAATGGCCAGCAGACTAAAGACAATCGGCACATCGGCCAGCCCGTAAAAAGACCAACGGAACCCCGAAATCAGATAAACGACCGGATTGAACAATGTGATGGTCTGCCACAGCGGTGGCAGCATCGAGATCGAATAAAACGTACCCCCCAGAAATATCAGGGGCGTCACAACAAGCTGAGGCACCAACGACATCTGTTCGAAATTGCTGGCCCAGATTCCAATGATGAAGCCCAATAAAGAAAAACTGAGACAGGACAGGATCAGGAACGCAGCCATGGCAAAGGGATGTTCAATCCGAATATCCACAAAAAAGGTAGCGGTTGCCAATATCACCAAACCCACAAACAGCGCTTTGGTGGCTGCGGCACCTACATATCCGATCACGATCTCGATGAAATTGACCGGCGCGGACAGAAGCTCGTAGATGGTGCCCAGAAACTTCGGGAAATATATCCCGAAAGACGCGTTCGAAATCGACAGCATCACCACCGACAGCATGATCAGCCCCGGCACGATAAACGCACCATATGAGACGCCTTCAACCTCTTGAATGCGACTGCCGATAGCCGTGCCAAAGACCACGAAGTACAAAGACGTGGACAGAACCGGCGAGAAAAAGCTTTGCGCGAGGGTGCGGAAGAACCGGGTCATTTCGAACCGGTAGATGGCGGCAATTGCAGTCCAGTTCATGCCATTTCTCCGGATACAAGGTTGACGAATATCTCTTCCAGACTCGATTGCCGTGTCTGCACGTCCCGCAGGATCAACCCGGCTTGTGAAACGTCATTCAGCAAAGTTGTGATACCCGTCCGATCCGCGTGGGTGTCATAGGTGTAAATCAAGACATCCCCCGCGCCATTCAGCGTCAAATTATGCAGCGCAAGACTGTCAGGAATCTGCGCGATTGGCTCTGTCAGCATGACCTCGATTTGCTTTTTACCCATCTGCGCCATCAGCGCGTCCTTGTCCTGCACCAACAGCAGCTCACCCTTGTCGATAACCCCCACACGATCTGCGATGGCTTCGGCCTCTTCGATGTAGTGGGTGGTCAGAATGATGGTGACCCCGTCCTGTTTAAGCTCGGCCACGATTTCCCACATGTCTTTTCGCAGCTCGACATCCACACCGGCAGTGGGTTCATCCAGAAACAGAACGCGGGGCTCATGAGCCAATGCTTTGGCGATAAGCACCCGGCGTTTCATGCCGCCAGACAACTCCTTGATCGCGTTGTCGCGTTTGTCCCAGAGGGATAGTTTCCGCAGAATCTCTTCGATCCGCGCATTGTTTTTGCCAAGCCCGAACAGTCCCCGCGACAGGCGCACCGTGTTCCAGACCTTCTCAAACGGTTCCAGCGCAATTTCCTGCGGCACAAGACCGATCATCCTGCGCGCAGCGCGGTAATCGGTCTGAATATCATGCCCTCCCACCGTGACCTCACCGGAACTCGGGGTGGTGATCCCGCAGATGGTCGAGATCAAGGTTGTCTTTCCGGCACCGTTTGGTCCCAGCAGGGCAAGAATCTCACCCTCTTCAATGTCCAAAGACACACCTTTCAGCGCCTCAAACCCATCGGCGTAAGACTTGCGCAGATCTCTGATGGACAAAATTGTCGTCATATCCGTTCCCCGTTCTGGCGTGGACCCTATCGCGCCAAACCTGGGTATAACAGGTCAATTCAACATCGTTTGATACACATCTGCCTTACAGGCGACGATCTGCGCCATCAAACATCCGCCTTGCAATCCGCAGCCGGCTCGCAAACTCTGCCCGAAACGGAGGGTGCAGATGCTAAAAGGAATTCGTGTCGTCGAAATTGAGGGGCTGGGTCCCGGCCCGTTTGCCGCCATGCAATTGGCCGATTTGGGCGCTGATGTGATAACCATTCATCGCAAAAGCGGTGCCGTCACACCCGGAATGCCAGAACGCTCACTTCTGGATCGCGGCAAGCGGTCCATCGCGCTTGACCTGAAAGACCCTGATGACCTGGAAACCGCCCTGTGTCTGATCGCCACCGCAGATGCCTTGATCGAAGGCTTCCGCCCCGGCGTGATGGAAAAACTGGGCCTTGGCCCCGACGCTTGCCTGACCCGCAACCCAAAACTGGTCTATGGTCGTATGACCGGCTGGGGTCAGGATGGCCCGCTGTCTGACACTGCCGGGCATGATCTCAACTATATCGCCCTGTCCGGCGCGCTTTGGTATGCCTCTCAACCCGGCCAACCCCCGCAGACACCTGCAACTCTGGTGGGCGATATTGGCGGTGGTTCCATGTATCTGGTCGCAGGTATTCTGGCCGGTCTGATCCATGCGCAACGCACTGGTGAAGGCACAGTTGTCGATGCCGCAATCTACGACGGTTCAGCCCATATGATGAACCTTCTGATGACCATGCGCCAAACAGGCAATCTGTCCGACACGCGCGGCGAAAGCCTGCTGGACGGCCCACACTGGAGCCGAACTTACACCTGCGCCGATGGTGGCTTCATCACCGTCCAATGCCTTGAACCCAAGTTTTACGCCCAGTTCTTGCAGATCCTGGGTCTCGCTCAAGATACCGCTTTCCAGAACCAATATGATCGCACACTCTGGCCTGATCTGACCCAAAGCCTTGCCGATATTTTCGCCAGTCAACCCCGCGACCATTGGGAAGCCTTATTCCGTGGCACGGATGCCTGCGTCGCCCCTGTGCTCAGCCCGCAAGAGGCGCTGGACCACCCTATGAACACTCACCGCAACAGCTGGCAAGACGTCGACGGTACCCTGCAATCCGCAGCCGCGCCGCGATTTTCTAATCACCAATGGAACCCCAGCCCCAGCCCCGCACGCGGTGAACACACAAAGGAAATTCTCGAGCAGCTCAAAGAGCCACGCTGATCCGCTCTTCATCTGGCCAAAAATACCTCGGGGGATGAATTGGCCGCAGGCCAAGAAGGGGGCTGGCCCCCTTTCGCCGGTTTACCGCCCACGCACCGTGTCGATCATCAGCTGCACGTTCTCAGGATCCGCATCCGGTGTGATGCCATGCCCCAGGTTGAAGATGTGTGGCCCTTTCGAGAACGCCTCGACAATGCGTCGCGTCTCGTCCACCAGCGCCTGCCCGCCCGTCACCATATGAGACGAGGCCAGATTGCCCTGCACACAGCCATCAGCTTGCACATGCTCGGCCGCCCATTCCGGCGACACCGAATTGTCCAGCGCAACACAGTCCACACCGGTTGCTTTGGCAAACCCGATATACCCATCGCCCGCCTCACGCGGGAATCCAATGACCGGAATGCCTGGATGGCGTTTCTTAATGGCCTGAGTAATCACCCGGCACGGTTCGACCGCGTATTTCTGGAACGCCTCGCCTTTCAATGACCCCGCCCAACTGTCAAAGATCTTGACCACCTCGGCCCCGGCTTCGATTTGCGCGGACAGGTACTCGATCGTTGCGGCGGTGATGCGATCCAACAAAGCCTCAAACAGCGCGGTGTTCCCTTCCCGCAACGCGTGCGCGGGACCCTGATCTGGCGTGCCGCGCCCCGCGATCATGTAGGTGGCCACCGTCCACGGCGCGCCAGCAAACCCGATCAAAGTGGTTTCCGACGGTAATTCCTGTGACAGAATGCGCACCGTTTCATAAACCGGTGTCAGTGTTTCATGAATCGCGTCAACCGGCTTCAACACGTCAAACTCGGATTGCTGCGTGATCGTCGACAGGCGCGGGCCTTCACCGGTCACAAACCACAGATCCGCGCCCAGCGCCTGCGGTACCAACAGGATATCAGCAAACAGGATCGCGGCATCAAACCCATATCGCCGGATCGGTTGCAATGTGACTTCGGCGGCCAGCTCAGGGTTATAGCACAAGGACAGGAAATCACCGGCCTGCGCGCGGGTGGCGCGATATTCGGGCAAATACCGACCCGCCTGGCGCATCATCCAGATCGGCGGCACGTCCTGAACCTCACCCGCCAGAGCCCGCAGCAGTTTCTTTGTCTCGGCCATTTTTGCCCCCAGTCATCCGGTTTTCGCAACGGGTCGTCCTTCGGCGGCAATTTGTCAAGCGCAGCCCCCATTGTCAGGGCAATGTGACGCGACTAAAGCTGTGAGCATGACTGTGAATTTGCCCACACCCGCATCGCCCCTCAGAATCGGCACCCGTGGTTCTCCGCTTGCGCTGGCGCAGGCCCATGAAACACGCCAACGCCTGAGTGATGCCTTCGACCTGCCCGAAGACGCATTCGAGATCGTTGTGATCAAAACCACGGGTGACAATCGCGCCATGATCGATGCTGATCGACCGCTGAAAGAGATCGGCAACAAGGGCCTGTTCACCAAAGAAATCGAAGAAGCGATGCTGCGCACCGAAATCGACATCGCCGTGCATTCGACCAAAGACATGCCAGTCGCACAGCCCGACGGTTTGGTGCTGGATACATTCCTGCCACGTGAAGACGTAAGGGATGCATTTATCTCACCGCGCCTGGGTTCCATCCACGACCTGCCCGAGGGGGCCGTTGTCGGCACTTCCTCGCTGCGCCGTCGGGCACAATTGCTGAGTCGCCGCCCTGATCTGAAGGTGGTCGAGTTTCGCGGAAACGTGCAGACGCGGCTGAAAAAGCTGGAAGATGGCGTGGCAGATTGCACCTTTTTGGCGATGGCCGGTATTCGCCGCTTGGGTATGGATGATGTCCCGGCCAGCGCCATTTCCCCTGACGATATGCTGCCCGCCATCGCGCAAGGCACCATCGGCATTGAACGGCGCAGCGACGACATGCGCGCAGCAGAAATGCTTGAGGCGATACATCACGCGGAAACCGGCCAACGGCTGGCGGCCGAACGTACGTTGCTGGATGCGCTGGACGGGTCATGCGAAACACCGATCGCGGGTCTGGCCGAGCTGGATGGCGGCACTCTCAGGTTGCGAGGCGAGGTTCTGCGACCAGATGGAACTGAAACCGCCAACCGGGATATGACAGCCCCAATAGAAGACGGTCCGGAAATGGCCCGCGCGATGGCCGCCGAACTGCTTGCGCAAGCAGGCCCGGATTTATTCGATTGGAAAAAATCAAAATAAATTCGCCTAATGTGAACTGGGTCACTGTAGAAGGTGATTTAATCAGGCATTAAGGTGACATACCAACCAGGAAGTCGGGTCAGTCTCGAAAGTATCGAAAAGTTTTCAGATTGCGGTGATTTAATCAGTATTCGAGGGGGCGAGGCTGGCCCCCGACTTCCAAAGGTGACGGGTCGCAGTTTTAACCAACGGCGACCCGTTTTTTGTTAAAGCAACACTCAGGAAATTGCCGCAACCGCGTGACGCACGGCCTCTCGGGTCTGGTTCAGATCGACGTCGGTCACCGCCAGAGACGGGTACAGCTTGCCCGGGGCTTTGAATATCCCATGCGACCTCAAAGCCGCGTTATATGATGTGTTGCGCGCAGGGTCATCATGACTGGCGCTGCGGTAATCCCTGCATTCGGCCTTGGTAAAATAGATGTCGAACAAAGTCTCGTCACCGCAAATCCGATGCGGAACACCCGCTTCGTTGAGCGCCTCGGTCTGCATATCTTGCAGCTGTCGGCCGATGCTGCGCAGACGGTCATAAGCCCCGTCTCGACGCAGAATCTCCATTGTCTTCAAACCTGCAGCCGCAGCGATAGGATTGCCTGACAAAGTGCCCAATTGCATCAACCAGCCGTCTTCACCGACTTTCGATTTGTCAAAATGCTTCATGATCTCGGCGCTGGCGCCCAAAGCGGCCAAAGGAAACCCGCCACCCGTGATCTTGCCCAACGTGCAGATATCCGGGGTCACGCCATAACGTTCCTGCGCCCCGCCATATGCCAGACGGAACCCTGTGACGATCTCATCGAAGATCAGCAGCACATCGTGTTTGTCGCACAAATCCCTCAGCCCTTGCAGGTACCCGGGCAAGGGCGGAATGATCCGCTGCAACGGCTCGACCATGATCGCCGCCACATCGTCATGTTCATCCAACAAGGCCGCGACAGCCTCAAGATCATTGAACGGCGCGATCAGCATCTGTTCGGCGACGCTGTCTGGGATCCCGGCACTGTCGGGCACGGCCTGAGGGAAATTGACCCGACGGCTGGGCGCCAGACTCATCTGCGCTTCGGCGCTCATCCCGTGGTACCCGCCCTCGAACTTGAGGATCTTGTTGCGACCCGTATAGGCCCGTGCCAGCCGAATGGCATACATGTCAGCTTCGCCACCTGACGCAACAAACCGCACCTGTTCACAGCAGGGAACGGCCTCGATGATGGCTTCGGCCAGTTCGATACCCTTTCTGTTATTGGCAAAGAAGGTCATGCCTTGCGGAAGCTGTTCCAGCACGGCCTCCATCACCTCGGGGTGGCCATGCCCCAGCAGCATGGGGCCGGACCCGATCAGGTAGTCGACATATTCGTTTCCGTCTTCGTCCCAGACACGACTGCCTTCGCCCCGGGCGATGACGATGCCCGGGTCGAAATTGCCGAACCCGCCCGCTGGCAATACCGCCCTTGCACGGTCGATCCATTCGGATTGAGTGTGGATCTTCAACATGTCACGTGATCTCCGTCATCTCAGAACGTTGGTGCGAGTCCTATTTGTACACGGCTTCAGGATCTCCCAGCGTGTTTTCATCAGGGTGCACACCCAGCCCCGGAGTTTCAGGCAAGTGCAGGTGACCGTCAATATTGCGCGGCCCACGCCCGCCCGCAATGTCGACGGTGATCATGTCCTGACAGGACCATACCGCATGGCAATTGTCATCCGTGATCGTGGCCGCCAAATGCAGTGCTTCGGTATCGGCCAGAACCGTGCCGCCGGTTGCCATTACAAACATATCGATGCCATGGGCCAGCGCGATATCCCGCATCCGGGCAGCCTTGGTCAATCCACCAACCCGGTTAAGTTTGATCCCAAAGATCTCGGCAATACCCTCGCGGGCAATCCGGGCGGCATCCTGCAAGGTCACGAGGCTTTCATCCACAGAGACAGGCGAGGCATGCAACCCCGAGATCGCAGCAATATCATCCAACGTCTCACCCGGCTGTTCGAACATAACGTTCAGGTCTTCGCAGGCGCTCATCACCCGCAGGGCCTGTTGCCGCGTCCAACCGCGATTCACGTCATACAGGACAATCTCTCCCGGTCGCCGGATGCTCTCTACATCGCGAACACGTGCGATGTCGCGTTCCACGTTGCCGCCGATCTTTACCGAATGGGCGATGTAACCCCGGCTGCGATAGCGTTCCATCACCTCTCGGGTTTCTTCGACAGTCTTTGCCCCTACCGACGAAGCAATCGGGCGCGGTGTGCGCGATCCGCCGCCCATCAGATCAGCAATGGGCAGTTCCGCCGCCTGACCGGCAATGTCCCAACAGGCCATGTCGATCGGGCTTTTGGCGTAAAGATGCCCGGGCAAGGCCAGATCCATCGCCCGTTCCACATCCAAAACCTTGCGCGGATCGAGACCCAGAATGAACGGGGCCATCGTCTGGATACCGGCGCGAATGCCTGGTCCGTGGGCAGGAACATAGGTGTGCCCCCATGGGGTACCCTCACCCCAGCCTACCAGTCCGGCGTCGGTTTCGATTTTCACAATCGTCGCGTCGAGGGTTTCGAACTTCAACCGACCGCCAGACAGCCAATAGGGATGCTCTAACGGCAGGTCCACCTGATAAACGGTAATGGACTTGATCTTCATAGTGTGTACTCCGCTACAGGCGTGCCGAGGCTTTCAAAATCAGGGGCAACGCCCAGTCCGGGCGTGTCCGATGCAAAGAGCTTGCCATCCTTAGCCGTTGGTCCGCCGATGCCGGTTGATCTGGTGTTGTAGTTCATCAGATCCGTTGTGTTCTGCAGGTATTCAGGTGGTGTCGAGGCCGCAAAATGCGCTACCACTGACGTCGTGATCTCGCCGCCCCAGGTATCTTCGCTGACCACCGGGATACGGTTGTCGACCAGATAGTCCCGCACGCGCCGCGCTTTGCTGATGCCACCGAGGTTCGAAATCTTCAGACAGCAGATCTCGGCCCCACGATCCGCAACGATCCGCTGCGCCATGTGGATGCCTGTTACACATTCATCCAGTTTCATCGGTTGCTCGGCCACGCGGCGCACCTGTTGGCATTCCTCGTAGGTGCGGCAGGGTTGTTCGAGGATGAAATCCAGATCGCGTGTCGCCCGCGCCACTCGGATCGCATTGTCAACGCGCCATCCTTGATTGGCATCGGCCATCGCCTTCTCACCCGATTGCAACAGAGGGACCGTAGTGCGGATCCGATCAATATCGGTAGCCCAGTCGCCTCCGACCTTGACCTGAAACTGGCGGTATCCCTGATCGCGATAGACATTCATTTCTGCCACAGTCTCATCCACCGCCTTTTGCGGCGCGACCCGGTACATCGGCGCACCGTCCGTCAGCTTGCCGCCCAGCAGCATCCAGACCGGCTGATCAGACGCCTTACCCAGAATATCCCAGCACGCCGCATCGAATGGGGCTTTGGCATAGCCGTGGCCTTGCACAAGATGATCCATCAACTGTTCGATCCGCGCCACCTGTCGGGGGTCCTCACCCAGCAGCTTCGGCCCAATAAGCCGCGCCAATGCCGGGACGCCTTCGGAATGGGCGATCATGTAGTTTTCCCCGCAAGGAGAGAACTCGCCACACCCTTGCAAGCCCGCGTCAGTATCGATGACCACAACCGATGCAATGGCCGTTTCGATAGCGTTCCCTGCCCCCCAAACATAGGCACCACCGACGTACGGCAACCCGGTTTGAAAAACCCGAATTCGTGTGATTTTCATTTGGCGTCCATTCTTGGTAAGTCGCCCATCCCGTCACCACGCCACAGCACAAAGGTCAGGATCGGTTGATCGGTTGTGATCATGGCATGGCTTTGCCGACTGGAATGCAGCCGTGTCTGGTTGGGGCCAACAAAAGTCTCATCCCCTTCGACCTTGAACAGGGCACCACCCGCCAGCGTCAAATAGATTTCTTCTGCCTGATGGCTGTGCCAGTCATAGTTCAGGCCAGCCCCCCAATACCCGATGTAGCCGCGCAATTGCGCCGAGTGGAAATGTCCGGTCGGACCAAACAGCTCATAATAGCCGTAACGGTTGAGAAAATCCGCCCCGACCTCTTCCTCGGTGTAGGTCTGTTTCCAATGGGCCAGATGGGTGGTTGCCTTGACGGCGTCGATGAGCGGTTGCGTCAGTTCACTCCCCCGCAGACCGAAACCCTGCACCAGATCTGCGGCTGGGACGTGAACTGGTTCTGTCACTGCGGCCGACAGATCAGATGGCCAAGCGCCAAAGGCGGACAGCTCAGGGTGTGCCTGATGTAGCTGCCGCGCCGCCTCCAAAACGTCGTCAAGCGTCATGGTATCACCACGATATTTCCGGTGTGCTGTTTGGCAATGAACGCGGCTTGCGCCTCACGCAATTCCTCCAAAGGATATGTGGCGGCCAAGGCGGGCTTGATTTCCCCTGCTTCAATGTAGTCGACAAGGTTTCGCATCACCTGTGGGTCAATCACGGTCGAGCCCGTAAAAGTTAGATCCCGCAGATAGAAAGTGCGCAGATCAAACTCGACCATTGGTCCGGCGATCGCGCCAGAACAGGTATAGCGACCGCCGCGTTCCAGAATGTCGATCAGGTTCGGCCAGTACGACCCACCAACCACATCCGCGACCACTGTAATCTTTTCGTCACCCAATGCATCACGCAGATCCTTTGGCCCGCGCGGTAAAATGACATCTGGGCCAAGCCTGGCAACATCTGCGTGTTTAGCCTCGGATGCCATCGCGATGACACGCGCGCCACGCCGTTTTGCCAACTGGACAAGGGCACCGCCAACGCCGCCCGATGCTCCGGGCACAAGAACCGTGTCCCGGCCCGTTACGTTGGCGCGGGTCAGCATGCCTTCGGCCGTGGAATAGGAACATGAAAAAGTGGCCAGTTCAGCGTCCGACAGGTCTGACGTGATCGGCACGGCATTGACCGCAAGCGTCGTCGCGTATTCCGCGAACCCGCCATCTCGTTCTGACCCATAATAGCCGGTCTTATCCATATTTTCGGGATCGTTTGGATCGCGTAGCCAGCCATCGGTTATGACACGCTCACCTATGCGCCGGGGGTCGACACCTTCACCCACAGCCACGATGTGTCCACAAATGTCAGCCCCCTGAATCCGTGGGAAGGTGATCGGATTCCCGCCCCAGGTAGGGTCGTCTTCTCCAACCTCTTCAAACGCACCACCGGTCGTTGCGTCGGTCACGGTCTTTGAATACCAGCCTGAGCGCGTGTTGACGTCGGTATTGTTCAGCCCACAGGCCGCGACCTTAATCAACACTTCCCCAATCTGTGGTTCGGGGCGCGGCCAGTTGCCATGTAGAACCATCTGTTCCAGGCCACCGTGGCCCATTGTCACCATAGCTTTCATTGTTTCAGGCAAGCTCATTGAGCGGTCTCCACTGTTGCGTCAGTGCGGGGCGTATTTGTCGGTGCAATGCCCCCAATCAGAAACGTCCTGCCAGCGCGCGCAATGCGCTGTTCGTCGGCTGGCGCGGTGGTCTTTTCGCAAGCACAGTTGCACCTGTGCGCAATACGCTTCACGTTCATGGCAAATTAGTCATAGTCAGCGATCACCGCATGCAAGAGTGATGGCAATTCATTCGCGGACATGATCGTTCCTTATCGCGAGTCGCGTTTCTGCTCGACACGCTAATTTCACATTTGTACCATCGTCAACCATGAATGACACAAACGTATCCCAAGCTGTCCTGAACCGCCTGACTGACGAGTGGGACGCCCTCACACCCGAAGCGCAAAAAGCCGCACGGTATGTTTTGGAAAACCCAACGGATGTTGGGGTTTCGACCGTGCGCGAAATTGCCGAGGCTGCAAAGGTTAAGCCCAACACCTTTGTACGCATGGCACGGCAAGTTGGCTTTGACGGGTATGACGATTTCCGCGAACCGTTTCGCGACGCGATCCGCAAGGGTCAAATCTCGTTCCCGGACCGCGCCCGTTGGCTGCAAGACATCGGTAAGTCCGGAGAGCTGGGTACACTTTACGCCGACATGATCGGTGCAGCGATACGGAACATCGAAGAAACCTTTGCCGGTATTGACGCTGAGCGCTTGAAATCGGCTGCAGAAGACATCTGGAATTGTCGGCAGATTTTCACTTTGGGCGTGGGCGTCAACAACTCAAACGCGCGCAATTTCACCTACCTGGCCTCCACAGGAATGAAGCAGTTCCATGCCATTCCACGCCCCGGATCCACGCCGGTCGATGATCTGGCATGGGCTGACGAACAAGATGTGTTGATCGCAATCACATGTCACCCTTACCGCACTGAAGTGATCGAGGCGATCAAACTGGCACGCCAACAGGGCCTGACAGTTGTGGGGATATCGGACAGCCCGGCCAGCCCTGTCATCCTGAACGCCCATCACGGATTCGTTGTATCTGCAGATACGCCCCAATTTTTCCCATCGTCCGTTTCAACCATAGCATTGCTTGAAACCCTGCTGTCCTTTGTGATCGCCGTTTCCAGCGACGAGATCGTCGAACGGGTCGAGCGGTTCCACCGCCGCCGCCATCAACTTGGCATCTACGCGGCTGAACCCGAATGGCCCCGTTGAACCGGTTCAGTTGACACCGGTTGTGATCGGCAGATTTCACGAGACTCAGGTTACGCGCCCTTTGCTTTCGGCTCGAGTTTTGAAACGCCTCGGCGATGCGCAGATTGAAAAACAGTGTGCGAATTGCGTCGCAATTCACCATTCGCCACGTGAATCCAAGCAATTTCAAGGATTTCCGGAAAATTCAATAAAACTGTCAAACCGTCGACAAATGGCCTTGTATTTCCAGTGTTTGCAAGGATATACCCGTCGGCGGAGACGTGGCCGAGTGGTCGAAGGCGCTCCCCTGCTAAGGGAGTAGGCGGGAAACCGTCTCGAGGGTTCGAATCCCTTCGTCTCCGCCATATATCATTGAATTTAAATGGTATTTTTGGGCACTAATTGCGGTACCCGCTAAAAAACCCGCCATCCCAAATGCGCTTGGTTGCCACCTCATGCAACGGGTGAATCAGCTATGCCCAACTGCAACCCACTGGCTGCTTCGTACTTCGTATCTAAATTGCGTATTCTAATGCGATTGCCGCACCTTTCATAAAACCATTGCCGCCCAATCCCAAAAGGAGTGTGTAGCCATCACTGCTTGAGTAAAGCGAACCTTATCGGAATCTACCTCAGGAAACGCGCTGTGGGATCAAGCGGACATAGGCCGATAGCAGCGTCTTCATTTTGTCCCACGGTACGACAGAGTTTTTCGGTGGGACTGTGGGAGGAAACTGGTGTTCTAACACGCAATAATGGAGCAAATCATGAACGCCAAAACGAAAAACCCCGCTGGTCTGACCTCGAAGAAACATGGCATGAAGTCCGGAAAGCTGTCGTTGAGTGTTCTGTTCAAACCGCACCTTCTTCACTTTTTGGGTTGTGCAAACGCTCCCAAGGGGTGTCTCATACAAATTGTAATGTGATCATTGGATCTTAGCCGTGTTCGACGCTTCGACATACCTCGCGATAACATCGATTGCAGTCATTGGCACTGTTCACGTCTTCTGCGTGTCTTTCTACCAGAGATTCCCCGGCCTAGCAGGCTGGCTTTCTGATTTTTCATCTGGGATCGGACTTGGCTATGCTTTCCTTTTCTTACTGCCAAAAATCGGTGAATTGTCGGCCGATTTGGCTGCAAATGGGAAATGGGAAAACTCGCTGTTCGGTTATTCGCTCCTAGGATTTCTCATTTACTACTTGCTGGAAGCCAGTCGCGACACGGGGGCCGATAACAGGTTGTCGCTTGGCTTGGACACAGTGGCACTTGGAACCTATAACTGCTTGCTCGCCATTACCGTCATGCAAACGACCGGAACATCACCTGAGCTGTACGCAGTTGGAACGTTGGCCTATTCATTGCATTTGTTTGGGGTGAATATATACCTCTACAAAACCCACCCCAGGCATATGTCTGGATGGCTACGCGCATACTTTGTAGCGTCGCTTGCAGTCGGCATATTGATCGGCCTCAACGCGGACAAAAGCAGCATGATCTTTTCAGTTGCGACTGGGTTAACAGGGGGCGTGATCATAGCCCTGTCTCTTCGGGTCAAACTGCCCAGCCTTTCGGCAGTGAATACAAAAGCTCTGTTGATTGGTGTGGTGTTTGCTGCGGTCGCAGTCGAGGTCACCCGTTACTAACCCGACGACACTGTTAAGTCTTTCCGTAGTATAAGCCGAGCCGTTTAGCTGTGCTTTAGAGACTAAGACGCCTTGAATTTCATTTGCTCAAAGTCTCTGAAATGCTTTTCATCGCAACCATAGAATCCAGGTACATAGGTGTATTTTGAACGTCCGGCTGGCTTGATAGCTTCACCATAACCACATTGGCTTTTTGGTTCACATACAACAGCTGCCCATAGACACCAATGCCATAAAACGCACCTTTTTCTCTGTCTTTCACCCAAACTTGATTACGGTAGTGGAAGCCTTCAAACACCTCTGAATATGCGCTTTTCTCATAAGCTGCGATAACGTCATCATTTGCTTGAATCGTGTCAGCTATCCAATCAGGAGGAATAACTTGAGTGTCGTTAACCTTTCCGTTGTCCAGCATCATTATGCCAAACCGCAATAGGTCACGAGAGCTGGTGAACATCCCACCACTGGTTTGCACAATCTTTTTGGGCCCCAGTTCGCTATATGCAGGGTCCTGTGCACCGATGTCCTGCCACAACTCGGCCAGTACATCCAGATAGCTCTCGCCAGTTGCCGACTCGATAACCATACCCAGCAACGCAGATAGCACTGAACGGTAACTATAGACTTCACCGTCTTCTACCAAGGTCTCGCGATCACTCAGAGAGATCATGTACTCTTTGACGCCAGACTCAGTATCACAAATTTCAACTTTTTCAGAGAGGTCCTGACCAAAGGCACAGAACAGATCACCAGCATCGTCTAAGTAGCCACTGGACGCATCTTTCCAATCAACAGCAGCGGTCATGTCAAGTAGGTGTCTAACCGTTGTATTTTTGAATGCTGGGCCTTCCAACTCTGGCAGGTATTCGGTGATCAGTTTTTTGGGATCTAATTCTCCCGCCTCAACCGCCAGCCCTGCTACCATACCCAACACAGTCTTGGTGATCGAGTGAATGCGGTGAGGCGTATCAGCTCTCATGCCATTGAAGTACTTTTCAGCGACCAATTTGCCATCGTGATAAATCAAAAAGCTATCGGTATGCGTTTGATGCAACCAATCGTTGATGTTCTGTTCTTCATTATTGCTAGCTGTGAAAACAAAAGTCTCAAGCTCAGTTGGGTATGCCGCTTTTTCCAAAGTACGCACCCAATCTGACGGTGGAACTCGTGCTAATTCGCCAAAAACATTTGTACCTTCAAATATCCAAGGGCTTCTATCTACAGACCCAACGGTTTCATCCCAGAAATAACCAGCCTCTGCGCTTGCTGGTTGTGTAGAAGCAGTAAATACCGCACCGGAGGCCAACAGAGCGATAGCAATAGCGGAAGTCACTAACAGCTTGTTTGCATTTCTTTTCAATTTTGAGGATCTCCGTCCGACTAGACAATCTCTAAGCAATCCAGCCACGCTTCAGCTCTGGTGTCTAGCCCCTTGTGTTTGGGCCAGAGGCTGTCAGACGACTGCGAATTAATCTCTGGTAGGACAGTTTATTAGTCGCAAGCGACGGATGGCAGATACTGTGCGTTAGTCGCCTTGAGCAGTACCCGCTTCGTACGCATCTCGGAGGATGTAAAGCTCGAAAGGAAGGTCCGCTTCGGTGTGAGACCAGTTACCAGAAAGCGATGAGCATAAGGCGGCTTTGTCCGCACTGGAGACCTTTCCCAGTGACGGCGGCGATGACCGCTAAGCGGGACTAAGCGAACCTTCGGTCCGGTCCAAGAAACTTGAGGTTCCGGTCACCTAGCCGATATACACCTACTCGTCGCAAGTCGATCCAAATGAACCCTCCTTCCCATCAGTTTTCTGTTTGTAAAACAGTGTTATTCAGCTTTGTTCGCTTCCGGCTTAATCCATCCCAATTGCACGAGGGTTGGCTTTCACCTCTGCCAACATCTTTAACACTTCGGCTTTCCAGCCCGCTTTGATCTTTAAAGCCAGTTGAGACGGTGGTCGGTGATCGGGCTCAAGGAGCGCATATTCATATCTGAGCGGCTTTTCGAAGGGCACGAACGCAACTTTTCCGTTGGACAGGTTTAGTTCTTGTTCAGTCGCTACGGTCAACGGATCCACGATTGAATAACACTGACCTGAGCTCACAAAGGGTATCAGCGGCAGAAAGTATTGACAGGTCACTGTTGGATTGTAGTCAGCTGAAACATCTTGAAACTCTTGTCGAATTTTACGCTGGAACGGGTGCGTGGCATGTAATCCCCCCATAGGCGCTCCGTCGAGATCGGAAATGGATACGGTCCTGCGTGAAGCAAGCGGGCTGTCACGATCAACGGCACAAAAACAATCTGCCCGGATCAGTTCTGTTGAATACTGAGGCTCTTTCCCAGTTGAATGATCGAAGTCTGCAAAGCCGAAATCAATATTCTGCGTGCCCGCAAGCTCTATAATCTGAGGCGAACTGCGTGTAGACAATGTGATACGTATCTCGGGGTTTTCGCCGACAGATTGGCTGATGAAACGCGGGAACAGGAAAGCGGATGGGCCCGGCATTGTAGCGATATTCAGACTACCGGAATGCCCTTTAATCAACCCTTCCATTGTACTGGAAATCGTCGCTAGGCGGTCCAGAATACCAGTTGTTTCGGCCAAAAGGTAATGCGCTTCGGGAACCGGGACCAATCGCCGTCCCTTACGCTCGAACAGTGTCAGGCCAAGGGTCTTTTCAAGGTTCTTCAAGGCCAAACTGATCGCAGGCTGGGTGCGGTTCAGTTTCTTGGCTGTTTGAGAGATAGAGCCGGTCTCCATCACCTCGCGAAAAACGGTCAACTGCATAAGGTTCATGGTCGATGTATAAGCCAAACCTTAGTTTTATGAAATATAACAAATTTGTATTTATGAAAATTGCTACTACGCTTGCAGGATCGAAATTCGGCCAAACCGAATCCGACGATCCAACAAGGGAGATGATGATGAAATTTGTGAAATGTTTGACGGGACTGGCTCTGGCAGGCGCGCTTGCCGCCCCTGCATTGGCGCAAGACCCAACTTTTTTCCGCATCGGTACGGGCGGCGCAGGCGGAACTTACTTCCCCATCGGCGGCACCATCGCAAATGGAATCTCCGCCCCGCCGGGTTCGCGCCCCTGCGAAGAAGGCGGCCAGTGCGGCGTACCGGGCCTGATTGCTATCGCTCAATCCACCACCGCGTCGGTGTTCAACAACGCCGCCGTTCAGAACGGAGAGCTTGAGGCCGGCCTGGCCGCAGCTGACGTCACCCGCTCGATGTATCTGGGTGAGGGCAAGTTCGAGGGCAAACCTCACCCCAATCTTCGCATCGTGGCCAACCTGTTCCCCGAAGACCTCCACTTGGTTCTGCCTGCCGGTGAGACAATCAACGATCTGAGCGATCTTGAAGGCAAGCGCGTCGGCATCGCGCAAGCCGGTTCCGGTACACAGGTTGCCGTGCTGCAGATGCTGGATGCTTGGGGCGTCAACCGTGACAACATGGATGAGGCCGAGCTGAACAACAGCCAAAGCGCCGAGCGTCTGGCTGACGGTCAATTGGATGCCTATTTCTACGCTGCAGGCTGGCCTGTTGCGGCAATGGTGCAGCTATCGTCAACTAAGGGCATGAATCTGCATTCCTTCAGCGACGAAGACATGGCGAAGATCAACGAGATCATCCCGGCATACATCCCCTCGGCCATCCCAGGTGGCGTTTATGAAGGTATCGACGGTGAAACCAAGACCCCGGCGGTCAGTGCAATGCTGGTTGTGTCTTCGGAATTGTCTGACGAACTGGTCTACGGCCTGACCAAGGCGCTGTGGAACGACAATACCCGCAAGCTGCTGGACAATGGTCACGCCAAAGGCAAGCAGATCACTCCCGACACGGCGCTGGATGGTGTCGAGGCGCTGGGTGTACCTCTGCATCCTGGGGCCGAGAAATTCTATAAAGAAGCCGGTCTGCTTCAGTAAATTTAGCTTACTGACACTTGTCGTCGGTGCCCCTGCTCGGGGCACCGCACTCTGGAATTATGCGAAATCGGGGGGCCATCATGTCCGAGACCCAGAAACTTGATGACCACGAACTGACGGCCGAGGAACTGGCCGCCATCGAAGAACAGTTCGACGAAGGCGCCGCCGTACGGCAAGTCACGCCCACCGCAGGCAAGGTACTGCGCGTTGTTGCCCTGATCCTTGCGTTCTACGAATTCTTCACAGCCGGTTTCGGCCTGCCAGCCGACCATTGGCACATGGGTATCTATCTGGCGCTACTGTTCATTCTGGTCTACGCGACAATTCCGATAATTGGCTCCAAAAACCTCTATGCGCTCAAGGTCAGCCGGTTCCGTATCGGCAACATCCCTCTTTACGACTTGGTCTTCATGGCGCTGGGGATCATTGCAGCGCTGTATGTTGGGGTCGCCTGGCGCGGCATTCCGTTTCTGGGGATCGAGGAACAGACATTCCGAATGGGCAACCCGAACACCTTTGACGTGGTTTTGGGCGTAGTCATCATCCTATTGGTTCTGGACATCGCTCGCCGCACGCTGGGTTGGGTGCTGCCACTGATTATTTGTGTGTTTATCTCATACGCTCTGTTGGGTCCGTACTTTCCCGGCTTGCTGCAGCATCCAGGTGTGAACTTCAAAACCTTCGTGTCGTCGATGTATTTCCCGCAGGAAGGCATCTATGGCGTCACCCTCTGGGTCGTCTCGACCATCGTGTTCCATTTCGTCCTGTTCGGCGTGATCGCGCAGCGCACCGGATTGGGACAACTCTTCATCGACAACGCAACCATTTTGGCGGGCCGCTATACCGGCGGGCCGGCAAAAGTGTCGGTGGTATCCTCGGCGTTCTTCGGCACGATCTCGGGCTCTTCGGTGGCCAACACCGTTTCGACCGGCGCGCTGACCATTCCCAACATGAAGCGCCTTGGGTACCCCGGCCATTTTGCGGGCGGCGTCGAAGCCGCATCGTCAGCCGGAGGGCAAATCACGCCGCCGATCATGGGGGCAGCGGCCTTCATCATGGCCGAGTTCCTTGAGGTGCCCTACACCACCATCGTCATCGCCGCGATCTTCCCCGCGATCCTTCACTATGTCGGCGTCTTTGCCGTGGTGCACCTGATGGCACGCAAGCTGAACCTGCAAGGCTTGGCGAAAGAACAACTGCCGCAGCTCAAGGCCGTCTGGGCTGAAGGTTGGGCCAACATTGTACCTCTGATCGGTCTGCTGGTCGTGCTGTTCACGGGATATACGCCGTTCATGTCCGCCTTTTGCGGCATTTCTCTGGCGGTGATCGCTGGCATGTCGCGCATCAAACAACCGCCCACGCTGATCTATGCCGCGGCGTTCCTGGCCTTCGTACTGTGGAAATTTTCAGATGGAGGGTTTGATCTGACGATGACGGCGATCCTGTGTGCCTTGTCGGTGATCGCAACGCTGAACCCACAAAAACGCATCGAAGTACCCGAAATGCTGCAAGCGGTTGAGTTGGGAGTGAAATACTCTCTGGCCGTGGGCGCCGCTGCTGCGGCCGTCGGTATCGTCGTCGGTGTTATCAATACAACCGGCATTGGATTTCGCATCGGGTTCATGGTCACTCAAGGCGCAGGCAATCTGGCTGCAGACCTGTACAATATGATCTCGTTCGGCAGCTGGCAGCTGTTTTCGATGGAAGACCTGCAACTGTTCATCTCGCTGGTCTTCATTGCCATCGTCTGCATCCTGATGGGTGCAGGCATCCCGACCACCGCACTATACATCATGCTGGTCTCGGTCGCACAGCCCGCGCTGGCGCAGCTGGGTGTCCCGCCGATCGCGAGCCACTTGTTCGTGCTCTACTACGGAGTGGTGTCCGAGATCACGCCTCCGGTCTGTACCTCGGCCTATGCGGCGGCAGCCATTGCGAACTCCAACCCGTTCCGAACAGGGTTGTCCGCCTTTACGCTAGGATTGGGCAAGGTGATCGCGCCAATGGCCTTCGTCTATGCGCCGGTCCTATTGTTCGTGTCCTCAACAGGTTTCAACCTGTGGGAATTCACCTATACCGCCACCAGTTGCATCGCCGGGGTCATCGCCCTGTCCGCAGCCGTGGTCGGATACTGGTTGAAACCGCTGAACTTCGCATCGCGTATCCTGATGGCCATCGCGGGGGTTATCTTTGTCGCACCCAGCCTGACGGCTGACTTGATCGCGCTGGCTGTGGCCTCGCCGGTCATTGTCACCCAACTGATCGGCCGCAACCGCAGTCATTCTCCGGCCTGATACGATGGCAGAACAAGTCACTATCATCGGCGCCGGGATCGTCGGTATCTGTTGCGCCCTGTCGCTGCAAGACCGAGGCATCCCGGTTCGGCTAATCGACCGGGGTGAGCCGGGGCAAGAAACCTCGTTCGGCAATGCAGGTGTGGTGTCGCCCTGGTCGATCATTCCGCAGGCAGTTCCGGGCATTTGGAAAAAGCTGCCGCAAATGCTGTTGGACCCGAAAAGCGCGCTTTCAGTCCGGGCGTCGTTCTGGCCGAAGATGATCCCGTGGGGGCTGCAGTTTTTGGGTAAGTCCGGCGAAAAGTCGGTTCGCGAAGCCTCGGATGCGATGGAGCTTTTATGCCGCCCGTCCATTGATCTGTATCGTCGGCACCTGCAGGGCACCGGGCATGATGCGTTGATCGCGGACAGTTACTATATCCACGCGTTCCGCAATCCTGAACAGGCCAACCTGAATGATCTTGGCTATCTGATCCGCCGGGAAAAAGGCGGTGAATTGGAGCGTGTCGATGACGTCGAATTGCGGCGCCTGGAACCGGCGCTGTCAAAAGACCTCAAGGCTGCGATTGTGATCAAAGGTCAGGCTCGCGCAACGTCTCCCGGGCGTTTGGGCGCTGTATTGGCCGAAAAAGCACGTGCGCAAGGGGCTGAGTTTGTGCGGTCCGAAGTCATCAAGCTGAGCCACAGCGAAGACGGCATTTGGCAGCTTGCCACGTCACATGACACGCTGCACGCGCGCAATATTGTCCTCGCGGCCGGAGTGTGGTCTGCCGACTTGCTCAAACCCCTTGGCATACCAGTACCGTTGGTGGCCGAGCGGGGTTACCACGTTGAATTTCCGGCTCCTTCTGCTGTGCTGAACAACTCTGTCATGGATGTGGACGCAAAGGTCGTCGCAAGTTCAATGCAGGGCGGTCTGAGGGTTGCTGGCACAGCCGAGTTTGGCAGTGTCGATGCGCCAGCCGATCCGCGAAAGGAAATGATACTCACCGATCAGGCAAAGTCTTTGGTGCCGGACCTCAATACTGGCGAGGCAAAGTTCTGGATGGGTCGGCGCCCCTCTTTTCCCGATAGTCTGCCAGCGATTGGGCCGCTGAACGGAAAGCACGGGCTTTTTACGGCGTTCGGCCATTCTCATTACGGGCTGATGATGGCGCCAAAAACCGGAGAGCTTGTGGCGGATCTGGTTTCGGGATGCAGCCCGAATGTTAACCTGGACCCATTCTCGCTGGCCCGTTTCTAAATCCCCTATTCGAAAGGACCTGAGCACCATGCCAATTTATGAAGGCGGCCAAAACATCTGCGGGGCTTCGATCGGGGTTCTGTGCCTTGAAAGCTATTTCCCCAAACCGCCTGGGCACATCAAGAATCCGTCTAGCCTTCCGTTTCCTGTTCTTTACGAAATGATCAACGGCATCACCGTCCCGACCCTGCTAAACAACCCGACGCCCGAGCTGCTGGCGCCTTTTATTAAGGGCGCGCAACGGCTTGAGGCCGAGGGCGTTCGGGCAATTACTGGAAGCTGCGGATTTCTGGCTTTGTTTCAAAAGGAATTGGCTGCGGCTGTTTCCGTACCTGTCTTTGCATCCAGCTTGATACAGGTTCCTCTGGCCTTTCACATGACCGGGGCGAATGCCCCGGTGGGCGTGTTGACCGCAGATGCAACTGCTCTGACGCCGAAGCATTTCGAAGGAGTCGGTGCGGCAGGCATTCCCGTCTCGGTGCAAGGTTTGCAGGACACCAGCGAATTTTCCGAGGTGATCCTGCAAAACACGCGCACCCGCATGGACACCGATCTAGTTGAAGCTGAAGTCCTTGAGGCGGCGCGGCGACTTAAACTTCAGGCGCCGGACATACGGTCGCTGGTGTTGGAATGCACCGATTTGCCGCCTTATGCGGCGCGCCTTCAGGACGAGTTGCAACTTCCGGTCTTCGATTTGACGACACTGGCGCAGATGGCGCATACCGTGGCTACACGCAAATCCTATGTTGGCATCATGCCTTGGGCCTAGAGGAACAGCAGTTTAGCGCGGGGCTTGGAGGGTTTAAGTGTCCGTTGACCTAACCATCCTGATGGTTGCCATAGGCCTGGGAGCAATGCTGCAAGTCGGCGTTGGCATCGGTTTCAGCATCCTTGCTGGACCGCCAATGATGATCCTGCTTGGTACGTCGACAGCCGTTCCAGTACTACTGCTACTGAACACCGTCGTTTCCGCGGTTGCGACAGACCGCCAGGTGCTGAAGACCGACCGTCAGACCATTCGCACGGCCATCATCGGATGCCTCGTCGGAGTGGTCGCGGGCCTTCTCGTACACCCTTGGCTGAGCGAGGCGTTTGTCCTTGCTCTCACGGCCAGCCTGTTGCTGATCGGGCTTTTGACGACCTTGCTACCCTTACGTCGCTCAATTGGAACAGTAGGGTTTTCGACCGTTTCCGGCTTGTCCGGGCTGGCGACTGTTTGGGCAGCGACGCCCGGCCCTTTACTGGTTTTCGGATTGATTGCGAAAGGCAACCCAGCCAAAGAGGTTGCCAGGTTGGTTCAACCCATTGCGCTGCTGGCGTACGGAGTCGCCTTCCTGTTGCACTGCCTGTCCGAGACGCAAGCCTTTGCCTATGGCCCGCAGCTATGGGGCTTTGTCGTACTCACACTGATCGGTAGCCTTTTGGGTCGTGCAGTTGGGGCCCATTTGCCGCAGAGCTTGGTCACAACTGCTATCCGCGTGGTTTCTCTGATAGCTTGCGGCGTTCTCTTTCATCGCGCATTTACGATTGTGTGAACTCAAAGGGCAGACGATGACACAATTCAACAGACTGGACAGATTTCCTCGTGCCCACTTCATGTCAGGTCCAACTCCTTTGGAACGGTTGGACAGATTGTCTTCGGAATTGGGCATCGACCTTTGGCTGAAACGCGATGACCTGACCGGGCTTGGGTTTGGTGGAAACAAAACGCGGCAGCTCGAGTTCTATTTTGGTGATGCTCTTCAGGAAGGTGCGGATACCATTTTGATCACCGGCGCAGTTCAGTCCAACTTTGTTCGTTCTTCTGCAGCCGCCGCAGCAAAACTGGGCATGCAATCCGTCCTGCAACTGGAAGAGCGTGTCCCAGATATGGGCAAAGAGTACTACACCTCCGGAAATGTGCTGCTAGCAAAAATTCTGGGCGCCGAACATATGAGCTATCCCGAGGGTGAGGACGAATCCGGTGCCGACGCCGCATTGCACGCGCGTGCCGACGAACTGAAGGCTGAGGGTCGCAAACCTTATGTCATTCACCTGGGATTGGACCATCCGCCGTTGGGTGCCTTGGGCTATGTCGTCGCCGGAAATGAACTGTGCCAGCAGATGTCGGATTTCGATGCGGTCGTCGTTCCCTCGGGCAGCGGCGCAACACATGGAGGCTTGTTGACAGGACTGACGTTGGCGGGGAATACCTCTTCTGTGTTTGGCGTCTGCGTGCGCCGGGATCGCGACAAACAAAAGGCTCGAATGGATACTGTGCTGCATAAGCTGGCGGATTTACTGGACATAGACGCAGCACCTTTGCTGGATAGGATCAACGTTTCAGATTGCGCGCTTTCCCCAGGTTACGGCAAGCTAAGTGGAATGACACGATCGGCCTTGGAAAAGATGGCGCGCAGCGAAGGAATTTTCCTTGACCCCGTCTATACTGCGAAAACCTTCGCAGGGTTGTTGCACTTGGTGCGTGAAGGAGTAATTCAACCCGGCCAAAAAGTTGTCATGCTGCATACGGGCGGGTTGCCTGCACTCTTCGGATACGAAAACGAATTGGTAAGCGGCCTATCCTGAACCCACCTATCACGACACCAAAATTCCCCTACTGGAAAGACACAAAACATGACTATCACCCGGATCGAAACCGGCCAGCGCATGAGCCGTATCGTCAAGCACAACGGCGTCGCATACCTATGCGGTCAAACCTCAGACGCACCTACAGTTGCCGAACAAACACGCGACATCCTAACGAAGGTTGAAGACCTGTTGACCAAAGCTGGCAGCGACAAAACCCGTATTCTGAAATGCGAAATCTGGCTAGCTGACATGAAGGACTTTTCCGAAATGAATGACGTCTGGGACGCCTGGGTGCCTGAAGGCCACGCTCCAGCCCGTGCCTGCGGAGAGTCCAAGCTTGCCCGAAGTGTTTTGAAAGTTGAAATGATTGTAACGGCAGCCTGTGACTGAATCCCTACCGGGAGTTTTTGCAAGATCGACGGAGTGGTGTTCGAAGTATAGCAGGCATAAGTTCTCAGTTAATGCGCCAATTCTTGCGAAAAAGAGCTACCGGTTCTTAAGCTGCAGTCCCATTTGCACTTCCAACGGGCGACAACTCTCGTTGCGCGTTGAAAAAAGAACGGCCGATAATCCTACGTACCTGATCTGCAATCGTGGTCATCAGCCGCAGCCCAAGCGCTATGCCGCTTCCGCAGGCAGCTAAGCCTTGAGCAGCCAATTTCGAAGCACAAACGCTTAGCAGTGAATGCCCACTCTGAAAATCAGGAGTGGATTTTACCACAGATGCAACTAATATCCACTATACGCCCTAAACGAAAATTGCTGCACTCATCACCTAAGTCTCCTTTGGGCTCGAAGCAGACGTACGGCAGGATTCAATGAATGCCTGCAACGTGGACGAAGCTGACATTCCGGGCCACCGCATGCATTCGCCAGTCCCTTGCAAAAGACTGCCTGAGCGAACCAATTAATCGTTCGCCGTGCAGCAGAAAGCCGTGACAGAACTCGCTTTATGGCGCGCGGTCTGTACGTGAGTAGTAGAAACGGCTCCCAACGTTTATCGGGAGCCGTGTTTATTGAATAGGGGAGTCTTTGGGAAATCAGGCGTGTCCACCACCGATCAAGCCGATACCCGAAGTCAGGCCGAACCAAGCTTTAACCCGCAGACCGACGGCCTTGATGATTCCCATAGCCTGGATCCCGTGGGCGACAAGAGTTCCTTCCATTTCACCTTCAAAATTGGTGGTGTAGGATTGGACGATGCAACCGCTACCCGGCACCAATAGTTCGCGGTGTTCAGGGTGCACCAGATCGAGATGCACAACGATCTGACCCCTTTTTGCCTTTTCACTGGGTTCAATCAGGCGGCCGCTAGGCGCAAGCTGACCGGAAGAAATCAGCTCCTGAATTCGGACGATCCTTGCCGGAAGAACAGTATTCCGCATCGAAATGTTGAAGTTGCTTTCGCACGCCACCTCTGCGGCCATTCCCTCGTACAGTTCGGTGCGAGAAACCTGTGAGAAGAAGAGTTTGGTAGAGGCTGTTGATCGTTCCACCGAAGATCCGTTTCTGCCATACTGGCTTTATCCCCTTTCGATTGCACACATGATGGCAGGTGATCAGTAACTCGCGCTTGGAGCAATTTCGGACGCGACTGAAATGCGTCCCTACTGTCGACACTTCTGGTTGGTGAAGGCGTGGATACTCAGAAAGTCGCGAATGCAATCCAAAGCGGAAACTGCTGCAGAACGCGCGGAAACGCTGTCAGAAAAAGCGGATATCCTGGCACAAAACCTTCATCTGCCTGACCCCATCAGAGAGGATATAGGGTTGCCAGGTGATCCGATCCAAGCATAGAGGCCTAGATGGGTTACGAGAGCGTGGGCTGATAGCCGAACGGCAGACATCTGCCTCGTTCTGTCCTTTCGATATTCTACCCCAATCCAACCTAAAGCGTGTTACCTACATTCACCGCGGGAGATGAGTTGCGTCATTTCTCAGGGCCGCTTTGGGCTCGTTCCTGACCTCGGATGCGAAACGGTATTTGCCAAATTTGGAAGGCTTGGACTGGTATCGACCCATAACGGACCTTCACTCTATAGTCTCCATGCTGCGGCGCGGCCCGTCGAATCTGCCGTTCGCTGCGAGCGCAAAATCTTAGGTTGCCTGAACTTGCGAATTGCGTACAAAGTCGCCTTCAAAGGCAATCATCAAACGTGTGCAGCCAATCAGCCAGTCGTGTAAATCTAGAACGCGGTGGCAAAAGCCGGAATTGTAGAGTGACCTGAAGAAAAATGAAACAGACGCCATTCATTGAATAGTCAGTTCGTTTTGAAAGCGTTTTCTTGATTAGTGTCGCGTATCTCAGCATGATCCAAAGCTGTCGGCTGAAATAGACAAATGGTTAAACGATCTCGAACTGAGTCAGTACGCAGATGTTTTTGCGGAAAACGATATCGATGCGCGTGTTCTGCCACTACTATCTGGCGACGACTTAAAAGAGCTCGGAGTAAGCCTTGGTCATCGCAAAATCATTCTTGCCGCAATTCACGAGCTAGTCGACCAACAGAACGCAACCTCCCCGTCACAAGCAGCTCGTGAAAAAACGCCCGAAGGCGAACAAGCGCCCACCTCAGACAATTCACAAAGTGACGATCTGCGCAAACAAAAGCATGTTGAACCACCTACTGCAGAGAGACGTCACGTAACTGTTTTGTTTGCCGATCTTGTAGGTTCGACTGAACTCACCAATCGCTTTGATCCCGAAGACATGCGGGACTTGCTACAGAACTATCAAGATGCTGTTGCAGGAGCCGTAAGCCGATATGGTGGCTACGTTGCAAAGTACTTGGGCGATGGTCTTCTAGTGTTTTTCGGATGGCCGCGGGCTTACGAAGATCACGCGATTCGGGCGGTAAAAGCCAGTCTTGAGTCTGTTCAACGTGTCAAAGAACTCAAAACGCCTGACGGAGAGCCTTTGTCAGTTAGACTGGGAGTTGCGAGCGGTGATGTTGTGGTCGGCGATACCGTTGGTGAAAACACATATGAGGAAGGAGCCATGACTGGTCCGGTCGTCAACCTTGCGGCTCGGATTCAAGAGCATGCAGAGCCAAACTCAGTCGTTTTGTCAGTTGAGGAAACCGAGACAGCTTTACATCGGATATTCGAGTTTAAATCTCTTGGACAGGCACAGCTCAAGGGGTTTGCTGAACCACGTAATCTGCAGAAAGTGATGTCAGAACGCAGTGCGGAAAGCCGGTTTCGGGCCTCACATCGAGACGATGTCGACAGCGTCATGGTTGGGCGGGACTACGAAAAGGGAATTTTACTGCAATCATGGCAACGTGCTCAGAATGGTCACGGAGAGGTTGTTCTGCTGTCCGGTGAAGCCGGGATTGGAAAATCGCGACTTACAGAGGAATTTCTTGCTGACATCGCCGTAAACGACCAAGCCGATGTCATAAGACTGAACTGTTCCCCTTACCTCAGCAGTAGCCCATTTCATCCGGTTGCCCAACGAATTTCCCAAGACGCCGGGGTCGAACCGGACTTCGACGACAATCTGATCCTCGAACATGTCAGGAAGATGCTTGAAGCGCGGCCCGGGCTGGACTGGAAACAAGCTCTGCCTGTCTTTGCAGCGTTGGTCGCACCCCGAAGCGCGCTCGCCCGAACGGTGCTCGAGATGTCACCGCAGGAGCAACGCGACATAACAATCCAAACTTTGATCCATACCGTGCAAGTGCGATCAAACGTACGCCCGGTTATTCTGTGCGTCGAAGATGCTCATTGGATCGATCCTTCCACCCAAGCCTTGTTGGAGCGGTTTAAGTCGATATGCACCGATCTTCCTCTGATGATCCTGATAACCCACAGGCCCGGGTGGGAATTGGCCCGAGACGATGGGGACACGCACGTTCAGTCTCTGGTATTGCGTCGGTTCGATTCTGCGCATGTTTCACACCTTGTCGAAAACATAACCGGGAAAAAACCAGACGATGCTCTGATTGCTACAATCATTGAAAAGACCGACGGCGTACCTTTGTTCGTGGAAGAATTAACCCGAGCGATTGTCGAGGCGGGAGAGCACGGGCAAATCCACATACCCTCGTCTTTGAAAGGCGCGTTGATGGCGCGTCTCGATGCGGTTTCGCCCAAGGCAAAACAGGTCGCGCTCACGGGTTCTGTTATTGGCCGAGAGTTTGAGCCGAGCATATTGGATGCAGCGATGCGTCTTGCTGATTCTGATATCAACAAATGCCTCGAAGAGCTTTCTCGAACCGGCATAATCTTCGAAAGCGGACACAATCGTGGGCATTTTGTATTCCGGCACGCCCTGATCCGCGATACCGCCTATCAGTCCATGCTGAGCTCGACTAGGAAAAGGCAACACGCAGACGTGGCGCGTGCGTTGATACGGACACGGTCCGCTGAGATCGAGCGTCGTCCCGAACTGATCGCTCGCCACCTTTCAGAAGCTGAGGATTGGAGGGCAGCGTTTGAAAAGTGGCAGATTGCGACAGAAATGGCCTTGGCGCGATCTGCCAGCCAGGAGGCGATGACCAACGCCAAGGAAACTCTACGAGCTGCTGAAAACCTGGGCTCAGACTCCGATTCAGAATTGATCAAAAGCAAGATCCTGGTTGGCCGCAGCCATGACAGCCTAGGCCAATTGCCTGAAGGGATAGCGGTTCTGAAGGGCGCTTCAAACGCGGCCCGGGCAGTGCACAATGTGGAGTTAGCCGCCGATGCAGCCAACCACTTCGCTGACTCATGTATGATGTCTAGCGAGAGGCACGGTGAAGCAATCGATCTCTGTAATAATGCGCTGAAGGATTTGCCTGATGATGATGAAGTCCGCCGGTGTAGATTGATGAGCCAACTTGCGCGCGCCCACATGTTCGTCGGTCAGTTCTCCGAAGGTGCGCGTTTCGGCCAGCAGTCCATGGAACTGGCCGCAAAACTGGGTGATTATAAATCCCAGTTCTCGGTAATGATGATGCATTTCGGGGCCCCATTCGTTGCGCGGAAGGGAAGAGAAGCCCACCATTGGCGCGAAAATCTGGAGGCTATGCACGGTGTGGCCGAGCATCTTGGTAGCATCGATCAAGGGCGGGATCGCACTCTGAGCTTGTTTGTAGGCGCCGAGATGGCCGACCGAGAGTTGATGGACCATTCTTTGGGTTTGCTTACAGAGATTTCGGAAAAGGACAATCATCTGCAGCTCTATTGGGTTCAGAAACACGCACGCGCGATGGTTGCAATTATGGACGGCGATTTTGAGCAAGCTGAAAAACACGCCACCGAAGCGGTAAAAATTGGCCGAAAGACCCATGGGGAACATGTTGAGGGCGTCTTTGGAGTTCAGATGTTCACCATTCGCCGCGAGCAAAACCGACTGCACGAGGTTGCGCCTGTGATTAAGCAACTGATGACAGACAGCCCCGAAGACATTTCATGGAAGCCCGGTTTTGGTCTTATCGCTGCTGAGCTTGGATACAAAGAACCCGCCGAACGAATACTGAATGAAATGGCTGCCAATGGCTTCGATCTTCCACCAGACGCCATGTATTCAACGACTTTGTCCTATCTGGCCGACATATGTGTCGCCATTCAGCATCAAGAACACGCCAAGACGCTCTATAGAATGCTTGCTCCTTACGAAGAACTGACGATCACCGCTGGGGCCACGACAGTATGCACTGGCGCAGCTGCGCGACGCCTCGGAAGTCTGGGTACCGTCCTGAAGGACTGGGATGCCGCTGAGAAGATGCTCCAGAAGGCAATAGAAATTGACACGCGCATGAAATGCCCACCTTGGGTCGCGCACAGCAAGGCGGCATATGCTACTGCACTAAGACAACGCGGCCGCCCGGCTGACGTGGAACAGGCGTTTCAACTGGAAGGGGAAGCGTTGGCAATTTCACAGAAATTGAGTATGGTTTCCCTAAGGTCAAAGCTCGAAGGAGTAGCGAGTTAAGGTAAAAAATCTGGTCTGGGGGACTTCATGCCAAGGTACATAATTGAAAGAAATTTTGCCGAGCAACTAAACGTTACAGACGATGACAAAATTCACATCAAAGAGATCAATGACGAAGTCGGCGTCGAGTGGATTTTCTCGTTTCTCAGTGCAGACAAGCGCAAAACGTACTGCTTGTACGAAGCCCCGGATGAGGAAAGCCTGAGAAAGGCGGCCGAACGCCTGAATATTCCCGCCGACGTGATAACACCTGTGGATCGCATCGACCCGGGAATTTTTGCCTGACCTGCAACATTATTTTCCCAATTCAGTGAAACGCCTTCGCGGGACCACGCGACGGAAAAAAATCGACTGAGGCAGCGCTGCAAGAAGCCCGACCTGACAATAGGGAGGCTTACGCATGTTTGATCTGAAAACACTCGACGGTGGTACGGCAACAGTGGAGCAAGACGCGTTGGGCGCTCTTGATGCAGCGCTTCGTGGCGGGGTTTATCAGAAGGGCTCCCCTGAATATGAGGATGCAAGAACGACGTGGAACAGCATGTTCGAACGTTACCCAGGCTTCGTAATCCGCGCGCTGGGGGCCAGTGACGTGCAGAAGGCCGTGAACTTTGTTCGGGACGCCGGCCTCGTTATGTCTGTTCGCTCTGGTGGACATCAGATTGCTGGTCACGCTGTTGCAGATGAAACTGTGATGCTCGATCTGTCCCAGATGCGATCTGTTCACGTCGATCCTATCAACAAGACCGCTCGGGTTGCGCCGGGAGCACTGCTCGGAGACGTAGATCGCGAAACTCAAGCACATGGACTTGTTGTTCCCGTTGGCATCAATTCGACTACGGGCATCGCAGGCCTTACCCTTGGCGGCGGCTTTGGATGGACCACCCGGAAATTTGGCATGACGATCGACAACCTGCTCTCAGCGGAAGTCGTGACTGCGGACGGAGCCATTGTAACCGCATCCCCTACAAGCCACCCGGAACTTTTCTGGGCTATCCGCGGTGGGGGTGGGAACTTCGGTGTCGTAACCTCATTTGAATTCCAACTGCATGGGCTAGGACCCGATGTCCTGTCTGGCCTCATTGTTCATCCGATAGAAAATGCGTCAGAGCTCCTCGCAGAATTTGCTAAGATTGCTGACACTTCCCCGGATGAGCTGACCGTCTGGAGCGTGATGCGAAAAGCGCCCCCTCTACCGTTCTTGCCAGCTGAGTGGCATGGGCGAGAGGTGCTGATCTTTGCAGCCTGCTATAGCGGGCCGATGGAAGAAGGTGAGAAAGCTATAGCGGCACTACGCGCGCTAGGTGAACCAATCGCCGATGTGATATCTCCCCACAATTTCGTTGACTGGCAGGCCGCGTTTGATCCTTTGTTGACGCCAGGCGCTAGGAATTACTGGAAGAGCCATGATTTCGATGCGCTTTCTTCCGATGCAATCTCAGGAGTCTTGGAAGCGATTTCCAGCCTTCCTGACCCGGCGTGTGAAGTTTTTATTGCCCATGTGGGTGGAGCAATGGCGCGCGTCGAGGCAGGTTCAACCGCTTATCCCGAAAGATCTGCTCACTTCATCATGAATGTTCACACGCGTTGGGAAGATCCCAGCAAGGATGCCGATTGTATTTCTTGGGCGCGAGATCTCTACGACCAGATGCAACCGCACGCGACCGGAAGTGCGTATGTCAACTTTATGCCCGAAGACGAAGCGGACCACATGGCAGGTGCATATGGTAACAACGGTGAGAAGCTTTCTAGGATCAAGGGCACATACGACCCCACCAACTTGTTCAGGGTAAACCACAATATCTTGCCTGCGTGATGAAATCCTGAACTGCATAAATTGATCCAGATTGATGTTGATTGTTCTGCTTTGGCGTCACGCCGCATTTCTCGATGGCTAGTTTTTAGGCCAAGTGGAGCATCCAAGCGACGATCGCGCTGGTGATCATGCACCCAATGGGTTGTGGTTTCCGTAGATACGGCCAAGAAATTCAATATGCGTATGTTTCCGCCTTGGGCTCGGTGTAGACGCTCGCCTGAGTATCGCGAGTGACCGCTTTGCGGACAAAGCTTCCGTTCACTGCGGTGGCTCCAAGGTCCGCTCTGCTCACGCAAGTCAGCCTCAAGCAACTTTGACCAGTAGTTTCTGTGCCTCTCCCCATTGCCTCGGCGATTGCCCATACATGCGCCTGAACTCGCGACTGAACTGGGACGGGCTGACGTAACCAACGTCCATTGCGGCTTCGTTCACCGGCATCCCGCCCGCGATCTTCATGGCAGCGTTGTTGAGGCGCATCGTCTTGACGAACTGGATTGGAGCCATCGTCGTGACCTGCTTGAATTTGCGATGGAAGACCGCCCGGCTCATCCCCGCTCGGCTTGCCATATCCTCTATGGAGATCGGCGCATCCAAGTGTGACGACACATGCGCAATGGAACGTGCAATAGCGTTGCCAGCGCCGAACGCCTGCCGCGCGAAGTCGCCAGCTTCTCCCTTCAGAATCACATAGAGCACCTCACGCAATCGCGCCTCGCCGAGAACCGCTGCATCCGTCTCGCTGTCTCCGAGCCGCAGCAGCCGCAGCAGCGCTTCCGTGAACCCATCGTCCCATCGTGCGAGCCTAATTCCCGGCTCCCGCAGTTCCCCTTTGACCGAAGGAAGCGCGCGCCCGGCATTATCCATCTCCATCGCCAGCTCGGCCATAACACGTTGTTCCAGTGAGATCATAACCCCGTAGAGCGGCTTGTCATGCGAAGCCAAAGGCGTCCCCGCCTTGACTGGCATCGACATTGGGCAGCAGAGGTATTGACTGTTGTCGTATTCGTATCTTCGGCCATCCAGAACGGCTTCCTTCACCCCGCTCACGATGGCCACGATGCAGGGCTCGTAAACGGCTGGAACACAGGGGATTGATTGCGTGGCGCGAAACAGGCGTACACCCTTGATACCCGTCTCGGTCAGGCCGTCCGTTTCGGTTCGGTCTGCGATGATTTGCTTGATCTGATCCTTGCTCATAAGAGAGGTGTAAAGGCTCCAGATCGAAACTGGCAACTACCTTGATACAATTGGGCAAGTATTTGCGATGATCTCGCCTATTTCAGAGTTCAAGCGAGAGTTATCTGCATTTCCAAGTTAAAACACTATTCACTCGGTCCCCGCGCCCACGCAGATAGGAGACAAAAGATGCCAGATACCACATTCGGACCGAACGGCTGGACACCCGAACGTCTCAGCGACCTCTCCGGCAAGACCTACCTCATCACGGGTGCCAACGCCGGTGCCGGACTCCAGGCTGCGCGGACGCTCCTTAAAAAGAACGCTAAAGTCGTGATGTTGAACCGCTCAGCTGAGAAGTCTCAGGCAGCTGTTGCGGACCTGAAAAGTGAGTTCGGTAGCGAGGCGGAAGTGAGCTTCATTCGTATGGATCTGGCCTCGCTCGCTAGTGTACGCGAAGCTGCGGACGAGGTTCTGAATTCCGTTCCCCGGATTGATGCGCTCATCTGCAATGCGGCCATAGCGCAGGTGCCAACCCGCAAGCTGACTGAGGATGGGTTCGAGAGCCAGCTCGGCACCAATCATTATGGTCACTTCCTGCTTTGCGGGATGCTATTCGAACGCATCGAAGCCACGAAAGGTCGGATCGTCGTTGTCGCCAGTCTCGGCTATAATATGGGGCTGAAGACGATAAAGTTCGATGACATGAACTGGGAAGAGGGTTACGGCCCAAACACCGCCTACTCGCAAAGCAAGTTGGCGCAAATGATGTTCGCTTTCGAATTGCAGGACAGGCTTGCCGGCGCAGGGCGCACCGAAGCCGAGGTCTATGTCTGCCATCCCGGCTCGTCGGCAACGTCACTGATCAGCACCAGTGGCAGCCGGACGATGCGGTTCATCTGGTGGCTCATGACCATGACGCCGATGGTTCAAACGGCTGAACAAGGGTCCTATCCCGAAGTCATGTGCGCCACTGAAGAGACTTTGACCGAACAACGCGCGCTTTATGGACCAACAGGTCGCTTTGAAGCCGTTGGCCCGGTCGGCAGGGGCACATTAAACCCGCATGCGTATGACAAAACCGTCATGGCAAGGCTTTGGGAGGTCACTGAACAAGAAACAGGCTTGAAGTGGGAGATTTAATTCAACGGTTCCCCTGCGGCTGGTGATGCTTCACCCACAATCGGACATTTGTGCACTGTGCAGCATTTAGTAGAATGGGGCTCGGAGCTGCCGCTTGAAGTTGTAGGTTATTTGTTCTTTATTGCTTTTCCTGGGAGTAACTCTGTGTCGATCTCTCCATCACTGATGAGCACTGTTCCGTTGACGAGGAGGTACTCTACGCCCACCGAAGCTTCTGCTGGTTTGTCGATGGTGGCTCGATCACTGATCGTGTCTGGGTCGAATACGGTGATGTCTGCGTCCATACCTACTTGCAGACGCCCTTTGCGTTCCATTGAAGGTACGAGACCGTCAAAGAGTTGCGCAGGGATTAGCGAAACTTTTGCGATAGCTTGAGGCCAATCCAGAAGTTGATCTTCTCGCACCCAGACTCTCAAAAACTTGGCGAACGTGCCAGCGCTCCGGGGATTTGATTGCGCATTCTCGGGTACGGGCCAAGTGCTCCCCATAACCGGAGTCCCATCTGGGAGAGTGTACGGTATGGAGTCGGATGCGATGGCGATCCATGGTTTTGCTGTTACCTGCTTCAGGATTTCAGCGTCACTGGCTTTCTTTTCATCCAAATACTGCATAATTATGAATTGCCCTGGATCTTCCTCTTGCTCCTTGCGGATATCAGCTTCGTCTTCGATCCAACGCTGTTTGGCCACTAGGCGAACTGAGTCAAAATCGATGCCCATCCGGTTTCGAAACTCGTCGCCCTCCTGCAAGAGCACCGCGGAGGCAATAGGCATTGTTGCGATCCCGTAGGGATAAACCTCGGTCGTCACATCGACACCCAATTCCCTCGCCGACGCCACCATTTCGGCGGCCGTAAGTGTGTCGTGGAGATTTGTTGAATGCAGGTGGCAAATGTTAGTTCGCGCACCAGTAGTTGCAGCCAGACCGAGGACCATGTTGAGACCTTCCAGAGAGCTCAATGGATCAACCTGCGACCAGTTCCTCATATGTGTACTGATCGGAACGTTGTTTTCAGCTGCGGTCTCCCAAACACGTTGAAGTTCCTTGCCACCGACACCGGGAACGTACCCAGAGTTGACACCAATCCCGAGTGCCCCTTCATCAAGGCCCTGTTGCAGCAAGGAGAGTACATCTTCTAGTTCTTCGTCGGTGGAGACGTCCGTAGTCCAGCGTGGATACGCGAACGCACTCTGATACCAAGTTGCCGTAGGTTCAACGGGCGGCATCTCGTCTATCATCGTAGCAATGCGAGCAAACGTCCAAGACGCTGTTGCCCCGAAGTTGGTGGCACGCCCCTCCGCTTCAGTGGCATCATACCACTGGCCGATAGGTAGCACTCCAGATTCTAGTTCGAGTGCCGTTGTTACTCCGTCCAACGCCTGAAGACGGTTGGCTGGAAGATCAATCACTGAGTGCGAGTGAAGATCAATGAAGCCTGGTGCAACTATCAAACCCGTCGCGTCAATCACCGTCGCTGCGTCGAGCGGTTCCTCTGAAATCTCTGTGATTTCGTTACCGACAATTCCGACACTTCGAACTGCGTCCAAACCGGTTTCTGGGTCAATGACACGTCCGTTGTTAACCGCCACATCCAATTGCTGCGCGCTTAACAGTGTTGGGAATAATACAAGCAGTGCGGATAGAAATTTCATCGAAGGAACCTCACTAGAAAACCCAACTCCGTGGGAAAGTAGCATGAACAGTCACCATTGCGACTTTTGAAACATAAATGTCCCCTTTGGGCTCGGGGCAGACGTTGGCCGTGGTCGGCTCGAACAACCGCTTTGCGGACTTTACTGCCCTTCGTTGCGGGCGCACAATCGGACGCCCTGCAGACTCGGAAATCCGCAGAAAAGGACGGGAAGCAGTCATTCGCTGCAGAAAAACCGCATAAGCGTGATCGTAGTAGCAGACCCTAGGATTTTACTTGTTTGAAATTGGTAGAGTTCTTCTCGCAAATGCATCGAATTCCCCAAAGAAGTCGGAAAACTGCCAGTCACTCTTTACCTAAATCTCTACCGAAAACTCCGTTCAAAACGAAATCCGCTGTGCTTGGACTGCTTGCGAAAGGTAAGTCATAGACAATCGCAAGGCGGCTCAGAGCTTTGACATCCACATCATGAGGCATCGGTGACATTGGATCTATGAAGAAGAATAGGCCGTCGAGCTTACCCTCACAGATCATTGCGCCAAGTTGTTGATCGCCTCCCAACGGACCGCTTTTGAGTGCGGTTAGTTGAAGCTCGGGCAGAGCTGCTTTTATACACCCACCAGTAGTGCCTGTCGCAAAGATGCTGGCTTGACGCAGAGTTTCGATATGCCTTGTGGCCCATTCCACCATCAGGTCTTTCTTGGCGTCATGCGCAACCAATGCCAGTTGCAGCCGACTATCTGATGAATTGCTCGACATAATCCGCACCCAGACCTACTTCCTCATAGTGCTTACGGCACATGTCGATCTTGGTAAAGACGTCCTCGTAACCCATGGTTTTGCCCCATGGGTCGACATAGAGCATTACTCCGTTCACCTGAAAGTATGTGATCATCTCATCCACATCATCGGGCACGACTAGCGTATGAGTTTCACCCGGCGGCTCATATACATAGCCGCCTTCTTGTGCGACCCAGTCATGTTCCAGATAGTGCCAGCGCCCCTTCAGAACAAACCCATGCACGGGTTGAGGGTGCCGATGCCGGGACAGGACACCTGATTTCCGGACGCGCAGAAGGTTCATCCAATAGCCTTGCGACCTGTTCAGGCATAAAGGCTGGAACGACACGTTCTCGGTTTGGGGAACCCAGAAACGCTCATCCCGTGCAACGGCGTCGGGTATGACGATCTCCTCTTGCGCATCCTTCGGGAATGGCAACTGATACGGCATTCTTGGATCGTCGTCTTGTCCTTGAACTGGCATGGGGTTGTCCTTTTTTACATTGCGGAATAGCCACCATCCACAGGATAGATGGCTCCGGTCACAAAAGCGGCCTCGTCAGATAGCAACCACGCGGCCAATGCCCCAACCTCGGATGGCTTGCCCCAACGGTCCAGTGGGGTGCGGCCCAGAATCGGCTGGTTACGGCTCGGATCGGCGCGCAAAGCTTCGGTCATTTCGGTTTCAATCCATCCGGGAGCCACCGCATTCACACGGATGCCATCTAAGGCCCATCTCCCGGCCAAAGCCTTGGTTAACTGGGCGACCCCACCTTTGCTGGCGGAATAGGCCGGAACCAAAGGGCCGCCAAAGTACGTGAGCATCGAAGCCGTATTGACGATAGCACCGCCTGTCGAAGCCAACAGAGGCTGGGCCGCCAAACAGCAGCGCATTGTACCAGTCAGGTTGATGTCGATCACTTTCTCAAACGTCTCGATCCCGTATTCGGCGCCGCGTACCAGAATGCCTGCACAATTGATCAATCCGTCCAGCTTTTCGATCCCGGTAAAGAACTCGGAAACGGCCTGGATATCGCGCACGTCCAACTGCGTGCAGGTGTCATCGGAATGTCGCGCCGCGTATTCCGACACTTCTTCCGCACCAACCCCTGTGGCCGTCACACGCCATCCTTTGGCGCGCAAAGTGTCCGCGATGCCAGCACCAATCCCGCGGGTTCCACCAATAATCACGGCGTGTTTCATCGGTCAGTCACCTTCCGACAGAAACGCTTCGACAGCGTCCTTACTCGGCATCGGAGCAACGGCACCGTATCCTCGAGTCGACAGGGCTGCGGCGGCGTTGGCGTAGCGGGCGGCAGTGAAAGGATCATCACCTTCGACGATACGCGCAAGGAATGCACCGTCAAAAGTATCACCTGCTGCTGTAGCGTCGACAGCTTCTACCCTGCGGCCTTTGACCCGCTCTCGTTTGTCAGGCGTAGCGACCAAAGTGCCTTCAGCTCCAAGCGTCAGGGCCACGATTTTGGCACCGAGGTCCAGATAGAAATCCGTGATCGCGTTTGGATCGGACAGCCCTGTCAGCTGTTCGGCGTCATCCAGACCCGGCAAGGCGATGTCGCACTGCGCAATTGCCGCATGAGTCACCGCGCGTGCGCGCTCAATCGGCCAAAGTTTCAAGCGCAGATTGGTGTCGTAAGAGATCAGACCACCCGCCTGTTTTACGATCTTGATAGCCGCGAATACGGAGTCTGCGGCAATGTCCGAAATCGCCTGGCTTATACCAGACACATGCAAAAGTTTCGCCGCCTCCAGAGCCGCAACCGGTAGATCGTCAGGTCCCATTCGGCTACTGGCAGATCCCGCGCGAAAATAGCTGAACTCGTGCCCATTCGCGCCATGCGTTACGAAATAGACCCCGGTATGAGCGTCCGCAACCTGGCGGACGGTCGACACATCCACACCTTCGGCCTGCCAAAGGTCCATAAACGAATTGCCGAAGGTATCGGCCCCGATATGAGTCACGTAACCTACGGATGCACCCTGACGCGCAGCGGCGATGGCACAGTTCGACGTGTCGCCGCCATGTCCGGGCAGGTAGTTCCCATCGGGCTGCTGATTAAACTCCAGCATCGGTTCGCCAAGGCACAGAATATCGGGGGTCATTGCTGTCTCATTTCACGTAAAAGGGTCAGCCCGTTGGGGCTGACCAAGTTGTATGGGAGGATTATTCGGCCGTATAGCTTTGGCCGACACCCGGGATCTTCCAGATTCGGAAGTTCGGGATTTCGGGGTCTTCAAAATTCATGTCGCCATCGACCCAGATGTGCAGGTGGTTCGACACCACATACATCTCACCATCCGGTCCCCAGGCCAGCGTGTCGGGCCAGTTCATTTCCGGGTGGTGGACGAAACGGCTGACCTCGCGCGTGGATTCATCGAACTTCATGATCCCGTCCAGTGACAGTGCGGTCATGTAGATGTTGCCTGCGTTGTCCGCCGTCATCCCATCGGTGTTCGAGGGCAGCACTGCGGCAACCTCAACCGCGTTTTCGATAACCGTTTCATTGGTCTCGAAATCGCGCAGGATTTCGGTCGGCAAACTATACAGGTGATTGCCGGTCAAATTGGTCCAGTAGAGCGTTTCCTTGTCGCCCGACAACGCGATGCCATCAGCACCGGTGCGCATGCCGCCATTCTTCAGGACCAGGCGGTCGTCGATGTTGAAGAAGAAATTAGGTTCATCATTGGTGAACCGGTGCTGATCCAGAATGCGGCGTACCGAGTTGGTGTTGCTGTCAAATACGATCAGGCCGCCATGCAGTGGGTCACAGAAGATGCCGCTGTCCGCGATATAGGCAAAGCCGGTGTCGTTATCGACGGCCAGATCGTTCAGAAAAGAACACTGACGATCCGCTTCTTCCGCTGTGAAGACATAGCGCTGGATTTCCTTGTTCTCTTTCAGATCCCAAAGCACCAGCTTGGCGTCACCGTCTTCAAACGGAGGGCCGGCCACGTGGCCCTGATCCAGGATCCACATCACATCGTTGCGGTCGATCTCAAAACCCAGAACGGCTTTCAGGCCATCAGGGTTCGACATGCTGTTCATTTCCTCAGACGGAAACGCCTCCAGTTCCCACGTGTCGCCGTTCTTGACCAGTTTCGAGACGGTCGAGGGGATCTCGGCCCCGCCCCAGCGCGCGGTGGACACATAAATGTTACCCTGGCTGTCGACCTTGGCGCCCTGAACCAGCGCCTTGCCGAAAATCTCGCTGCCTTCCCAGGCAGATTTTGTCGCCTCGTCCTTGACGGCATAGGGCAGACTGTTCCATTCCGCTACTACCTCGGGCTCGTTTGCAAGCGCCGGGGTGGCCAGAACGGCGGTAAGGGTCACCGTGTTGAGCAGTCGTTTCAGCATGTATTCCTCCCTTGCTGAGTTTTGGTGTTCCGCAGGCCGTTGCCGCGGCCTGCGGGACGTTTGGTTTAGATGCGACCGAATTTCGCCAGACCTTCGCGCAGCGAGCCGGTTTCGATGATCAGGCGGGCCTGTTCGGCTTCGCGCTCGTCGATCTCGCGCGCCATTTCCAGAATTGCCTCGGCATGGTCGCGCGGCACAGCTACCGCACCGTCAATATCGGCTACTATGATATCGCCTGGGTGCACGATGACTTCACCCATCGCCACTTCGACATTCGAGGCCAGCGTCCGGATACGGCCCAGCGTAGTGCCTGGGCTGACGCAGCGGGAATAGACCGGGAAGTCATAGTCACGTTTGATTTCGACCAGATCGCGGACACCGCCATCCAGAACCGCGCCTTCGTGCTTATTGGCGACAGCGCCCGCAGTCATCAGACCACCCCACAGGGCAACGTCAGTGGTGCCGTTGGTCGAGATCACAATGACCGAACCGGCCTCGGATTCATCAATGGCGTCCAGCGCGTGCTGGGGTGGCAGAAATTCATCTGTCGGACCTTCCAGAATGGTCACGGCAGGGCCAACGATTTTCTTTTCGTTGATGCGCGGCTTGATCGAGGCAGGCAGAAAGCCGGTTTTACCTGCGATCTTGTCAACCGCATCTGCGACGGATGCGGTGGCCACTTCGCGAAACCCGGCAACGAGTTCTTGAGTGTTCATGAGTATTATCCTCTTGGGTCAGATAGTTAGAAAGCGGGGCGTCTCACCACGGATTTTTCCAGCTTTTGGGCTGATACCCGTTGAGAACGCGGGTGATTTCTTCGGCTGCATTGCGCTGCAGGACTGCAACCGAGCGTTCCGAATACCAGGCGGCATGATCGGACACGATTGTGTTGGCGCTGTGCAGCAGCGGGTTGTCGGGGGCGACCGGTTCCTGTTCGAACACGTCGATGCCCGCGCCAAATATGCGCCCCTGGTTCAGAGCATCGGCCAGCGCAGCCTCATCGACCAGGCCCCCGCGCGATACATTGATCACGATCGAACTTGGCTTCATCAGTGCGATGTGTTCGGCATCCAGGATATGCCGCGTTTCAGGGGTGAGCGGTGCGTGCAGGCTGATGACGTCTGCGGCCTTACAAAGATCAGCCAAATCCACCTTTTGTACGTCTGCCGCTTGGGCAGCGTCGTCGCTCATATACGGGTCAAATACCAACACGGATGCAAACCCCAGCGCACGGAATTTCTGGGCTGCCTGTAAACCGATCTTGCCACACCCAATCAGGCCAAGGGTGGCGTTTTCGCGGCTGGGGATCAGGGCTGCTTGGCCTATACCCCATTGGCCTTGTCGCACTTCAGCATCACGTGACGGGATGCGCCGCTGCACCGCCAAATACAGCGCCAGCGCGTGTTCGCTGACCTCGGTTTCGGCGCCATAATCGGGGACGTTTACGACATAGATGCCGCGCGACCGGGCGTAGTCCAGGTCGATGTTGTCGACGCCCACCCCATAGCGGACGACGACTTTCAGGTTCGGACAGGCGTCGATCACGGCCGCATCCACGGTACGTTCCCGCACGAGGATGGCGACCGGGTCCAGCGCCTGCAAAGCCGGGACCGCCTCAGTCTCTGGCCCGACCGGCGCGATCTGAACGTCCTGCTTGGCCAGCACCGAGGCCTCGGTGTCATAGGCGGCATAGCCGGGTTCAAGGATTGCTATGGTTTGGCGGGTCATGTGACGGTCCCTCGGCATGGGTTACTGGGCCTTGTAGGCTTCGACGGCAGCGTCGAGGCGATCCGGCCATTCCTCGCCAATCTCACCGACGATGTATTCACGCACGGCGGGCTGCGCGGCTTCGCGGAACATGGCTTTTTGCTCGGGGCTGACCGGCACGACCTCCATGCCTTTTTCCGACAGGATCGCGGTGGCGTTGGCGTCCTGCGCGGCGGTCATGCCACGGTGGATCGTTTTCGAGATTTCAACGCACTGCTCGACGGCTTTCTTCTCGTCATCGGTCAGGCTCTCATAGAACATGTCCGACATCAGATAGGCGTGCCAGCTGAATACATGCCCATCCAGAGAGACGTATTTCTGGTGCTGATACAGCGAGGCGTTGACAATGTTTGTCACACCGTTTTCCTGACCGTCCACAACGCCCTGCTGCAGCGCACCAGGCAGTTCCGGCCACGGAACGGGCGTTGCCGATGCACCCAGGCTTTCAACCAGAGTCACCCATACAGGCGCGGTCATTACGCGCATTTTCAGGCCTTCCATATCGGCAGGCTCGGCCACGGGCTTGACGTTGTTGGTGAAGTTACGCACGCCATTATCGGCCACACCAAAGCTGCGGATGCCGGTCTTTGCCAGCATATCCTCGGCCAGCGCGTCACCGAATTCACCGTCCATCACCGCCCAGGCCATCGCCTGATCGTCGAACAGGTAGGGCATCGCCAGAACTGAGAAGGGTTTGTAGACTGCCGAGATCGGGCCGTCGTGGATCGCTGCCATCTGAACGGTGCCCAGCTGCAAACCTTCCATGATCTCGGACCCTCCGCCCAGCTGCGAGGCCGGGAATATCTGAACGTCGATCAAGCCCGAGGTCTTACCCTCGACGCAGGCTTCAAACGCCAGCGCCGCGGCGTGTTTGGGCGAGCTCAGGTCAGCGGCCTGAAAATGCGCATATTTCAGCTCTTTAGCTGAAGCCGCACTGGCGGCGGTCATTGCAACAACGGCTGTTGCCGTCATCAGTTTCGACATGGTTTTCATGAGGTTCCTCCCTTTCATGTCAGTTCGCAAATCCAAAGAAGTTGGGGATGAAGGTGCTGACACCCGGCACGAGAATGACCAGAAGCAGCACCACGAGCTCAGCCAGCAGCAGCGGCAAAACCGCTTTTGACAGGCGTTCGATTTTCAGTTGTCCGACGGTGGCGATCACGAACAGCACTGGACCAACCGGAGGGGTGATCATTCCGATGGTGAGGTTCAGCACCAGCATCATCCCGAATTGCAGCGGGTCGATCCCCGCAGAATAAGCGATGGGGCCGAGGATCGGCGTCAGGATGATTAACGCGGGCAGCGTGTCGATGAAGAAGCCGCAGATCAGGGCGAACGCCGCAAGAATGAACAGGATGCCCAGACGGTTCTCGGTGATCTGGGTGATCAGTTTGGCCAGTTCCTGCGGAATTTGCAGATAAGTCAGCAGCCAGGCAAAGATCGACGCCATCGCCACGATCAGGAAGACCGACGACGTCACCACCGCGGCCCGCACAAACGCGGCGTACAGAGCGTGGACCGTGAAAGCGCGCAGGATGAAGCCAAGGAACAGAGCATAGGCAGAGGCCACCGCGCCCGCCTCGGTCGGAGTGAACACACCGAACAGGATACCGCCCAGAATGATTGCTGGCATGATCAGCGCTGGAATGGCCGACAGGGTTGCACTGCGCAATTCAACCATGGTGGCGCGATGTTCGCGCCCGCGGTAGCCGTTGCGGGTGGACACGATATGGTTCGCGATGGCCAGCGCAACGCCCAGCAGAACCCCAGGCACGATTCCAGCCAAAAATAGTCCCGCGACCGTCACTCCATTAGTCGAGATCGCAAAAATCACAGCCAGGATGGACGGTGGGATGATCGGACCGATGGTGGCTGTCGCGGCGGACAAAGCACCGGCATAGTTCTTCTCATACCCAGCTTCACGCATCATCCGCATGACGATGGCAGAAGGCCCTGCTGCATCCGCGAGGGCAGAACCGCTGATCCCCGCAAACAGCATCGACACAAGGATGTTCACATGCCCCAGCCCACCACGTACATGCCCAACCAGAGCGTTGGCAAAGCGCAACAAAGCGTTTGTTAGCCCGCATGCCGTCATCAGTTCAGACGCGAGAATGAAGAACGGTACCGCCATCAGCGGAAAGCTGTCGATCCCGGCGAACATGCGTTGGGTTGCGACCAGTGGGTTCAATGAACCGTCGATAAAAATCGCCGACAGGCCGGCGATCCCCATCGTGAAGGCTACGGGAACACCCAGAAACAGCGTCGCAAAGAACAGGATGATCAGGGTTTTTGCCATGGCTCAGACCTACGCCTCTTCGCTCTTGGCGCTGGGGCCGTGTTCAAACTCTTGGCTTACGAAACGTTTTGCGAAAAAGGCCAACTGAATCAGGAACAAAGCGCACCCGACTGGGATAGCGAGATAGGGGATGCCGCGTGAAATGCCGGTGGACATGGTTTCCTTGTTCCAGCCGAATTCAACGAACTTGACACCCAGCCACAGCATCGTCGCCATGAAGGCAAACATGACGAAGACGATGGCCCAGCGCAGCAGTCGGGCCAGAGCTTCGGGTAGCAAATCCGGAATTGTGGTGATCGCGACCAACCGGCCCTCTCGCAAGGCAAGACCAGCACCGCAAAAAGCGCCGAGGATCATTAGGTGTCTTGCGACCTCTTCAACCCAGGCCAGGGACGTACCAAAACCGTACCGCCCCACCACATTGGCAAAGACGATTGCAAAGACCGTAGCGAGCGCCAAAGCCACCAGCGCCCGATTCAATGCAACAATCCATGTTTCTAGAGTTTGCAAAGACGCCCCTCCCGATGCCGTCTCTTTGTGAGAATCAAAACTGGCATACAGTATGCTAATGTGTCAACACTAACACATTGTATGCCAGATACATCGCTGCTACTGTCGAACTGAGGAGAGCGACATGAGCCCATTCAACAGACCGAAATCATTGACGGAATTGGTGACCGAAAACCTGCGCGAGCGGATTATCAAAGGCGAGTTCGAACTGGGTGAGCAGCTGTCTGAGGCTCGAATCGCCAAGAACCTTGAGGTCAGCCGCACACCTGTTCGTGAGGCAATCAATCGACTTGAAATGGAAGGGCTGCTCGTAGTCGAACCGCAACGTGGGTCCTTCGTGTTCAACTTGGAGCCCGAAGAATTGGCAAAGCTCTGCGACGCGCGTGTCTGCCTTGAGACAACCGCTTTAACCTCGGCCATGCAGGCAAACCCGCAAGAGCTGTATACCGCGCTTAACGATTGCATCAATCGGATGAAAGCGGCGCGAGGGGCGGCGGATGATGCAGAATACCTGTATCAGGATACTCTTTTCCACCAATGCCTGTTTGATTGTGCGGATAATCGGTTTCTGAATGACGCGTACCAGACGATTGCTCTTAAAATGGCAGCATTGCGCAGCCGGTTGGGGCACCACCCGGATCACATGGCTAAGTCCTATCGGGAGCACATTGAGTTGCTTCAGTGCGTCGAGAATGGCGATGTTTCAAAAGCGCTAGACGTGCTGAAACTCCACATAGACAGGAAAGAAGGGTCCTATTGGAGTGACGCAACTAAAGCGGACAGCCAGACCCAGCACGTGAATTAAGCGCTTCTGTGTCCTGCCTGCAGCACGCACGACGTCTCAACTCGCACCCGCAGCGAAGGTCGGGTTACCCTCGCGATTGACTAGACCACGCGAAAAAGTCGAGGTCGGCGTTGGGCTCAAAGCGGTCTTTAGCTGCAATCTGTGTGAGTGTCTGCTATATTGTTTTACCAACATCTTGTCATAAGACACCTTGCGCTGTGCCTCGTTTGAAATCGATCGTTGTGTGGTATCTACCGTGGTATACATTCAACATAGATCAATTTACTATATATTTAACAAATACCTGCAGGATTAGTTATACTGACTTCTTTTCCGCCATCAACCTATTGACATCATGCGGTAAAAGCCAAGCTGGGCAAAGCCTTTCGCCGTTGACTGATAAATTCGCACGAAGATGAAGAGGCACAACCAACTAGGCAGGAGTTCACTTTGTTTGCAAATACAGGAACTCGCGCGGCAGGATCTACAGGAAAAGCACTGATGGGAGATGCGACAACGGTAGACAGATCTAGGGTGAATCCAACTTAACTTGAATAAGTCTGCAGAACCCGCCCAAGGTTCTTTTCGATTATACACTTCCACTTGGATTCACGCAGAAACATCGACACAGAACCAATCGGCATGTGGACAATAAAACACAACGATCGAGAAGCATCATCCGGTCGTTGACGACCTCCAAATCCCTTAGGTAGAGACACTGTATCAAACCGTTGCAAAGGGAACGATGTTTTGGATTTTGAGGTGGCGAGTTTTTGGTACGGACAATCGCTCTCTTGCGTGGAGCGAGTCTGTATTCAGTCCTTTCTCGACCATGGCTACACGTATCATCTCTATGTTCTGGATTTGGACATTGATGTCCCGGACGGTGTCATCGTCCATGACGCCCGCGAAATATATGGCGTGGGCAAAACCGACCAGCTTGATGCGTCACGCAAACGCGCCGCGGTGTATTCGGATGTGTTCCGAATCTATCTGATGCAAAAAACCGATTACGTCTGGGTCGATCTGGACATATATTGCGTAAATCCCCTGCACGTGAATTCCGATTATCTGTTCGGCCTGATTAGGCGGAACAACTCGATGAACAACTGCGTTCTGCGTCTCCCAAAGGGTTCACTGGCCCTAAAACTTATCATCAACTTCTTGGAATCTGATGTGCCATTTCCGTTTTGGCTCGGACCGGAACGCACACAGAAGTTAGTTGACCGATACCAGGCAGGCGATCGATTTACGCTGTATGACCTGCCCTGGACGACAACCGGCCCCAGTGTCACCCGCTGGGCCCTAAACGCGACCGGCGAGATCAGTCGCGGCCAGCACTGGCATTTGTATTTTCCGCGTCGCGGTTTTTTGGATCCTGAACGTGGTCTAGATGACTACGAACCCGATTGGGTTCGTTTCCATCATTTCCAAGGCGAAACCAGAAGCAACATAAGGGCGCATTACGGTGGGTTGCCGCCCGAAGGAAGCTACATTGATGTCGTCTGCAAACGTCACGGTATAGACCCTGCTCGATATCCGGTCATTTAAGCTCCGCAATCACGCCGCTCAGCAGACTTCTCCGCGTTCATCATGCAGTTTACCTGTTTGTCTGTTGAGCGGACAGTCCGGTGGACTGTTTTTAGATCGAACGTTCTGATTGAAATTTGATTGCGGAAGGGCACAACCACCGGTGTCGACCGCAATTGAAAAGTCAGGAATAGGCGCGAACCCGACATACGCAACTCGTCACTAAACTTCTGTTATCCGAGGTTAATCTGCCGTTGGTGTGTTTTGCTTGAACAACCAACTTGTGTACTTGGCAAACGAGCGAAAAAACCTCGGGAGGATTACAAATCTGGCAGCAAGTCTAAGGCAGTGGGGCAATCGCTTCAAAAAGCGGACATTTATCCAGACTCTGAAAAACGCCGTTCCCGTCAGCGCCACCTGGATTTACTTACCATTACGGGAAGCTTGATTTTTGCGGTTTGTTTTCGTCTCGCCTGAGCAATAGACACTTGATGCGACGTTTTTGGAGGGAAGCTGCCATCTAAAAGTCCCGCGTTTCAAACGTTTGGCAACTCTGCACCGCGTTGAACGATTGACATGCATTCGCAGTTGGTATGCTATCCACAACCATAACGTTCACAGAAATTTGCGACAGAGCATCGCGAATTCAAAGCAGATAAGCATCTGCAAAATGGGAGAAAAACATGAACAAACCAATACTCGCGCTTGCGCTGTTGATGACGACGACGTCGCTGGCCAATGCAGAAACCCTGCGTTGGGCGCGCTCGGGGGATGCGCTGACGCTTGACCCGCATTCGCAAAACGAAGGGCCCACGCATACCGTGCGCCACCAGATGTATGAACCTCTGATTATCCGCGACACGTCCGGCGCTTTTGAGCCTGCGCTGGCCACCGATTGGGCCCCCAGCGAGAGTGATCCGAATGTCTGGGTGTTCAACCTGCGTCAGGGCGTGAAGTTCCATGACGGTGCTGATTTCACCGCAGAAGATGTAGTGTTCAGTATCAACCGCGCGAAACAACCAAACTCGGACATGAAAGAGCTAATCAACTCGATTGTCGAGGTGCGTGCTGTTGATGACCACACGGTCGAGATCGTGACCGACGGCCCGAACCCGATCCTGCCGGCGAACCTGACCGACCTGTTTATCATGGACAAAGGCTGGACCGCGGCGAACAACGCGGTCAACGTTCAGGACTTTGAAGGTGGTGAGATCACCTTTGCGACTGTGAATGTAAATGGCACCGGCCCCTACAAGCTGGTTAGCCGCGAGCCCGATGTGAAAACCGTGATGGAGCGGAACGAAGACTATTGGGGTCGTGATCAGTTCCCGATGGCGATCAGCGAAATCATCTATACACCGATCCAGAACGACGCCACCCGCGTTGCGGCGATGCTGTCGGGCGAGGTGAACTTCCTTCAGGATATGCCGGTGCAGGATCTGGACCGGGTGAATGCTGTGGACGGCTTGGTCGTCAAGCAAGCACCGCAAAACCGGGTGATCTTCTTTGGTATGAACCAGGGCGGGGATGATATCGAAGCGGACAACGTCGATGGCAAGAACCCCCTTGCCGACGTCCGGGTACGTCAGGCCATGTCCAAGGCGATCAACCGGGACGCCATCCAACAGGTGGTTATGCGCGGTCAGTCGCAACCTGCCGGGATGATCGCACCGCCCTTCGTCAACGGCTGGACCGCCGAGATGGACGGTGAAAGCAGCACGGATGTTGAAGGCGCGAAGGCTCTTTTGGCCGAGGCGGGCTATCCCGACGGCTTCTCGATCCGGCTGGATTGCCCCAATGACCGCTACATCAACGACGAAGGTATCTGTCAGGCCGCTGTCGGGATGCTGGGTCAGATCGGCATTACGGTGAATCTGGATGCCAAACCCAAGGCACAGCACTTCCCGCTGATCACGGATGGCAAGACCGATTTCTACATGCTGGGATGGGGCGTTCCGACCTATGACTCGGAGTACATTTTCAACTTCCTCGTCCATGGCCGCGAAAGCGACATCGGGACGTGGAACGGCACCGGGTATGACAATGATGAGTTGGATGCCAAGATCAAGTCGCTGGCCTCGAACACGGATCTTGTTGCGCGAGATCAGGCTATCGCCGAGATCTGGCGCGTGGTGCAGGATGAACAGCTTTATATTCCAATCCACCATCAGGTGCTGAACTGGGGTATGGCTGAAAACCTGGACATCAACGTTGATCCTGAAGATCAGCCTATGGTCAAGCACTTCGGCCTGAACTAAGAAACGTGGCCGGGCCTCGAAATACGGGGCCCGCCACCAAAAAGTGGGAGCTATCATGAAACGTCTGACCACTGCCGCGCTTTTGGGCGCGCTTGCCTTACCCGTAGCAGCCGAAGAGTTCACGTTTGCCGTTACAACGGACCCGCAAACAATGGATCCTCATGCGGTCAACTCCGCCCCCGTTCTGGGTTTTTTGAACAATGTCTACGAAGGGCTTGTTCGGCGAGGCAAGGATATGACCATCGAACCGGCGCTTGCGACCAGTTGGGAAACCATCGGCGACGGAGCTGGATGGAGGTTCAAGCTGCGCGAGGGCGTAACGTTTCATGATGGGTCTGAATTCAATGCGGATGACGTGATCTTCTCGTACCAGCGGGCGTCTGACGAAAACTCGGACACCCGCAGCTGGTTCGCGCCCGTCAGCGAGGTGGTCAAGGTTGACGATTACACCGTCGACGTGATGACCACCGCACCAAACCCAATCTTTCCCGACAGCATCGCCAACTGGATGATCATGGATAGCGGCTGGGCCGAGGCGAATGACACAGCCCTTCCCGACAAAGAAGCAGGTAACTACGCAACGCTCAACGCCAACGGTACCGGTGCCTTCCGCGTCACCGCGAGAGAGCCGGGCCTGCGCACGGTTCTAGAGCCCTTCGAAGGCTGGTGGGGCGAGACCGAGCACAACCTGACTCGTGCCGAACTGGTGCCTATCCAGAATCCAGCGACCGCTCTGGCAGCTCTGCTTTCAGGCGATGTGGATTTCATCAACCCGGTTCCCATTCAGGACGTCGCCCGGTTGCAGGGCAACCCGGACGTGAAAGTCATTCAGGGCATCGAAGCACGTGTCATCATGCTGGGCTTCGACCAGCAGGAAGGCGCAAGTGAAACGGGCCAAGGCGGGACCGACGTTTTTGGCGACGTGCGCGTACGCGAGGCCGTTGCCAAAGCAGTTAACGTACCAGCCATCCTGCAAACCATCATGCGCGGCAACGCCGAAGTGGCAAGCCAGTTGGTCAGCCCGGCGATGCGTGGCTATTCGGCTGCAAACGCAGACCCATATGCCTACGACCCAGAAGGTGCGAAGGCGTTGCTGGCCGAAGCGGGAGCCGAAGGGGCCGAAGTCAGCTTCAAATGCTCCAACAACCGCTACCTAAACGACGAATCCGTTTGTCAGGCCATTACCGCCATGCTGACGCAAGTTGGATTGAATGTGACGCTCGATGCGATGCCCGTGCAAAATTATTGGCCTGAGCTGCGCGCCGACAACTTCGATATGTATCTGCTGGGCTGGTCACCGGGCACATTTGACGCCGAACATCCTGTGCGTTTCCTCGCATCGACACCAAATGAGGAAAAGAAGCTGGGTTCGTGGAACTTTGGCGGCTATTCCAACGCCCGCGTGGATGAATTGCTGCCACTAATCCAGTCCGAGATCGATGAGCCTACCCGTCAGGCTATGCTGGATGAGGTTGCAGGCATACTTCAGGATGAGGTCGCCTATGTGCCCCTTTACGTCCAGCCGTTGGTCTGGGGCGCGCGCAGCAATATCGAGCTGACACAACGGCCCGACAATTTCTTCCTTCTGCGCTGGGTCACGGTCAACTAAATGCTGTCATACATTATCAGGCGCGTTGCCCAGTCGGCGCTGGTTCTGTTCGTCGTGGGCCTTGTCGCCTTTTCCATGTTCCGCTTTGTCGGTGATCCGATCGACAACATGCTGGGGCAAGAGCGGACCATGGAAGATGTGGAACGTCTGCGCGCTCAGTTGGGACTCGATCAGCCGTTTCCGGTGCAATATGTGAAGTTTCTGCAAGAAGCGGTACAGGGCAATTTCGGCGTCAGCTTCCGTCAGGGGCGTCCGGTCGCTGAAATCCTGGCCGAACGCGCTCCGGCGACGCTGGAACTGGCGCTGGTCTCGGCCGTATTTGCCATAGTCTTAGGCATCGCACTGGGTGTTTTCACCGCAATCCGGCGAGACGGGTTTGCCGCGAATTTCATCATGTCAGCCTCTCTGATCGGGGTATCCCTGCCCACCTTCCTGATCGGCATCCTGTTGATTTACGTCTTCTCGGTCGAGCTTGGATGGCTACCAAGCTTTGGGCGCGGAGAGGTTGTGGATCTGGGCTGGTGGAACACCGGCTTGCTGACCAGCAGCGGGCTTAAGGCGCTGATCTTGCCAGCGATTACATTGGGTCTGTATCAGATGACCCTAATCATGCGGTTGGTGCGGTCCGAGATGCTGGAAGTCCTCCGGCAAGACTATATCCGCTTTGCCCGCGCCCGCGGCCTCAGCGACCGGACCATCAATTTCCGCCATGCGCTGAAAAACACCATGGTCCCGGTTATCACCATCATCGGTCTGCAACTGGGGGCCATCATCGCCTTCGCCATCATCACCGAGACGGTGTTCCAGTGGCCGGGTCTCGGCCTTCTGTTCATCAACGCAATCCAGTTCGTGGATATTCCTGTCATGGCAGCTTACCTGATGATGATTTCGGTCATCTTTGTCACCATCAACCTTGCGGTCGACATCCTTTATGCCTTCATCGACCCGCGCCTGAGGGTCAGCGCATGAGCCGAGTGAGACGCATTCTGGACAGCGACCAGTTCTACGCCTTTCGCCGGTCGCCCGTGGCCATGGTCTCGGCCACGGTGGCTTTGATCCTCATCCTCGCCACCATCCTTGCACCGTTGATTGCGCCGACAAACCCGTTTGACCCGGCCAGCCTGAACCTGATGAACGGCTTCACCCCGCCGATGGAACCCAATGCCTTTACAGGCGAAAGCTTCCTGATGGGCACCGACGATCAGGGGCGGGATGTGTTTTCGACCATCCTGTACGGAATGCGGATCTCGTTATTTGTTGGGGTGGCGGCCGTTCTGTTCGCCATGGTTCTGGGCATTATTCTGGGTTTGTTGTCGGGCTATTTCGGCGGCTGGACCGAAACGATCATTATGCGTACAGCGGATGTGCAACTGACCTTCCCTTCTATCCTGCTTGCTATGCTGATCTTTGGCATCGCCAAAGGCATTACTCCGGTGGAATATCGCGACCAAATGGCGATCTGGGTGCTGATCCTGGCCATTGGCCTGTCCGATTGGGTGCAGTTCGCTCGTGTCGTCCGGGGCGCAACGCTGGTCGAGAAAAACAAGGACTATGTCGCCGCCGCGCGCATCATCGGGCAAAGCCCGCTGACGATCATGCTGCGCCATATCCTTCCCAATGTGCTGTCACCGGTTCTGGTGATCGCGACCATCTCGCTGGCGCTGGCGATCATTGCCGAGGCGACGCTCAGCTTCCTTGGTGTTGGAGCGCCACCAACGCAACCGTCACTCGGCACGCTGATTCGTATCGGGCAGGGCTTCCTGTTCTCGGGCGAGTGGTGGATCCTGTTCTTCCCCGCCTGCACTCTGCTGGCACTGGCGCTGAGTGTGAACCTGCTGGGCGACTGGCTGCGTGATGTTCTGAACCCGAGGCTGAAATGACCGATCCCGTTCTTTCGATCCGCAACCTGACGGTGGAAATCCCCACCCGCCACGGCATCTTCAAGCCGGTCGAGCATGTGACCTATGATCTCCACCCCGGTGAAATCCGGGGCGTTGTCGGCGAGAGCGGTGCAGGCAAATCCATGACCGGCAACGCCGTGATCGGCCTGCTGGACCCTCCGGCCCATGTGTCAGAGGGTGAGGTCTGGCTGAATGGGCGCCGCATCGACGAGTTGGACGCCGAGGATAAACGCCGGATCCGGGGCAAAGAGATCGGGATGATCTTTCAGGACCCGCTGACCTCGCTGAACCCGCTGTTCACAGTTGGTGAGCAATTGGTCGAGACGATCCAACTGCATCTTGGCCTGTCCGCGTCCGAGGCGAAAAAGCGCGCCATTGCCCTGCTGGATCGCGTGTCCATCCCCGACCCGGCGGATCGTTTCAACCAGTATCCGCACCAGTTTTCCGGCGGGATGCGTCAGCGGGTGGTAATCGCGCTCGCGCTCTGTACCGAACCCAGTGTTCTGATCGCGGACGAACCTACAACGGCCCTGGATGTGTCTGTCCAAGCGCAGGTGCTGGATCTGATCAAGGAACTGGCGAAAGAGCGTCAGGTCGGCGTGATCCTCGTCACCCATGATATGGGTGTTATCGCCGACACCACCGATACGGTCACTGTGATGTATTCCGGTCATGTGGTTGAAAGCGGCACGACCGATCAGATCCTCGGCGCGCCGACACATGAGTATACCAAATCCCTGATTGCCGCCGTGCCGCGCCCGCACACCAAGGTCGAGCGTTTCCCAGTGGTCAATTATGGCGAGCGGGAAAGAACCTTCAAGATTGACGATCTGGCGGCCCATTGGGACAAGACTGATCTGTCCAAAACCGGCAAGCTGCTGGAAGTCGAAAACATTACTAAAACGTTCCTGCAAAAAGGTGGGCTGCTACCATCGCAACGCAAGTACTTCACTGCCGTCGATCAGGTGAGTTTCGACATTCGCGACGGTGAGGTTTTCGGCCTTGTGGGCGAAAGTGGCTCTGGCAAGTCCACGGTCGCGCGGATGATTGGAACGCTCTATCCCGTAGATGGCGGACGGGTTATCTTTGATGGCGAAGACGTCACAGTCATGGAGGCAGAGGCTCTGCAAGCCTACCGCCGCCAGATCCAGATGATCTTTCAAGACCCGTTCTCCAGTTTGAATCCCCGCATGAGGGTTGGGGATCTCGTGGCCGAGCCCATCCATCACCATAAAATCCTGCCCAAGCCCGCTATCGAACCACGTGTGCGCGAATTGCTCGACTGGGTTGGGCTGGCTAAGGACGCATGGCGTAAGTATCCACATGAATTTTCCGGAGGGCAGCGTCAGCGTATTTGTATTGCTCGCGCCCTCGCAACTCAGCCCCGTTTTCTGATCTGCGATGAACCGACAAGCGCCTTGGATGTCTCTATTCAAGCGCAAATCCTGAACATTCTCAAAGACCTGCAGGAACATCTCGGCTTGACCATGCTCTTTATCAGCCACGATCTCCCGGTCGTACGTCAGATGTGTGACAGGGTGGGCGTGATGCGTAATGGGAAGTTGCTTGAGGTCCAGGAGACGGATTCGTTGTTCGAAGATCCGCAGCATTCGTATACTAGGGAACTCTTGGATTTGATGCCCCGGTTAAAGCAGTTGGCATAATCTTACGACATAGTCTTACATCGGTTTTTTTCAGAAGACGTTGCTGGAGATGTGGAAGCGCAAGCAATCAACGGAAGTTTAAACTCAAACACCGACTGGATATGCTTCCATCTCGGCGCATCAGATCGGTCCAGTCGGCCTAAGATTGTCTCGGGTTCAGCTTACAAGCTTGGAGTGTGGGCTAAACCGACGGATTCCGCGCGTGACTTGTCCTTCGGGAATAATGTTCGCTATGTCAATTCCGCCCGGCTTCACGGGCGGCCCATTCCCGACCTTCGACCGACCTTGAGGATGCTGCGTCGTGGCCCGTCAGACCAGCCATTCGCTGCGCTTGGAAATTGGAGTCCGAGTGAACTGAAAGTTCGCGGACATAGTCGACTTCTGAAGTGAGCGGACCCTTGATGGCCTAGCGGGGCATCGTTTACGGGACATCGCCTCAAATCGACATCAGCCAACGCTTGAAGGTTCTCACAGTGACACGATCTTGATCTCCGTTTCGGCAGACGAAATAGAGGCCACGGTTCAATGACACGCGGCTTTCATCCAGGCGGACCAGCCGACCAAGCTTTAAATCTCTCTCCGCCAAGAGGTGTCTCGCCAAGGCCACGCCTTGGCCGTCAATCGCAGCTTCCAAAAGAACAGCACTGTCCACGAAATTGATGTTCCGCGCTTTGATGCGATCCGCGTCCAGGCCAACTTGTAAGGCCCAATGGTCCCAACCCGCATTGAAGGTATCATGCAACAAAGGGTATTTTGCCACCTCTCCGGCACGCATTGGTAGCTGCTTGTTTTCTACAAGCGAAGGCGCGGCAACGACGATCAATTCCTCTTCTCGGATTTGCTCATGATAAAGCCCGTCCCAATTGGGTTCCCCAAACCGCAATGCGACGTCGACATCGGATCTGTCAAAATCTGCAAAGGCATCATTCGTGTCTAGCAACAGGGCGATTTCCGGGTGCTCTTGCTGAAACGAACTCAGCAATGGCACAAGCCATTTGAGAGCCAGCGACGTCGACAAAGACACCGTGATCGACTGACGATGATGAAAACGCTTCACCTCTGTCACACCCAACTGCAAAGCAGAAAACGCCCCACGTGTTGATTGATGCAGGCGTTCCCCGGCGTCGGTTAGCTCAACGCCATTGGGGTGACGATGAAAAAGCGTTACGCCAAGATGTTGCTCTAGCAATTTGATCTGTCGACTGATCGCCCCATGAGTGACATTCAGCACGTCCGCTGCTCTGGTCAGGCTGGAATGGGTCGCAGTTTCGTCAAAAGCCTGAAGGGCGCGAAGGTGTCTGAGATTTTCAGCCATGTGAGAAAAACTAACAACCTTATCAGATAAACTCGATAGGCATCATTGGTTACAAAGAGTTATAGCGGGGTCAATCTAAGAAATCTCATGGGTCTGATTGATCGAGGGTCGCATGTCCGAACTCAAAGTTGCGCTGATGACAGGTACGGGCCAAGGCATTGGCCGGGGGTGCGCCATTGAAGTGGCAAAGGCGGGCTACAAGGTCTCGCTGATGTCGCCGTCCGATCGCTCGATTGAACTGGCGGAAGAACTTGGTGGCATCGGCCGCCGTGGCTCGGTTTTGGATGTGGACGATCTGCAGGCGATGGTTGATGACACCATGCGCGCGTATGGTCGGATTGACGCTATTGTCAGCAATATGGGGCACGGTGGTTCGGTACCCGAGGCCATCAAAACTGTTGGCTTCGATCCTGATTTTGACGGGCCGCTTTTGGAACTGAGCGACGAGCTGTGGCACGAAAGCCTGGATATGTATGTGCTGAACGTTGTGAAGATTGCTCGCATCGTCACGCCCATCTTGATCGAACAGGGCGGTGGAGCGTTCGTAAACATTTCCTCCATGAACACAATCGAACCTCGCGCGCCCTATCCCATGAGCATGTTGCGCGGTGCTTTGCACAGTTTCTCAAAGCTCTACGGGGATCGCTATGCGCGGTACAACATTCGCATGAACAACCTACTTCCCGGGTTCTGCGAGAATGTGAACCTGTCCGAGCGGGCCCGTATGGAAATTCCCGCGCAGCGGGCGGCAACATTCGAAGAAATTGGCCAGACATGCGTGTTCCTCGCAAGTAAGGGGGCCCGATACATCAATGGTCAGAGTATACTGTCCGACGGCGGCATGAACCGCGCAGTCAGGTAGAACAGAGAGAGTGAAATGATTGTCAAAGCACTCAAAGACATTCTTGGAACAGAGCGGGACGTCTCTGGACCAGGCTGGAACAGCAGAAGGTTGCTTTTGGCCTCGGATGGCATGGGGTTCACGCTCACTGACACGCTCATCGAAAAGGGTGCCTCGCTTGAGCTTGAATACACCCACCATCTGGAGGCTTGCTATTGTATCGAGGGCAATGGTCGGATCAGAGCCGCCGACGATGAACCCTGGCATATCCTAGAGCCATTCACCCTTTACGCATTGGATCACCATGACCGGCACGTGGTGCAAGCCACAGAGACCGACCTGAGACTTGTTTGCGTCTTCACCCCACCTCTCAGCGGGCGCGAAGTTCACCGCGAAGATGGAAGCTACAGCGTCGAAGCTGAACCTGAGTAGATCGGAGCAGAACGACAAAATCCGACCGCAAAGCAGCATGAAGCACCTCGTCCTTCACTCGGCCATTGCAGCAATCGCCTCGGGTTGCCGTCGCGCCGTGCACATTCGAAGCGGCTTCTTTGGTCCCAGTGGCTTCACCTGATCAGAATTTGGCCGCGTGCATTTAAGTGTCAGACCTGTTGAGTAAAAACGCTTGTATTCACTTGTCGGATCGGTTGGTGACTTCGGCCCGGAAAAGGTCCGACTTTGCGACAACCAAATACGGCGTTTTCCGGATAGCTGAATTCTTCAGTCGGCTTGATAAAATCATTTTTAGTCTGATGTGACGACGGTCCTGACGATCGCCACGAGCAGACATCAGTCAATTAGCATTTCGGAAAGTTCACCTGCTCCTTTTTGCAGGATGTTCAGAAAGGACAGCAGACTGTTGACATCGTGACGTTGGGTTGGAGCATGCACCGAAAGTGTGCCCACCAATCTGCCTTGTCCATCACGAATGGGCACAGCGATGGCCGTCATTCCGGCCATGAATTCCTCATCATCTGTCGCGTAACCCTTTTCAGAGATTCCGCGGATTTCGTCGCGTAGTGCTTTAGGGTCCGTTAGGGATCGTTCGCTCTGGGGTTGCAAATTGCCTGCAGAGAGAAATCCATCCAACGTCTTCTGACGCAGAGTAGACAGGTACATCTTGCCGCTGGCTGTACAATGGAAAGGTACCTGAGTACCGATAGGCAATTGGATGCGTAGCGGCCATTTCGTTTCGACCCGGTCGAGGTAGATCATTCCTTCCCGGTCCGGGATGGCTAAGTTGCAAGTCTCACCAACGTTTTCGGCGACACTGCGCAAGATTGCCAATCGCGCCGTGCGCAGGTGTTCGGAGGACATGGTATTGACCGAAAGCAACCGCAGCCGGTGCCCAGGGCCGTATGAGCGGCCATCCAGATCTCGCTGCAGGAAACCTTCGGCCTCAGCTGTTTGGAGCAGACGGTGAACTGTGGGCTTCGCCAGCCCCAAAGTCTCGATCAGGTCTGCTGGTTTGATGGCGACCCCACGCCGCGCCACCTCCTCAAGGATAAGAAGAAGGCGCAGGTTGGTCGGGATCTGAGTTTCTTTGTCTTGGGTTTCCGTCTCGGCCATCCCGCAACATTCTAGTTATTTGGCAGCAGGATCAAGGCCAGATCGGGCACAAGCGACACCAAGATCCATACCGACAGCAAAGCCGCCAGATAGGGCACAGTGTATCGCAAGAGGCGGAAATAGGGCACACCCGTCACGCCTGATGCCACATAGAGGTTCAAACCGTAAGGTGGCGTGATGAAGCCGATAGATGCGCCCACAAGGAAGATCACCGAGAAATGGATCGGGTCTATTCCAACCGAGGCCGCGATTGGCGCGAGTATCGGCGCAAGGATGATCGTCACTGGCAGGCTTTCCAGCACCATGCCTGAAAAGAAGACAATCACCATCGAGGTAAACAGAACCGCGTGGTAGCCGCCCATTGAGGTTACAAAGTTCCCAATGGTTTCTTGTGCCCCCAGCAGCGACAGGATTTGCTGCATCACCACTGAAATTGCGATCAGCGGTGCAAGGATGCCTGTGATCTGGGCTGACCGGATCACAATTGACGGGATCTCGGGGATCGTAAAACCTTCGACCACGAACATCTCGGCATAGGTTTTTTCGGTAGGTGAAATGTTGTTGCGAGCGCCCATCAAGCGATTGATCGGATAGCTGACCAAGCCTGCAATCACGCAAAATCCAACAGTCACGCCAGCCGCTTCGGTGGGTGAGAATTTACCGGTATAGATGCCCCACAAAACCAAACCGATGGCAAAGAAGCCAAGCCAAGCGCCGAACGCGGTTTTCAACACCCGATTCAGTTGCAGCGGGATAAGATACCCCCAGCCATTCATGCGGCAGATGATCCAGCAGGCGAATTGCATCCCCATGACCATCAGCGCGCCGGGCAGGATACCCGCGACGAACAGCTCCGAAATCGGCAGGTTCATCAGGAACCCATAGACAATGAAAATAATCGACGGCGGAATGATAATCCCCACCGTGCCCCCCGCCGCCGCAGTGGCCGCGCTGAACCGCTCATCATAACCGCCCTTGACCATCTCCGGGTGCAACATGGAACCAATGGTGGCAGTCGTGGCCGAGTTTGAGCCCGAGATAGCGGCGAACAACCCGCACGCCCCCAGCGATGCCATCGCCAACCCGCCACGTATCCAACCCAGACACGCATATGCGAAATCGCTGAGCCGCCGCGCGATGCCGGATTTGTTGATCAGGTCTCCGGTCAGGATGAACAGCGGCATCGCCAGCAGGGCGAAACCCTTGTTGAAGACGTTCAGCAACTCGGCACCCATATTGTCGAGCGTCAAGCCAAGGACAAACGAACAACCGATGACCCAGTAGCCGATGACCAGCAGAACCGGCACGCCCAGCATGAATAGAAATGTGACCCCAACCGAGATCAGTGTGACCATGGTTCCATCTGTCATTAGTCTGCTCCGATCACGGCCTGTTTGATGAGCGGTTCGCCAGTTTTCCAGTTGTGCAGATCATCCGCGAGGTTTTGAAACACGCGCCCTACCATCAAGAAGAACGACAGCGGCGCAGCCAGAAGAAACCACCACTGCATGACATTGTCGGTACCCAGTACGATTTGGAAATTTGACGCGGACAGGGCGACCAGGCGGGACGTGGTGACAATGACGATCACTGCAAAAATAAACCACAAAACCGCATCAAGGATCAGGCAAGCGAGTTGCCCTGCCCTCGGCATTGCGGTGCGGAATTCGCTAAAGCTCAAGTGCGTACGAAGGCGTACGTTGTAAGATGCGCCAAACCAAGCCATGACCATAAACAGCAATGGCGGAATGGTCGTCGACCATGGTTCTTGATCATTGAACACGAAGCGGTCGATCACACCCCAGAAGATGATCAGTGCAATGGCAAGATAGGAATAAACCATCACTGATCGTTCCAAATGACGTTCTATGAAGGGCACCTTTCTATAGAGCAACATGACCAGAAAACCGCCAAGTGCCGAGACGACTGCACCAAAAACCCAAGCAGCGTCAGATTCCAGAGCGGATTGAATCTCGAACGAATCCTGGCTGAGAAAGGCGCTGAAGATCGCGCCTATGTCTGCCCATAACGACATGTACCCCGTCCTCCCAGTCGGTGTGTTTTTGGAACCGGCCCGTTTGGGGCCGGTTCACATCAGCTTATCAGGCTTGGCCCATCCACCAACGGCGCGGCTCTACGTTTTCTGGCAGGGTGTCAGCCGGAATTTCACGCGCGATGTCGTAGATTTCCTGATACGTATCGATGCCGCCCGCCCATTTGTTCAGGCGTTCACGCCACTGCGCCCAAGGTTCAGGGTTATAGTTCGGTGCGCACATCTCTTCGGCCAGTTTGATCTGATCGTCCGGCAGGAAGGCCGGGCGGACACCGTTTTCGGCAAAGATCGTGTTGGGAAGCTGCGGCTCCGAGAAGCCAACAGTGTTCAACAACGCGGCCTCATTCGCACCTTGGATCAACGCCTGAGTGAAGTAGGAAGACTCCATCACTGCGTCCTGCAACTCGCCCCCGAGGCCGTCGAAGACCTTGGCCGACATCGACGTATGCTCGGTGCCACAGAAGAACTTCAGGTTCACCGACTGCGAAACCACCGGTGCCATATTGGCGTAAGCCACGGCGGAGGCCCAAGTTTCAGCCCCGTCAATCAGACCGGTTTTCAGCGCATCCAGCGTCTCTTCCCAGGCCACCGGAACCGGGTTCAGGTTCAGCAACTGCATTGCGATCCGGCCCAACTGCGTGCCGGTCACGCGGTTCTTGGTGCCGAACAACTCTTCCAGCTTGGTCACCGTAGGCTTATCGGCAAAGGTTGAGCCCATTTGCAGGCCACGCAGTTCGCAATGGGTAAAGAGGAACTTCAGCCCATGCCGTTTCTCCAGGGGTTCGCGGAGAATGCGTTGGCTCGCAGGGCTGTAGAAGAAATGGTACTGCGCCGCACGGCTTGGGAACATATAGGCGTAGTCCAGCACGTTCAGGTAAGGCGCGCCACCAGCCGAGTTTTGGGTCGAAGCAGCGTATATATCGACGATTCCCTGCTGGGTTTTCTCAACACAGCTGAGCTGTCCACAGATCTGATTGTCGCCGATAAACTCGATCCGAATCTCACCATCTGTTCGTTCTTCCAGATCGCGCGCAAACTCGATAGCTCCGGCGCGTTCGATCAGAAGGTTGCGAGTATTAAAGCCTGAAGCGCCAAACTTAAGCGTGTGTTTGGGCTCTTTCGAAAACCGTTTTTCGTACGTGGATTCAGCTGCTTGCGCCAGGTTTGCCAAGCTCATCACCCCACCGAACCCGCCTGCTGCCAGCAGAGTCGAACTCATGCCGTAACGACCTGCCACGCGGAAGAAATCCCGCCGCGAAATCCCACTCAGTTTCTTACCGATCTCCATTGCTTACCTCCCTGATCGCAATTATTGAGACTTTTTGTATCAAAAAATGCTAGTATAATTCGATCAACTTGCATAGAGTTTTTTTCAGCGACATTGGGAGGAGGCAGTCATGGAGGTGGATTATGCGGTTGTTGGCGCGGGGTCGTCGGGCTGTGTTATCGCCAATCGGCTAAGCGCTGATCCCAACACGACTGTCGCACTGCTAGAAGCAGGTGGCCGCGATACCAACCCGTGGATTCACATTCCTGTTGGTTACTTCAAAACCATGCACAACCCCTCGGTCGACTGGTGTTACCGCACCGAGCCTGACCCAGGTCTGAACGGTCGATCCATCGATTGGCCGCGCGGCAAGGTGCTGGGTGGGTCGTCCTCTCTAAACGGGTTGCTCTACGTGCGCGGGCAGAAAGAGGACTATGACCGCTGGCGGCAGATGGGAAACGAGGGCTGGGGCTGGGACGATGTGCTACCGCTGTTCAAACGCTGCGAAGATCAGGAACGCGGCGAGGATGAGTTTCACGGTGTGGGCGGGCCGCTTTCGGTGTCCAACATGCGCATTCAGCGCCCGATTTGCGACGCCTGGGTCGCGGCGGCGCAAGCGGCAGGTTATCCTTTCAACCCCGATTACAATGGGGCCGAGCAAGAAGGCGTCGGCTATTTCCAACTGACAACCCGCAATGGCCGCCGGTGCAGTGCTGCCGTTGCCTATCTGAAACCCATTCGGGATCGACAAAACCTGAACATCATTACGAACGCTCTGGTAACGCGCGTGGTTCTGGAAGGGAAAAAGGCAACCGGTCTGGTTTACCGGGATCGTTCCGGCGTTGAGAAGACCCTGACAGTCCGACGTGAAATCATCCTGTCCGGCGGAGCGATTAACTCGCCACAGATCCTGATGCTTTCAGGGATCGGAGACCCAGACCACCTAAAGGAAAATGGCGTCGAGCCGCTGCACGCCCTGACGGGTGTCGGAAAAGGGCTACAGGACCACTTGCAGGCCCGGCTAGTATTCAAATGCAATGAGCCGACGCTGAATGATGAAGTCCGCAGCCTTTTTAATCAGGCGCGCATCGCCCTGAAATACGCATTGTTCCGTGCAGGTCCTATGACCATGGCGGCCAGCCTTGCCACCGGTTTCATGAAAACCCGGCCAGATGTAGAAACGCCCGATATCCAGTTTCACGTCCAGCCTTGGTCCGCTGACAGCCCCGGCGAGGGTGTTCATCCGTTTTCAGCCTTCACCATGTCGGTCTGCCAACTGCGCCCGGAAAGCCGGGGAGAGCTTTGTTTGAACGGTCCGGATCCGACTAAACATCTCAAAATAAAACCGAACTATCTGTCCACTGAAACGGATTGCCGAACCATTGTTGACGGGGTGAACATCGCGCGCAGAATAGCCAAACAGAATCCTTTAGCCTCGAAAATATCAGAGGAGTTTCGGCCAACGGCTCAGCTGAGTTCCGACGACTACGAAGGCACGCTGGACTGGGTAAGGTCAAACACCGCATCAATCTATCATCCTACCGGCACTTGCGCGATGGGAAGCACCGAAGCATCAGTCGTAGATGCAAAACTAAAAGTACACGGCATAGCCAACTTACGTGTGGCCGACTGCTCGATCATGCCGGAAATCGTCAGTGGTAACACCAATGCGCCAGCCATCATGATCGGCGAAAAGGCCAGTGATTTGATAAGAGCGGATGCCTGAAACAACAACGGGTAAGGTGTTTGACCCGTCGGTTTGATTGTGTGTTCGAGCCAAGCGTTTACGGGAGTAGGAGGAGTAGGATATGAACCTCTGACCTTTTGGTTTTGATCCTGCGGATGTTAAGGCTTCGAGCAATTGATTTTGTGGATCAATTGTAGTTTGACCGGTCTGTGTTGGGATTTTCCGACACTGGTTGCGGGAGCAGGATTTGGCCTTCATCGCACAACCGTCCTTCGAAGAAAAGGAAAGTAGACTACATCTCGAAACACAATCTGAGGCTCCGAAGCAACCCAAGTGTCGAAAGCCTCCAAGCGACCGACCAGCAACCGCTCTTCACACTAAAGAAATCCAGCGTTCTAATAAATTCGAAACCGCAGGCAAGCTGCAGTCCAAGGGTTCTTTGGCTCAGCGGTCAATCCTCTCGATTGGATTTGGCTCACTAAGTAGGGGCCACTCAAAAAGGAAGCCACCCCGCTAACATTGGATCACCGAATTACGTGAACCGAACACTTGGCGTGGTGCACGACTCTGTTCGCAGTGGAACCTAAAAATATGTCCTCAAAACCAGGCTTGTGCGAAGCCAAGACGATGCAATCCGCGTCGCTCTCATTTGCGAAATCGACAATAGCCCTACCCGCGTGCCCAGAGATGAGCCGAGCCTTCGCGCCTGGAATTTCAGAAGCAGTTTGATGCAGGTTTTCCAAGATTTCATGCCGCGTATTGGCAAGTAATTCGCTGGGAATTTGAGACCCTACATACGCCGGAATTGGTTCTTGGACGTGTATCACGGTGAATACAGCGTCCGCATCAGCCAATTGGCGCGCGGCTTCAAACGACGCTTGTGTGTCGTGTTCTTGGTCCAGAGCAACCGGGATCAGGATATTCTTGTACATTTGACCTCCTATCTACTGCTCCGATGATTCCAGTTTGGTTCCTCGGCAGCAGGAAATCTATACAGGCTCGGACTTTGAAGATTTCCCCGCGCTCTTTGTAGCGGCTACAACATCATCAACTGTTTTCTCAACAGCTTCAGCTTCGGTTTCAGCGACATAAGATGCACAGCGGGACACGGTTTCGAACCATTCCTGAGCGTCAGCAACCAACCGCTCCGCCGAATGGCGCTGCCACTCCGCCATGCTCTGAAAGGCTTTAGAGGGATCGGACGGGTTCGTGGAAGACACATTGCGTGCAGCTTTTAGAGCCGTCCGGACCGCCTCATGACGCCGTTCGAACCAATGCTGCGCAAAGACCTCTGTTTCTTCGAGCAATTTTTCTTGCGCGTCCCAAAATTGTTCGATCTGGGCACCGAAGGCCGGATTGCCAGACATGGGTGGCTGCATTTGCTTGAAAACATCCAAAAGTGAGGTCGGGCTATTTGTGTTAGATTTCTTTGTCGGCATCGAAAAATCCTCCTCATTCCCTGAATAGGCTATTGTGCCACCTGCGGCGCGCTTTCGCCTTAATACAGATCAAAATCCCTTATTTTTATTACCCTCGGCATAGGCCGCAACGGGACACTCGCATTCTCTCCGACATCGGTTCCTAGAGGGCAGCGTTGGAGTTAGAGTAGTCTAGACAAGAACTTAACGTTTGGATTTCTATGCACATTGCCGGCTTTCTGATTACTCTTGGTGTTCTCTTTCTTGCCGGATTGGCGGCCGACCAACTAGGCCGGGCCACGCATCTTCCTCGTGTTACAACCTTACTGTTCCTCGGTCTGATCGCCGGGAACGCCGGAATGGGGCTAATCCCACTCGACGTTGCCATGTGGTTCGACGAGATTTCCATTGTGGCTTTGACGATGGTCGCGTTCCTTCTTGGCGGATCTTTGACCCGCGAGAACCTGGTTCGACATGGCCGGGCCATTCTGACGATTTCGATTTCAATCGTGGTTGCAACCCTTGTTATCGTGTCTGCTGGATTGACCGCAATTGGTATGCCGTTTGGATTGGCATTGGTGTTGGCGGCAATTGCCACAGCTACGGCTCCGGCCGCCATAACTGATGTGATCAAACAATCTGGGGTGTCTAACAGCTTTACCGAGACATTAAAGGGCGTCGTCGCAATTGATGACGCTTGGGGTCTGATCGTTTTCAGCATCGCCCTGGTTCTGGCCGGTCATTCGGATGGTTGGGCCAGCATCACCGCCGCAGCGATGTGGGATTTCGGAGGCGCCATTGTTTTGGGTGTCACCTTGGGCGTTCCGTCCGCTTACCTAACCGGCCGTTTGAAACCGGGAGAGCCAATGCAGGCAGAAGCAGTGGGCATCGTCTTTCTTACAGCGGGTCTCGCGCTTTGGCTGCAGGTTTCATTTCTAGTAGCAGGCATGGTTGTCGGCGCAGTGATTGGGAATCTTGCCCGCCATCACGACCGTGCTTTTCATGAGATCGAGCACATTCAGTGGCCATTCATGATCCTGTTCTTCCTTTTGGCTGGCGCCACGTTGGAAGTTGAAGCCTTCGGTTTGATGGGCTGGGCTGGTGCTCTTTTCCTATTCTTACGTGCCGTGGCCCGCCTTGTCGGAGGTTACTGCGGAGCAAAACTGGGCGGCCTGCCTCGCCGTCAGACCCGCTGGTACGGTCCCGCTTTGTTGCCACAGGCTGGTGTCGCGGTAGGTATGGCCCTTGTAGCCGGAGAGCAGTTTCCGCATTGGGCCGCGTCGATCATGGCCTTTACTCTAGCCAGTACTGTGGCCTTCGAGGTGTTGGGGCCGCCACTGACTCTCATGTCAATCAAACGCACGGCTGACACGGACCAGCAGATTGGTCAGTGACTATTCAGACTGGATCGATTCAAGGAAGGCGAGCAAATTCGCCAACGGCAGGCCTACCATCATAGGTTGCCCATTAGGTAGAGCCACTGCGATTTGCTGGTCTGTTTCAAACACCGCGCCAAAGATTGGCATTTCGCCCCCATGGGCGAGCAATTGTGAACGACCATCAATCTGTTCAGCTATGCGATCTATCGGAAACACTCCGTCGTTCTCGCCTGCCAATTTGGTAAGGTCAGGTGTTCGAATAGCCAGCATTTCGGCCATTGGCCCGTCTCCGGTCGCTTCGAAACCGTGACATTGCCAGCAATACGTCCGGTACAAATCACTTCCCTCACTGACGCTGACCTCCTGCGCTAGTGCAGGCTCCGTGCCTAACAGTGCCAGTAGAATCCCTCGATAAACCTGCATATTCTCCTCCAAATCTCTGCCACAAATGAAGATCCCATTAAACAGTATAGCTAAGGAACGTCTTTGACCTTGCTCATGTTGTTCGCACCAGTACGAACATTGCCGTTTCAGTCGAATAACGTTTGAGCACGCGCCGAATCCAATCCAGCCCGGCCTCCAACTACGCAACCTCGTCATCGACCTCACCACCCTTGCGCCCAGACGGCACTCCTTCCAATGCGTTCAAATGCAGACGAATTCGCCAGAGGTGATAAGACACTCGATGCAACCATCTGAGGGCATCCAAGCGCGCCCAGACCACGTCGTCCGGCAGACTGTCAGTCGCAGCGTCAGAGATGAGCAAGTCTCTGCGAAGTTTCCTCTGTCGTCGCAGAAAACGGCGAACGCGGTTCAGCGTAATTTCACACTCCACTGGGTCGTCGATTTCCAAATAGCCATCAGTTGCTGCAATCATCACCGAAGCAAGCCGCTTCAACCGCCAGTCTTTTGGTAACTCGCTTATCCGATCATCTTGGCCACACCGGTAAAGCAACCGGTCAAGATGATCCAGGATATGGTACATATCCTTGATGTTGGATATCTCTGCGTCGGGCATGCTGGGCAGTTCTATTTTGTCCAGATACGAGCGGGCTTCGGACACGGCGGTCTGAATGTTATCCCGACCAAAATCGATTCCGTTTGTCTGAGATGCCCCCAGACACGACCGAAGGTGCGCCAATTCGGCCCTTACAATGCGTTCGACTGCAGCCTTTGCCGCATCCACGGCTAATTCCGGCATCCCAAGGACAAGCGGATCCAGAGATCTCGTTAACTCAGCACCTCGGTCAGGTATAAGCGCCTCGACAAATCTGGCGAAGGGTTTCGCGAACGGCAAGATCAGCGCCACGCCTATGGCGTTGAAGAAACTATGGAACGCGACCAGCGCAGTCAGAGAATTTCCGGCCCCCGCCCCGCTTGCAAACACCGAAGTAAATGGACCTAGCAAGAAAAAAGCCATTGCTCCTGTCATCACGTTGTAGATCACATGAGCAAACCCGGTTCGACGCGCCATCGTGCCCCCGCCCAAAGTCGCCAGAACTGCCGTAAAAGTCGTGCCCACATCCATTCCAATGACGAGAGCTGCTGCTTGAGGGAAGTTCACAGCACCCGCGCTCAACGCAGCCAATGCGGTCGCAACGCCAGCGCTCGAAGACTGCGTCACCATCGTGATAAGCACGCCTATCAATACAAGCTTCAGCCTGCCTAGCAGTGTATCTGGCGGGAAATCGGCAGGAGTCACTATGCCGCGAAATACGTCAAGCCCGGACTTGAGTTGCTCGATCCCAATGAAAATCAAGCTGAACCCGGCCAACGCCAGCCCAAGGCCGGAAACCGCTTTTCTTCCCGAAAGCGCCAGCAAAGCCCCAACAAAAACAACGGGCAACATCACTTGCCCCAGGTCTAGCTTGAACCCCAAGAGCGCGACGAGCCAACCTGTCATAGTCGTTCCGATATTGGCCCCAAAGATGATCCCAAGCGCCTGTGGAAACGTGAGAAGGCCAGACGCGACAAATCCTACTGCCGCGACAGTCGTTGCACTAGAAGACTGGATTGCAGCTGTCGTGACCGCGCCTGTTATCGCCCCGGTAAACGGTGTCGACGTGAACCGGCCCAAAATATCTCGTAATTGCGCCCCTGCCAAAGCCTTCAAACCGTCCGTCATCAACAGCATGCCGATAAGAAAAAGGCCGATGCCACCCAAAGCTGGTAACAGGTTCCAGAACATCGCGAATAGCTTTTCACCTTTGATCTGACATTGCCGAACATTTTAGCTTTGCCTTTAAGTTCGACGGTGTTCGACAATTGGTTTGCATCCAGCATCGCAACCCCGACACTGCAAGTTGATTGACATAGATCAAAGCACCAACATAAATCACATACTGAAATGCGAATGTTTCAACTTGTTCTACGTTCACCGACCTGTCCCCAAGCGAACACTATGGTGAACGGAATTCTGTAGGAGTGGAAGTTCCACCCACGGGGGCTCGGCAGAAGTGGTGGCGAGCCCCCAGTTGGTTGATTGGCGCCCAATGCGCCCACACGTTGAGACACAAAGCATTCGGTGCAGCTTTGACCATAGGATTGAGCTGCTCCGCCAATCGCGGAAAGTAACGAGAAGGACGCCACTGACGACGTTCTGAATGGGCAGTTGGTGGAAATCGCTTATGAGCTCTGTTGATCCAAACGAACAGAAACTCAGACGGGCCCTTACTACCCCGTTGCTCACGCTTTATGGCCTTGGGGTAACGGTCGGAGCGGGCATTTACGTTTTAGTCGGTGCAACAGCTGACATTGCCGGACCGTTTGCGGCGTTGTCGTTCGTTGTAGCCGCGCTCGTCGTATCACTGACCGCGCTTTCGTATGCAGAACTCGCAACACGATTTCCTGTCAGTGCAGGTGAAGCAGCCTATGTTGAGGCGGGATTTCAGAAAGGATGGTTGGCGGTTTTCGTAGGGCTCGCGGTCGCGGCTTCGGGGGTTATCTCTGCCTCTGCCGTTGCAATTGGCGCAGCATCATATCTTCATGCTTTGACCGGTTTTGCGATTCCTGTTTTGACCATCAGCGTCGTTTTGATAATGGGCCTAATCGCGCTTTGGGGGATCACTGAATCGGTCTTTGTTGCGGCCGTCATTACGATCATCGAGATCGCAGGCCTTCTCTTTGTGATTGGCTGGGGCATGTCGGTTCAGGATCCGCAGGGATACGGGATCAGTTCGATGCTTCCGCCACTTGAATTCGACACGTGGAGAGGCATTTTCGCAGCATCACTTCTCGCCTTCTTTGCATTTGTTGGCTTCGAGGACATGGCCAATGTCGCGGAAGAGGTCAAAGACCCCGTGCGCACCATCCCAAAAGCGATTTTACTAACCCTCGTTCTGGCGACCATGTTGTATCTGGGAACCTCAATGACGGTTCTACTTGTTGTTCCGATCGACGTTCTCTCGACATCCGCAGCACCCCTCGCGCTTGTGTTTTCAAACGCCCCCGAGGTGATCAAACAGGGCTTTTCCGCGGTCGCGATTGTGGCGACAGTCAATGGAGTACTGATCCAGATGATCATGGCCTCGCGGGTGATCTACGGCCTAGCTGACCGTAACCATTTACCGAAGGTTCTGGCGATTGTCCCAAAAGCAACTCAGACACCAGTTATTGCTACTTTGCTGGTCGTGGCGATCATCGTTTTGCTGACCCAAACTATACCGATTGGTACTCTGGCAGAGCGCACGTCTCAGATCGTTCTAGGCGTCTTTGTACTGGTCAATATTTCGCTTATCCTGCTGAAGATGCAGCCGGACGAGGCCGCCAAGCATTTCCGCGTTCCTATTGTGGTACCGATCCTTGGGGTGATCACCAGTGCATTGCTATTCGGATCTGGATTTCTCTAACTAGACACAACGACCCAAAGGCTTCGACGGGCTGCCATGGCAAATGACGACTGACCAAACTTCAATAGGATCAAAACTTTCGGCCTGGTGGCATAGAACGTTTGTAGATCTGGTTCAGCAACTGCAATGGTCGTATTTACCGCCATTGATGGTCTACTTCGCTGCCGGCGTGTCCGGCCTGACCTCGGTCGTCGGAGCTTTTTTCCTCAAAGACTATCTAGATTTATCCGCCTCTTTCGTTGCTGGACTTGCATTTTGGGCTGGTATCCCGTGGATACTCAAAATGCCGCTTGGCCATGTCGTGGACCTGTTCTGGCGCTGGAAGTCCCTGCTGATCCTGTTTGGCGCATCCCTGATCACGTTGTCATTGCTAACAATGTATGGGCTTGTGACCGCGCCTGCACAGATGTCCAGTTTCATGCCACTGGAAGACTGGTATGTTGTTGCCTTGCTGTTGGCGCCTTCGGGCTATGCCATTCAGGACGTTGTTGCCGACGCCATGACGGTCGAGGCGGTTCCCAAGGTCAACCAGCACGGCCTCCCGTTTACACCTGAAGAAACCCGTGCACAGCACACGACAATGCAGACCTTGGGCAGAGTCTCGATCATTTCCGGGTTTGCGGCGGTTGCGGCTGTGAACATCTGGATTTTCTCTGGAACCGAAGATCTGCAAAAATCCGAGCGCCTCGCGCTCTATGGCCTAGTGTACCTAGTAGCACTGGCCATACCCGTGTTGTCGGTCAGCGGAGTCGTTCTTCACAGCTTGATCCAGCGTCAACGTGTCCAGCGGGGACACCCGCCCCACACACCGGACGCAGTCACAGAAGTCAAATGGTCCATATTGCTCGGCGGTCTCGCATTCGTGGTGCTCAGCATCGTTCTGGGAACCGCTGATTTCGAATATGCGCAGGAAACAGTTTTCGCGGTTTCCCTGACGGTAATTCTGTACCTCATGTCGCGCCTGCTCAAAGAGCTGGAACCGGCCCAAGCCAAAGCCTTAATTGGGACAGCGACAATCATTTTTGTTTTCCGTGCCGTTCCTCTGCCGGGACCAGGCCTGACCTGGTTTGAAATCGATGAACTAGAGTTCGATGAGCAATTCTTAGCAATCTTGGCTTTGTTGACTTCGCTGCTGGCGCTGCTGGGGTTAATTGTTCTGCGACCATTCATGGCCAACCGCTCAATTGCGCATGTGGTGATATTGCTGACAATCGCCGCAGGCATACTCGCCCTGCCTAACCTTGCTCTCTACTACGGCATTCATGAATGGACAGCTGAACGTACTGGCGGAATTGTAGACGCAAGATTTATTGCCATTCTCGATACAGCGGTTGAGTCGCCGCTTGGGCAGATCGCCATGGTCCCGATGTTGGCTTGGATTGCACGCAATGCCCCAACTCATTTGAAAGCGACCTTCTTTGCCGTGATGGCATCGTTTACCAACATGGCATTGTCGGCCAGCAGCCTCAGCACCAAATACCTCAACCAGACATACGTCGTCACGCGCGCTGTCACCAAGCCCGAAACCGGTGAGGTCACGTCGACTGCGGACTACAGTCAACTTGGGTACTTGCTGATCTCCGTGGCCCTGATCTCAGTGATCGTTCCACTGGTCACTGTGTTCTTTGTTCAAAACTCGCGCTTCCGAACGAGCGAATGATCACTGGCTTTCCACCTCTCCTAGCAGAGTTCTGAGATGTGAGACCGGGACGCCGATGTTTGAACCACCAAACTCGGGCAGGATCGCAGCATTGATGGCAACGACCTCGCCCCTCCGATTCAATGCTGGCCCTCCACTCCCACCGGTCGTAGTCTCAGCGTCATAAACGATGGCGCTCCCACTTATCCGCGCGACGATCCCCCGGCTTGCTAGCGGGTGAATCTTGCTTTGAGTAGAAAGCCGGGACGCAATCGACCAAAAGTTCAACGTTCCTTCTGCCTCCAGTTCCTCTAGAAAGCCCGGACCAGCCTGCGCGATCAAAGCTTTCAAACCCGTTGGATATCCCAACAGATAAAGCTCTTCACCAACGCGCGACGTGGCATCCGCCAACGGAATTCCGAGGTCCTGAACGCGGCTGGGCTCAACTGCCAAAATCGCCAAGTCTGCGGCTTCACTGAACCGGACCAAACGCGCCTCTATTGGATCCGTCTGATCAGGCAAATAGGCCAGCAGCCTCAACATCTCTGGCTCAAGACCAGCTTCTCTCAGCGCCTTCTCTTGGTCCCCTGATGTCCACGGCAACGCAACATGGCGGTTGGTGGCCATCAACGGCACTCCAGCGATCAAAAAGCCCGTTCCGGTGAATTGAAATTCTGCAGGTTCGCCGGTCCCGTCCGGTTCGATCCAAGGCTGGCCAAACGGGGTTTTCAGGTTTTCTCCGTTAGGTCCCAACACATGCCGTAAAATCTTTCCGCTTTCCACGTGGCGCAGTCCGTAAGCCCCCTGAAGGAAAGCGACCGATCGAGTGGAGGCGGCGATTACCCGCGTTGGCGCTCCCGCCCGCTGCTCCAAGGTTCCAAGACGCTGTTCGGTCGAAAGAACTTGGTTTTCAAAAGCGTCACGCAACGAAGCCAGGTCATCAGGCGTAAGTGCATCTTCTCGCGTCTGGGCGAGCATAACCGCTACCGCTTCGATCTTACGGGACTCCTGTTCGATACTATCCGCCAAGCGCCGGTCGTTCTGGAAAAGCAGGTACCCAAACCCCGCAATCACAAGAAGCGTTGCAAGAACTGTGATCCTGAACAGTATCGTGGTCTGAGACGCAAGCCGCCGCCCACTATCGCGCAGGGCGCCAGACATCTTTTTAGCGAAAGGTCGGCGGCTCGCTCGGGCGTAGGCATATGCGTCACTAAAGATATCTTCGACCGTATGGTGCGCGGGAAATGAGTGATCGCACAATCTGTATCGAGACATAGGGCCCTTTTCGCCAAACTCGATCATGTCGCCATGCCTCAGAGACACCGATGAGGCTTTTTGTCCGTTTACCCATATATTACGCCCTGCTGACGCGGTTATTGTGTAACCGTCGTCAACCCACTGTAGGGTCGCAATATCGTTATCATGCGGAGGCAGGTTGTCTTTAGGTCGAAGGCTTAACACCCTGCTATCGTCAACAGAAACGGTCAGGGCTTTATCGACCAGCCAGTTCACGTTTCCGCGCGATGGTCCGGTCAGGCTCTCCAGAAAGGCCCGCACCTCACCTTCACCAGCATGTCCTGAGGGTGTCATGCCACTCTCTTCTGGTTTTCGCATTGTGGCCCCCTACCCAAACGCGTGAGGGCATTCTACCACGCTTCAACGCCAAACCCATGGCCTGGTACGAATGTGCAAAAAACACATTTGTACAGATACTTGCGGTGCCCGCGCGGATTCAACCAAAGACACTTATCAGGACGCAACTCTAAGAAGGTCGATCCACGATCGACCCTCTACTTTGCTCTTTTCAAGCACTGTATCGATCCACCAAACCGTCTATTTCGACGATACCTTGATCTTGCGGCTTGGATCCTGAGGCTCAGTCTTCGGCATTTCGATATGCAAAACGCCTTTGTCGAATGTTGCTGAAATCTTGTCGATTTCAACAGTGTCTGGCAGCGACATGGCTCTGGAAAAGCTGCCATAGCTTCTTTCGCTGACACGCAGATCGCCCGTTTCGTCATGCGCAATCTTCTTCTGACCACGCAGGATTAGCCTGCGATCCTTGATTTCAATTTCCACATCATCCTCTTCGAGCCCTGGCAATTCAGCCGTCAGGACAATCGCAGAATCCGTTTCTTGGACATCGATTGCAGGTGAAATCGCACCTGTCATGTCAAGAGACGGAAAACCCGTGCGTTGCGCAGCCGTTTCCATTGGTAGGAAAGGTGATCCTCCCCCGAAAAAACGCGACATCAGGGTTTCCATTTCACGCCGAAAGTTGTCGGAGAGCGGATGCGTTCCAGTGAAAAGTTGCGGGGATTTTTTGTCTTCTAGCATTTTTTGAGCCTCCTCCTTTGGTCTGATTTCGCGCGCTCAACATTATGACAGAAAAAGCCGTCAAGGACCTTGATCTTGCGCAAGCATGCAACCTCATCCGTCGCCAGATCGCACGCACCGGTTGAACGAACAGAAACGGCAAACATCGCCCACCAAGCTTGCCATGTCGTGGTGGATTTAACACCAATCTCAGTAGTCTTGATCGGAACCCCAGGTCAGCCTAGCGTTTATTTTGAATGAGCCCGAGCTGCCTAGCTTTAGCACAGTGGAGCGAAACCGTATGAAATGGCCTTATCTGGCGCTGATTTACGTTTTGCTGATCTTGGCTCCCTTGGGTTTTTCTTGGTCTCTGGGATGGCCACCACGATCCTTTCATCAAGAGCTCGCGTCCGGGCTTGGAATGCTTGCGTTTTCAATAATCTTAGTCGAGTTCCTGCTGTCTGGGCGGTTCAGGTTCAGCTCTTCCGGCTTGGGTATGGATGTGACCATGCGAGTGCATCAGTTGATGGCGCGTACAGCACTCGGCTTTGCGCTGATACACCCGCTTCTGTATCAGGGTACGCCTTCTGGCGGACGCCGACCGTGGGATGAAACAAATCAAATTACGATTTCAACCGACTTTTCAGCGCTGGTATCGGGCATCGGCGCATATTTTTTACTGTTCATTCTAGTCGCCTCGGCAATTGCCCGTAAATCCCTTGATTACAAGTACGAAACATGGCGCCTCTTTCACGGGCTGGGAGCCTTGGTGATTGCTTGCCTGCTGTTGCACCACACGGTCTATGCTGGGCGCTACGGTGGGCATCCGCTATTGGCGTATCTCTGGCTTACCCTGACCAGTATTGCAGTTGGAACTGTGCTGTATGTCTATCTCGTTCGGCCTTTACGTCAGAGGAAAAGGCCATGGCGCGTCACTTCTGTGTCTCGACTAACACCGAGGCAATGGGAGTTGCGCATCAAGCCAGATGGTCACAACGGACTAACCTTCGAAGCAGGGCAGTTTGCCTGGCTAAATGTCGGCCACAGTGCTTTCTCGCTGCACGAGAACCCATTCTCGATTAGTTCAGCACCAGCCGAAGGCCCCGAAGTTTCATTTCTAATAAAGGAACTTGGGGATTTTACATGCAGTCTCGGACAGATCGCTCCGCAAACCCCAGTCTATCTGGATGCCCCACACGGGAATCTGTCGATCAGCCACCGCCCTGAGAAAGGCATTGTTCTTATCGCAGGTGGTGTCGGGATCGCGCCCATGTTGAGCATTATGCGTCAAGTTCGACTGAGTAGAACACAGCGCGGTCTCAAGCTTATCTATGGCAACCGGGTGGAGGAGCAGATTGTTTTTCGACAGGAGTTGTCCAAAGAAGAAACAGTATATGTTCTATCCGAACCGCCAAGGGATTGGTCCGGAGAGACAGGCTTGATCGACGGTCCCCTGTTGGATCACAATTTGTCTTCTGAACAATTTGAAAGCTGGCTTTTTGTTCTCTGCGGCCCCCCTGCCATGATGGACGCCGTCGAAGATCATCTGATCGCACGGGGCACCGCGTCCCACCGGATTTTGTCTGAAAGGTTTGACTATGATTAGACTGCTCAGAAACCTGCCCACACGCAAACAGGTGAAGTTCGCAGTTTGGTGCATCAGTTTCATAGTCTTCATCGCTGTCTTGGCCTTTTCCTTACGGTAGCCAGGCAGACTATTAAGCCTTGGCTAACTTCAAAACTATCAGTCGAAAAAGGCTGATTTGCTTGGAGATGTATGTCGTCGCGAACTTCCTCAAAAGACATAATCTGCGAGGACAGAAAAGGAGTTTCACAACTCTCCCAAGTAACGCCTTTGATGGAGATCAAGGGCAAACCAAGCCACTTATTCATAATCAGCAATCTATTCAGACCGATTTATGGGAGGATCGGAATGACCGTACTCATCGCCTTCGCTACAGTCGAAGGCCAGACAGAAAAGATTGCGTGTTTCATCAACGATGTCGCGAAGAATGCTGGTTTCAACGCAAAGCTGATCAATACCGATGAAATGTCCAGCCACGTATCACTTGACGATGTGGTCAAGGTTGTTCTTCTGGCCCCTGTCCACGAGCGTAGGCATCCCGAGTCATTCGAGGCTTTTGTCGCTTCAAATAGAGACGCCCTAATGGAACGAAAGTCTCTCGTGCTTTCCGTCGGTCTAAAAGCTGCTTTTGCGTCAGGTCGAGAAGAAGCACGCGACTATCTTGACGAAATGCTTCTTCGAACAGGTTTTGAACCAAATGCGACGGCTTTGATCGCAGGCGCGGTGAGGCCCGAAAACTACGGGTATTTTGAGAGGGAGATCCTTAAGCACGTCGTCTTGCTCGGTCGAAAAATCGATCCACGAGAAGGAGCAAGGGAGTTTACTGACTGGGATGAGCTAACGTCAATTGTGATAGATTTCCTTGGCGAAAACGGTCGGGCGAACACGCTTCAACCTCCAGCAAAATCTTAAAAAATGGTTTCTCAAGTATTTACCGATGAATTTTAATAGTTTTGACTCCCAGAAAGTCACAGTCGTCGGCTCACTTCATCAGTGTCCTAAAAGCACTGGTAAACTTGTCTGCTCCAACATTGCTTGCGTCGTGCCCCCAAAAACTGACTCTCGCAAATGGGAATGCCCATAAGCTCCCATAACAACGAGATCGGCCCCCGCTTCGCTTGCTCGTTCTTGAATGCAGTCTGCAATTGAATTTCCCCCGCACTGGAACTGCGACACGGTCACGTCGCAACCGTGATGGCCGAGCCATTCAGCTAGGTCATTTCCGGGCACGCTACCTTCTAAGTCCTCAGGCGACGGGAAATCAAAACACCCAATCACAACTTCATTGGCCGCCAGAAGAATGGGTAAGGCTAAATGCGTCGCCCTAGACGCAGGCAAGCTGTCATTCCATGCCAAAAAAATGCAGTCGCGTTGGGCAAACGGATCTCCATTGATCATCAGAGCGACAGGCGAATGAAACAATACTCCGCACGCGATCATGTGAAATAAATCGGGATCTCTTCGCAATCCAGCGTCTAGAAAGGCGATATCGGAGCATTTGGCTTGTTCTGCTACAAGTTGCTGTAACTCTGCTCCAGGCCCCATAAAGGCAACTACATTTGCCGATACGTCCCGCCCAACCAGAAGCGCTTCAACTCTAGTGGCGCGAGACTTCAAGGCGGCATTTTTCGCGTGAAGAACGTCCAACCAATCTGAGGGCAGACCCGCCTCAACGAACTTGTTTGATCCATACTTCAGGTAAGGCAGGCTAGGTAACGCCGCGATCAATACGCAATTCAAGTGGTCGTTCTGGATACGGGCAGTATCAGCGCATTCCAAAATCGACGCGTCGTCAGCATCAACTCCTACATAATATGCCACTGTTCTGTGTCGCATTCCCGACCTCCGTCCGGAATTTCACTTCGCCCGAAAGCCGTGCGCATTGATTGAACCAACAAATAGCCGATGTTGTTAGTCGCTTATCTTACTTCGGCAGCATGAAGAACTCTTCCAATACAATCTTGCCTTCCGCCACCGAATACACTGCGATCTCACGCAGGGCCATACGCTCACCCGTAGCCTTCTGAATCACTTCAGCTCTGAAGCGCACTCCAAAGCGGTTGGGTGGGTGGACGTAGGGGCCGTCCACTTCTAGTTCATTGATTTCATGCGATGCCAACCAATCCTCTCTTTTTCCCTTGATGGCTTCGCGACCCTTTGAAACGCGGAATTGTCGAACCGGAGGCACAACGGCCTCTATCGACTGTGCGTTTTCCGCATACATTTCATCAACACTTCCAAGGCCCCTGCGCTCACGCATGGCCTCGACGAAGGATCTACCGATTTCAATTAACTCTTCCATGAATCCCCCCTGAGTTACCATGGAGTGTACCACTTCTTGCCCGCTCAAATCTTGACAAGGATCAATGAGCACCTGAGGAAATGAAATGAGGCCAATTCGTACTCAACTCTGCTCAGCCAGAAGTAACACACTTAATACCGCGCCACATTCGCATCAATCTACAGGAAAGGCGGACAGCGTCATCACGCTAGTGTCGCAGTTGCTATTTGGTTTTTAGTCAGTTCGACCGTGCATTGGCGGCGGGTTGCAACCTAAAGCTGCCATGGAGATGTAATAATGCTATACAAGAGGAAGTACTGAGGCGATTGCCACGGCCGTTTTTTCCAAAAACACATCTTCGCCCTTACTTGCCAGACAATATCCGGCCCCCGCTCCTTCCCCCCGTCATGCGAGAGAAGGCCCTTCGCTTTCAGGTTCGTATCCGCGCGATGCCTTTTGTCGGAGGCCAGCCGCTTCCCCGCAGGTTTCTCACCTACCCCGCTTTGACCGCGCACGGTCTCGGCGGCCCCCGGTCCGACGAGTGTCTGAAGACGCCCGTCGACCGGTGGGTTCCGTAGTCGCGTTTCTGCACCGGGCCAGAAGGAGCCGCGTCGGCGCGGGATGCCGCCGCAACGACATTGGCGCGCTCCTCTCCGGAACACGCAAAGCTGATCCGACCAATATTGGCTCATGCGAGCTTCGGAACAGCAGAGCATCACTACATTCACGCCCAAACCATTGAAGCAGGCCGCGACTACGCGGATCTGATCAACCAAAAGAAAAAGGTCTGGCGATGACCCGAGTTGCAATCTATGCCCGTTTCTCCAGCCAGATGCAGCGAGACGCATAGGCGCGACCGAACTGGATGTTGAAGCGAAATGGGTCGAGTGGGCTAAGAGCTTCAGCTTTGTCGAACGCTGCAAGACCATCATGAATGTCGCGCATATGATAGATTTGGTTCCACCCCATTCGCAACCAACCCCAGGCTGAATTTGGGTCGAGAACCAGCGCCCGTTCCAGCAGCACTCCGGAGCGTTCGTGCTCAAGTCCTGTCATGCTCAATGCAGCGGCAATCGCGACCAGTGAGGGTGCATGATCACCTGATGACAATATGGCGGCTTCCGCGTCCGACTGAGCGTATTCCCGAGACCTTAGTGGCGTCTCACTCCACAAATAAGTCGCCTGCTGAGCATAAGCCCAAGCACGCAACGCCTTTGCGCGAAAATCGTTCGGGTCTTTGTTTACCGCGGATGTCAAAAGCTCAATCGCGCGCTCGTTCTCCTCCCGTCGATGAGCCCAAAAATGTGGAAACGCGCTCATATAAAGCTCGTATGCCTTTCTATTCATCGGCGCGACGGCTCGAGCAGCAGCTATTTCAGATGCGCGGATGGACGGCGAAATTGCTCCGGCGACATGTGAAGCGATCTTGTCTTGAAGATCGAACAGGTCTTTGAGTTCTTCATCATAGCGTTGCGACCAAAGGTTGGCGCCCGTTATGGCAGAGTTCAGTTGAACGGAAATCCGCACCCTCGAACCAGATTGACGGATGGCCCCCGTCACGACGAACCGCGCGCCAAGCTCGCGCCCGACTTTCCTGACTTCTACTATGCGACTCTTGAAGCTGAAAGCTGACTGTCGGGTTATTACCGATATGTCGCCTACGCTTGAAAGAACCGAAGTGATTTCGTCCACGACGCCGTCAGCAAAAAAACTCGTCTTCGCTCCCAATCTCTTCAAATGGCATTACCACAACGGCAGGCAGCTTTGCCGAAACTACAAGTAAACCGGCTGGATCTTCTCCAATAACCCATGCTTCAATCGGTTCTGGAATGTTCTTTACCGAAACAGCTCCTAGGGGGATTATCTCAACGTCTATGCGTCCCTTGATCTGATCCCGTGCCGATAGTGACAGGCAAATCCCGCCAACAGGTGCTAAAGCCTCCAGCCGCGCCGCCACATTCACCGCATCGCCTAAGATATCGTTATCAACGACGACCACGTCGCCGACATGCATCCCAATTCGAAAATGCAGCCTTTCTTGCACTGGCCGATCTGTATCACGGCTCTCCATCGCTTCCTGAACGGCGAGGGCAGTCCGAGCAGCTTCGACCGGCGACGGAAACTCAGCCAGACAGCCATCACCCATTGTTTTGACAACCCGCCCGCTTGATTGACGTACCATTGGTTTGACAACCTCGCACTAGATCGCACGAAGGCGCGAAACCACACCCTCTTCGTCTGCGGCCATAAGGCGCGAATAGGCCGCTAGATCGGCGGCTAAAATTGTCGTCAGTTTTCTAATGCGGTTTCTCCAGATGCTTAGCGCACCTTGAGCGATAATTCTTCGTTCAGCAATGATCAGGTGTTTTCCAATTCGTCTGCTTTGTACGCAGAGCCGACATTTGGAACGCTGTGAAACCTGAGATAGCTGACCGAAGATGTTAGATGACCGCTTTGAGCCCATACTTCCCGGATGCTGCGTTTCGCGTGAATTTCCGCTTTCCCAATTACGCTACGCGCAAGGTCGACGGGCGTCCCACCTCGGCGGTGATTTCGCTGAGCAGTGCGCGGGCGGCGTCACTACGCCTTTTGGGGTTAGAGCGCGCAACGTATGCAATCGCAGGAGGCTCCGGGAACACATCTTCGATAACTTCCAAGTCTTGGGGCACGTGCAAGCCATTCATTAGGGCTATACCGAGCCCCGCGCGCGTTGCCGAAAGGATACCTGATACGCTCGGGCATTCTAAAACTGCTTCAAATTGATGACCCGTTCTTGAGTTCTGCGATTGTGCCCAGTGCTTGTAGAAGCAGTTTTGATCGAACGCGAGGAATGGAACGGATGCGTTAAGATTCAGTGATAGATCATAAGACTTGATCCAGTGCAGCCGGTCCTCATACAGCACAAGGTCATCGCTACGGACTTCGTCTCTCATGACCTGTATAACCGCGATGTCGATTTCACCCGCGATAAGCCAATCAGACAGTGTTAGGCTTTGCGCGACCCGCGTGCTGACCGTGGTCTCTGGGTGCAGACGTGTAAAGCGGCCAAGGATGCGCGCAACGTCACCGCCCGTTGTATCTTCGGTCATGCCCAATTTAATGGTGCCAGCCAAAGGCTTCTTTCCAAGAGCGGCGAGCGCTTCGTCATGCAAATCCATCATCCGGTGCGCATACTCTAACAGGCGTGTACCGGCCTCGGTGAACAATGGCCCACCGGCGCGGCGTGCTAGGAGTTCACAATCTAGAACAGTCTCAAGCCGCTTGATTTTGTGGCTCACTGCAGGTTGAGACAGCGCTAAATGCTCGGCGGCGCGCGTTACACCGCCATGGGTCGAGATCGCGACCAAGGCGCGCAAACCTTCGATGTCCAAACGCTCAGCCATTCGGAATTTCTATCGCTACATGACAATCATTCATTTGCTTGATCAAGTATCAAAGCGCTAGGACTTGCGAAAGAAAAAAATTGGAGTTCCCCTCATGACCCACCTCGTCGACCAACATGTTCTCATCAACGGCACCCGTATTACACATGGTGTACACGGAGAGGGTGAGCCCGTGGTTCTCCTGCATGGCACACCGTCTTCCTCGTATATTTGGCGGAACGTACTGCCAACGCTTGTCGAAGCTGGCTACAAAGTACATTTGTATGACCTGCTCGGTTATGGCCTGTCAGAGCGCCCGCAAGACCCGAGCATTGATACGTCCGTCACGGGCCAAGTGCCGATCCTTGAGGGGTTGCTGGATGTTTGGGGCCTTAAAGACTTCCACTTCATCGCACACGATATCGGCGGCGGCGTTGCCCAGAGGTTCGGCATTCAGTCGCCGGAACGGCTGCGCAGTTTGACCATGATTGACGTAGTAAGCTATGACAGTTGGCCATCCAAACGCACGCGCGAGCAGATGCAGGCCGGTTTGGAAAAGCTGATCAAAGCGCCCGATACAGACCACAGAGAACACTTTCGCAACTGGCTCAACTCGACGGTTCAAAACAAGGAGCGCTTGGCGGAGACGTCGATGGAAACCTACCTCGATTTCATTTGCGGCCCAGTCGGACAGGGCAGCTTCTTTCAGCATCAAGTGATGCACTATGATCCGAAGCACACAGACGAGATAGCCCCGCGCTACGGCGAGCTTGGTCAAAAGCCAGTACAACTGATTTGGGGTGCAGATGACGCATGGCAGGTAGTGGATTGGGCGCACAAATTACACTCGGCAATTCCAGGATCAGAACTGCATGTGCTAGAAAACTGCGGTCACTTCTCAATGGAAGATCAGCCGGAAAAGATCTCTGGATTGCTCGTCGACTTCCTCGGCAGAAACCGATGACGCAACTACGGAAAGCTGCCGTTAATGAAAACAATCGGGACGGCAGATTCGTCCGCAAAGGAGCCATTCTCTCTGCAGTACATTAATGACTGCGATGCGGACAAACCCGCCGTACATATTTCTTACACGAATGGCTGCTGTTAGCGCACTACTACCGCAGCAGTCCGAACCTTTTATGACAGGTTCTTAGCCGGTTTGTTCTCACTTTAGGTGCAGAAGTTGTCATCATTCAATTGTACCAACCTCAGCGCGTAGCTTTGAATAGCTGACGTCCGCCAGTTCACATGGAAACTGTCCCGGCGAGGCGCATACTAAAACCTTGTGCGCGATGGGCTCAAAATCGGCTCGGAAGTGCACTGTGCTTTTGACACATAGTATCTTTGCGTCTTCCGGCTCCAGATTGAACAAACGTATCTGCGCCAGATCCAGACATTGATTTCGAATGCTGGTGACAAGGACATGGATCTGCGTTCCGGTTATTTGCAATGCGACCGACGGGCCGAGCGTTGCAACGCCGCCGCCATACATTTCGCCGGTATAGCTGCATTGGCCGTCACTCAGGTGGTGCACCTTCACTTGTGCAGAAAAGGGGGTGTCGCCGGGACCTTTACCGCCAATCTCGGCCTCGAATTCCGCACGTTCGCCCAGTTTGTGGGCCTTGGCAGCCAGCTGCGGGTCATGCAGCAGCCCGAGAATGGCCGAGGGCGCGTTCTGATGCACGAGCTCACGTAGCAATCCTGTCGTGTCGGCGGACGCTCCGGCCCCGGGGTTATCCTGCACATCCGCAATGACAACAGGTCCTTTGACGTTTGCGCGGCGTGCAGTGGCAACAGCATCTTTGGGGCTTAGTAGGGCGGTATCGAACCGTGCTTCAGCCGTCTGCAACTGTTCGAACATCTGCGCTGACAATGCGTCGGCATCGGACTGAGACGCGCTGTAGGCCAAGACGGATGGTCCGCAATCGGCTGTATCGGCTGCGGTGAATCCCATGGCGAGTTCCAAAAGGCGCCCACCCGACCCGTCCAAGGCATCCAGCGCGGCGTACAGCGTTTTGGCCGGGTCAATTTCCGTGTATTGGCTGTGCAGGGGGATCAGGTACTCACCCTGCCGCCACGCTTTAGCAGGTGGACCCTTTGAACAGATGTCGAGCATCATTCGAAAGGCCCGCGCGCCTGTGTCTGCCATGTCGAGATGTGGATAGGTGCGGAAAATGGTCATCGCGTCCGATAAATCCACCATTTGCCCCGAGATATTGGCGTGCATATCAAGGCTTGCAACAAGCGGTAAGTCCTTCCCGATCACCTGCCTGATCCTCGACAACAGTTCTCCTTCACCATCATCGCAGGACTCGGTGACCATGGCGCCGTGCAGGTCCAGATAGACCCCATCCAGCGGCGTCATGTCCGCCAACGCGTCAGCGATGCGTCCGGCAATAGTGTCAAAGGCGTGATCCGTGACCTTGCCGCCCGGTTCGGCGGCGCACCACAGGACAGGCAACACATCGACCCCATCCAACAACGCAGCTTTTGCGAAACCAGCGATGGGCAGGTTCATACCGCGGGTCACATCCAGTACGTCTTGACCACTCAGCAATTCCGGCCAGCTGTCGGCTTGTTCAAAATCGCTCAGCCGCGTCGGAGCGTCGACGAAAGTGTTGGTTTCGTGCTGAAATCCTGCGATTGCAATTCTCATATGATCATTCAGCCGCTTATAGCTGCACCAATTCGGCGGTCAAAATCTCGCGCAGTTTTGCCGCTACGATTTCCGGTTTGTGGCGGGTCATCGAAACATGGCCCAGGCCGGGAATTTCGTGGAACACGCCGTTGGGCGCAAGATCAGAAACAACTTTGCACATGACCGGAGCGGTTTGAACATCCTCGGAAAAGGCGATGACGTGCATCGGGACCGGGCAGGTTTTTAGCCCTTCGCGGCAATCGAATTCCAGACAGGCCTCCCACTGATCAATCGTTGCCTGTGGGTCGCGATCCCGAAAACGTTCGGTGTAGGATGCCTTGAGCTGTTCCCAAAGCTCGGTTTCGTGCAGTGCTTTGGCCGGAAAGGCGTAAACCGCATAATGCGGCGCCAGAAAATAGTCTGGCAGGGTGATGCCATCCTTGCGCAGGTCGATCTCGGCTTGCATCCAGTCACGGGTGAACCCGTCGATATAGGCTGAGGTGCCCATGGGAATGGCCAGCCGCACCTTGCCCGGGAAGTCTATCGCGGTTTGCTGCGTAACCAGACCGCCCAGTGACAGACCGCAGACGGTCGCTTGCCCACCGGTAAAGGCGTCAATCACGGCAGCGCAATCTGCGGCATAGTCATGCATCGTCCACGGTGGAGGGGGTGACAGCGTATCACCAGCCCCCCGTGGATCATAGGTGATGCACTTAAAACTGTCAGACAGGCGCGAGAATTGCTCGGAATAGGCCTCAGCCGTCTGATCGCCTCCGGGAACAAACACGACTGGCGGCCCGTCCCCTTCGACGACGACCCGCATGGTGACGCCGCCGATGGTCAATTGGTGTGTTTCGGCTTTTGGCCCAAATTCAGGGAAAGCTGACATTGGAAGGCTCCTGTGGCCGCAAGGACGCGCTACATTCCGTTGCGGGGAATGATGTGCGTCTCTTCTTCTTCGAAAATGAGTTCATCACCTGACCAGGCCTTGAGGCGTGAGGTCAGGTGAAACTCGGTCGCCGTTGCTCGTTGTTCGGAATAGGTCCAGATTTTCGCGGACCAGTCGTCGCGGTCAAAACCGGCCGTTTGCTCCATGGTGGCGACGGCTGATAGTGGATCGCTAGGGTGGATCGTGTAGCGGCGGTCTGAAACGTCGCTAAGCACTGTTCCGATGTCATCGAGGCGGAAATCGCCGACCGGACCAAACACTCCGCCGTCCAGGAAGAACCGGTGTGTCATCTCGCCGGTCGTCAGATCAGTATGGACCGAACGTTCCATCGAGCCACTGCGAACATGGGTTTTTCGCGGGGCTGCGGTGGGGGGCGCTGGTTCGGGCAGCGGACGTGGTTCGGTGCTGCCGTCAGGCTGGGTTCTGACCGGCAGGATCAGCCGGGACGCGCCGGGTCGGATCGTAAGCGTTACGGGCTGCGGCGCGGACCACAGAACCGGCCAGTAGGCCGAGGCGATTTGCAACGTGACCCGATGGCCCATCGGCACCCGGTAGCCTGTTCCGTACATGGGAACCGTAACGGTCATGTCTTCGCCGGGCGTGATCGGCGTAGGCTGGGTGTCACTTTCCCGGTGGTTGAGGTTGCAAAACCCTCGCGCGATCAAGGTTTGTGCGCCGTCCGGGGCCTCATCCACCAGCAAGGCGGCGACAAATCCCTGTGGCTTATCAGCGGACACCGTCAGGTCAATGCTGGGCTGGCCCAACAAGTCCAGCGGTTCGATCAGGGGCGCCCCCTTGAACTGCAAAGCACCCCCGGCATCGATCCTGCAATCCGCAGCCATATCGCCGGGGATCGCGAACGAGCACATGTCGCCAGCGGCTGCCCCGAACGTCTGCGGCGAGCAGATCGACATCGCCGTCCCGGCCTGAGCCGTATCGTCCAGCGTCTGATCATTTAGCCAGAGCGTCTGCGCGGACACATTCGGCGACGGCCAAGAGGGTTCTTCGACCCAACGCCCCGCGCGATGCAGATGCGTGCCTGAAGGGGCCGCGCTGTCTTGCAGGAAAAACCGCAGCGGGGGCTCATCCATCAGACCGGTATCTTTGCCTTTTAGCCAATGGTCCCAAAAGCGGATTACTTCGCCGACAAAATCGGCCTTTGGCCCGGGGACACCTTCATGCGGGTAAAGATGAGCCCAAGGTCCCATCAGGATTTTCACGGGGCCTTTGAGATGCTCGGCGATGCGGAAGGGCGTGTCCCGGAACAGGTCCATCCAGCCGCCGAAGAAATACACGGGAACCTCTACTTCCGCATAGTTTTCGCAGATCGAGCCGCGCCGCCACATCTCATCATGGGTTTGGTGCTCCAGCCACATGGCAGGCCAGAATTTCGCGCCGGTCATCCGGTCACGCCACATGTCGATCCAGCGATCCGCACCGACAATCTCGGGGTCGGGAGGCATCGCATTGTAAAGCTGCATGATCGAACCCCACCAGAAATTATCGTTGGCCAGACAGCCGCCGTAAAAATGAATATCCTCGCGCCACCGATCATCCGTTCCCATCACCGGAGCGATGGCTTTCAGTGCCGGGGGCCGGGTCGCTGCGACCTGAAACGCGTTATACGCCCCCCAGCTTTTGCCGAACATGCCGACATTTCCGTCGCACCAATCCTGAGCGGCAATCCATTGAACGGCGTCATGACCGTCTTGGATTTCCTGATGCGAGTATTCGTCCTCGGCCACGCCTTCGCTGTCGCCATACCCCCGGATATCCACCCGGATTGAGGCGTATCCGGCGGCCGCGAAGTGTGGATGCATGCTCTCGTCGCGCATGCGCGTGCCATCCCGACGTCGGTAGGGGATGTATTCCAGAATACAGGGCAGCGGTGAGGTTCTGGCAGACGCAGGCAGCCAGAGCCGCGCGGCAAGGTTTGTGCCGTCGGACATCGGAATCCAGACAGTTTCGATGACCTCGATGTCACTCATGATGCAGCCTGTTTTTCCATTTCCGGCGGGCGGGCACCGGGTTCAAGGGGGAAATGACAGGCAACTGCGCGTCCGTCTGTAACCTGCCGCTCTGGTGCATCCACACTGCATCGTGATTGCGCCCATGGGCAGCGGGTGTGGAACTCGCATCCAGCCGGTCGCGCCAGCAGCGAGGGAACTTCGGCAGGTAGGGTGATCCGGTCATGGGTTTTGTCCGGGTCTGGCTCGGGGTTGGCCGACAAAAGTGCCGCCGTATAGGGGTGCTGCGGTGCGCTGAACACCTCTTCAGTGTCACCTGCCTCAACAAAGCGCCCCAGATACATCACCGCTGTTCGATCAGCCACATGGTGCACCACATGCAGGTTGTGCGTGATGATGACCATTGCCAGTCCGAGCCGCTCGCGCAGATCGTTCAGCAGGTTGAGAACCTCGCCCTGCACCGACACGTCCAGACCAGCGGTGGGTTCGTCCGCGATAATCAGCGCCGGGTCCAGTGCAATGGCCCGTGCCACGCCAACGCGCCGGGCTTGCCCGCCCGACAACTGATGTGGAAAGCGAGAGGCGAAACTTGTTGGCAACCCCACCAAGGTCAGCAGCCGCGCGGCCTCGTCCCTCAGGTTGCGGCCCTCGATCCCGTGGATGCGGAACGGCTCGGTCACCAGATCGCCGACGGTCATGCGCGGGGACAGGGACCCCACCGGGTCCTGAAACATCATCGACATACGTTTGCGCACGGGCTTCATCGCCTTGCGATCCAACGTGTCGATGCGCTGGTTCTCGAACGTAATGGATCCTGCGCTGATTTCTTGCAAACCGTTCACGGCCCGCGCGAGCGTCGTTTTGCCCGAACCGCTTTCTCCGACAAGCGCAAAGGTTTCACCTCGGTTGACTTCAAAGTTCACGCCAGCCACGCCAAGGATCGAACTTCTACGCCCAATGCCACCAACCGGGAACGAGACTTGAACGTCTTCAACCTTGAGAATGGGATCGCTGCTCATGCCGTTACTCCGGTTGCTTCGGGGCTGTCTGCAACAACACAGCGGGCGATATGGCCGTCTCCGATGTCCTTGTCAGGCGGCGGGGCCGAGCACGCGTCGCTTACAAGGTCGCACCGATTGGCAAAGATACAGCCTGCAGGCCGTGCGCGCAGATCGGGGATTTCTCCGGGGATTGTCGGCAGGTGCCGGGTGCGTTCGCTTTGCCGCGCCGGATCGCATTCCAGCAGCCGCGCTGTGTAGGGGTGGCGCGGGTCCTGGAATATCTGCCGGACGGTTCCGCGCTCCACCACTTCACCCGCATACATGACCACAACGTCATCACACAGCTCGGCGATGACGCCCAGATGGTGCGAAATGAACATGACCGAACAGCCAATTTTCTGCTGCAGATCTTTGAGCAGCTCGATCGTTGTCACCTCAAGCGTCGCATCCAAAGCCGTTGTGGGTTCGTCCGCGATCAACAGGGCAGGCTCCATCATCAGGGCCATGGCGATGGCGATCCGTTGCTTCATCCCGCCCGAGAACTGATGCGGATAACGCTCCAAGGCGGCACGCGCATCTGGAATACGGACCAGTTCCAGCATCTCGACCGCGCGATTCAGCTTTTCCTCTTTCGACAGGGACGAGCGATACTGGATATTCAACATCTGCTTGCCGACAGAAATCACCGGGTTCAGAGCGCCCATCGGGTCCTGAAAAACGGTGGCTATGCGTGGGCCGCGCAGGTCGCGCATCCGCGACGGGGGCAGGGTGGTCAGCTCATCCTGTCCTTCAAATAAGATCGATCCGCCGTCTACGCTGCCGTTGTCGGCCAGAAGGCCCAGAATGGCGTTGATCAGCGTGGACTTGCCGCAGCCGGATTCTCCCACAATGCCGACGATCCGGTTTTCGGGCACATCGAAGCTTACGTTTTTCAAGGCGTGCAGCGGCCCGGCCTCGGTCGAGAAGCTGACGTTCAGGTTATCTATGCGCAACGTGGTCATCAGCGTCCTTTCAGCCGGGGATCGAACACGTCCCGCAGCGTCTCACCCAGGAAAGTAAAGCCCAGCGTGGTGATGATGATTGGCACACCACCCGCTATCGCGATCCAGGCGGTGTCGCGGATATTGGTGAACCCATCATTCAGGATCGACCCCCAGCTTGGGGTCGGCGGGCGCACGCCGAGACCCAGGAAACTCATCCCCGCCTCAATCCCGATAACAACCGGGATGTCCATCGAGGCAAGGATCACCAACGGACCAATCACATTTGGAAGGATGTGAACCCGTAAGATGCGAGCCGAAGACGCGCCCATGCTTTGCGCCGCGGTGACGTATTCCGAAGTTTTCAACGCAATGGTCTGGGTTCGGATGATCCGCGCGTATCCGGGCACGGTGACCAGAACGACAACAACCATCACAGCGGTCAGGGATGGTCCCATCAGCGTCACCAGCGCAAGGGCCAGCATGACGGTGGGAAAGCTTTTCATCGCGTCGAAGAGCAGGATCATCAGGTTGTCCAGCCAACGCGGCCCGTAGCCTGCGATCAGGCCCAGAACGATGCCGATCACCAGCGACACAGCGGTCGAGACCAGAGCGACAAACAACGCGATCCGCCCGCCATGCAGCACCCGGGCAAACAGGTCTCGGCCCAGTTGATCGGTGCCCATAAGATGCTGTGCGCTTGGGCCTTGGAACCGGTCACGCGGGTTGATTTTCGTCGGGTCCCAGCTGGTGAGCAGATCGGCAAACACAGCGCCGAAGATAACAAACAGCACAAGGAACAATCCCAACGCGCCTAAAGGTTCGCGCAGGATTTTGCGGATCGGGCGCCACAGCTCGGCCATGCGCCCGGGGGCGGGATTAGAAACTGCTTCTGACACGGGGATCCAAAGCTCCGATAATTAGGTCTGCCAACAGGTTGAGCAGAACGAACAGGACGGTGGTGATCAAAACGGTGCCTGTCACGATGGGGAAGTTGCGGGTCAGGATGGCGTCATAAACCAGCTTGCCGACGCCGGGGCGGGCAAAGACGATCTCGGCAAAAACAGCCGATGAGAGCATCTGACCGATGCCTACGCCCAGCAAGGTGACCGTGGGCAGGATCGCAATCGACAGGGCATAACGGTAGGTGATCGTTCGATCCGGAAGGCCAAACGCACGTGCGGTGCGGATATGGCTGGCCTCAAGCACTTCGAGCATTGAGGCGCGCACCATGCGGGCGATGTAACCGACCCAACCCAGACCAACGGCCAGAGACGGCAGGATCAGATGGGTAAGTTGATCGCCGAGATTGCCGGGTTCACCAGCGCCAATGGCAGGTAGCCAACGCAGTTCGACGGCAAAGATCAGTAGCGCATAAATCGCGATAACAAAGGACGGCACCGCAATCACGGCAACGGACAGGATGCCAACAATCCGGTCGGCCCAGCTGCCGCGGCTGACCGCCGCCCAGCAGCCCAGCGGAATGCCAAGAGCAACCGACCACGTGATGCCGCCGACGATCAGGGCCAACGTATAGGGCAGTTGTTCGAACACAACCGTGGTGACGGGACGGCCCGACAGAACCTCTTCGCCTAAATCACCTGTCCATGCCCCGATGTAGAAATTCCAGAACTGAACCAGAACCGGCTGGTTCAACCCCATTTTCTCGCGCAGGGCGGCGCGCATTTCCTCGGTCGCCCGAGGCCCCAGTGCGACCGAAGCCGGGTCGCCGGGGATCAGATAAATCATGCAAAACAGCAGGAACATGGCGACCGACACGATCGCAGCAGCCAGCCCAAGCCGTTTGATAAAATAGCTCAGCATACGCGCCCCCTATAGGCGTTCAGGCGGCGACAACGCGCCGCCCGTTTGCGTGGATCAGGCGGGTTTGAACAGCGGCAGCAATGGCTCACCATTCGGTTTGAGGCCCGGGTTGACCGTATCCTTGTGGATCAGACCAACAACCTCGTGCGTCAGGAAGACATAGCAGCCGCTTTCATCCATGAGACCCTGCATCTTCTTGTAGATCTCATCGCGCTTGGCCGGATCGCTTTCAACCAGGCCCTCTTCGTGCAGCGCCTTGTATTCCTCGTTGTTGAAACGTTCCCAGTTCCAGACGCCGACCTGTTCGGGCGTGAACCAAACGGTCGCCCAGCTTGGGTCGGGGTTCATCGAGAACCGGCTGAGCACCAACTGCAGGTTCATGAAGTAGTCGCCATCCTTCGAACCCAGCGTCCAGAATGTCCCACTGTCATTCTGCTTGATTTCGCAGGTGATCCCCACATCGGCCAGATTGGCCTGAATGACCTGAGCCGCCGTCAGACGTTCGGATTGGTTCAGGATGTCGAGCGTCACGGTCATGCCTTCGGCACCGGCTTCGGCCAGCAATTCACGGGCCTTGTCGGGGTCGTAGTCATAAGTCACACTGTCCCGGCTGCCGGGCAAACCGGGCGCGATGATGCCGTTGCCCACGGCCGCTGCGCCGAAATAGGCCGCGTCAACCACAGTCTGCCGGTCAATCGCGTGCTGAATGGCACGGCGGATGCGCACGTCTTTCAGCGCTTCGTTGTCCTGGTTCATGCCCAGCCAGACATAAGCCAGCGAGGGTTTTTCCTCGACAACCGATCCCGCAGGCGGGTTTTCCTTGAGACGCGGCAGCGAGGATACCGACGTCCAAGTATAGTCCAGATCGCCCGCTTCAAATCCCAGTTCAGCGGTCGAAGGGTCTTCGATTGGTAGGATGTGGATTTCTTCGTACCCGCCCGGCTCATACGCCCAATCCGGATTGCGTTTCAGAACAGTTTTCTGTTTGGGCACCCACTCGGTCAGGATGTACTGACCGGATTGCGCAACCGGCTCGGATCCGATCTTGCCGCCGATTTCCTCGACCGCTTTGCGCGATACGATGCAGGAGGCAGGCGTCGGCAGTGTGGTTGTCCAAAGCGGCACGAACTTGTTTTTCAGGTGGATCAGGCCCGAGAGGTTGTCCTTGATCTCAACCTCTTTCAAAGCGCTCCAATCGCCGGCATAGGGGCTTTCATTGGCCGGATCGGCGATACGCTCAATCGAGAACTTAACGTCATCGGCGGTCATCTGTCCGAAGCCGTCCGTGAAACCGATATTGTCACGCAGTTTGAAGGCTATGGTCAGGTCGTCCAGCTGTTCGATGCTTTCAACAGCAACGGGCCGCCAGTTCCATTCATCGCCTTGTTGGTTTGACACCAGAGGCGCATAGATCGACCGCATGATGTCGGCCTCAGGCAGCGCGAGCCAGAAGGCTGGGTCCAGCACCTGTAGATCGCTATAGGACCGGATGGTCAGGACCGAGCCATCGGCACTAACAGCAATATGCGGAAACGCGATGCTGGCCGCGCCCAATGCACCAGCACCGGCCAGAACGGAGCGTCTGGAAACGTCCCCTTTGAAAATCGAACTCATTTGCTTACTCCCTGTTTGTCTTCGTGTCCGGGCATCTGTCCGGTTTGGTTGCTTGCGGGCAGGCGCGCCCGCGACTTCAGGTGCCAGCAGGCGTTATCCGTTCTTTTTCTTGTTTGACTGTGGCAGTTGCTCATCAGCGCCAAGCGCTGAGAATCTTGGGATGATGACGGGTGAGTTCACCCAGATCATGCGCGCGGGTTGATCGGTTACGTTGCGCAGAACGTGCAGAATTTCTCCGGGAAAGCTGAAACTGTCCCCAGTGCGCAAGGTGACGGTTTCGTCCTCCAGCACCAGTTCCAGTTCACCATCCAGAATGACCCCATGCATCTCGCCATCGCGCGAGAAATACTGGTCTACGACCTGTTCGGAATAGGGGCGGTAATCTGAGACGCCCAAACAGAACCCACCGCCAATTGAACTGGAGAGCAACTGATCCGCATAGCCAGATTGCTCGATAGGTTCGTCATACAGCAAATTCAAATTTCGACGGTTGGATTGACGCACGACATATGCACGCTCCAGCGGGCCCGAGCCGGGGCGGTGGTTGAAAAACCATTCCTCGGGGACACCCAAAGCGTCGGCAATGCGAGAGATTTTATTGAGCGAGGCACTGACAGTTCCGCGCTCGATTGCGCTGAGATGGCTGATCGAAACACCGCTGCTGGACGCAAGCTCGGCCAGGGTCATCTGGCGGGCCTTGCGCAGCTGACGCACCTCAGCCCCGAAGGCTGCAAGCCCCTCTTCGCTGGCAGTGCGGGTGTATTTTTTCGATCTGGCCTGGCTCACGATTCCTCCCTTCGTGCGCTCGTTATTTCGGAATTGTTACGAGAAAGTTTCTTTTTCGCAAGAAAAATAGTTAATTTTTCTCGTATTTACGATATCTCCCTGCGCTTGCTACCACCGGATGCCAATGCGCAGAGCGTCGTAGATTGCAGCGTGAATGTTGCGTGCCGACACGGCATCGCCAATACGATACAGATCAAATCCGGCGCTGGGATTGGGTTGCGAAAACAGGTCGCCCTTGCCAGAGACAAGCGCACTCTGATCCACCGCCCCGCGATTGCGCGACAGAGGCTTAAGGTCAAAGTAAAGATCGTCCAGTGGCAGTGTGCCTTGATTGACAACCACCTGATCATATTCTCTTTTCTCAATCAGATCCGAATAGTCGGTTCCAATATGGGCTTGTAGCTGATTGCCTGAATTTTCGATCGCTTGCAGGGTTCGGGTGACCGTGAACACGGCCCCGGTTTTCTGCAAGGAGCGCATATAGGGCACCAGATTCATCGCCATGACTTCGGGCGCAAAACTGCGGTCACGGGTCATGACCTCGACCCGTGCACCGGAGGCTGCGATGACCTCGGCGGCCATCAGGGCCGGATGATCCCCCGCATCGTCATAAATCAGCACGTTTTCGCCCGGCTCTACGTCGCCGGACAAGATATCCCAAGCGGACACGGCCAGTTCATTTCCCGAATCGAGGATCGTTGTCTCGGGCAGACCTCCGGTCGCGATCACCACCACATCCGGCGACAGCGCGGTCACGTCACTGGCCTCGGCATACGTGTTGAACTGAAACTGCACGTCCCGCGCAGCGCATTGCGCCATACGCCAGTCGATGATCCCGATCATCTCTGCCCGGCGCTTGGATTGCGCGGTCAGGCGCACTTGCCCGCCGGGTTCGGGGGCCGCCTCCAGAACGGTGACATCATGGCCACGCTCAGCGGCGACGCGCGCGGCTTCCAACCCGGCGGGACCTGCGCCAACAATCACCGCACGGCGGCGTGTTTCGGCAGCAGGGATGACATGTGGCATCGACAATTCACGCCCCGTTGCGGCGTTGTGAATGCACAGTGCTTCGCCTGCTTGATAGATGCGGTCGAGGCAGTAGGTGGCCCCGACACAAGGCCGGATGTCATCTTCCTGTCCGGCTTGGATCTTGGACACGATCATCGGGTCGGCCATATGCGCGCGGGTCATCCCGACCATATCCAAAAGACCCGAGGACACCGCATGTCTCGCCGTCGCCACGTCAGGGATGCGCGAAGCATGGAAGGTCGGCATGCCCGTTTCAGCCCGCACCCGCCCGGCGAAATCCAGATGCGGCGCGCTTTTCATGCCCTGCACGGGGATCACATCCGTCATGGCGGGGTCGGTATGAATGCGCCCGCGAATGACATTCAGGAAATCCACCTGACCGCTGTCTCGCAGCCTGCGCGCGATTTCCAGCCCTTCATTTTCGGTGATCCCGCCTTTTTCGACTTCATCGGCGGTATAGCGGACGCCGACGATGAAGTCGGGGCCGACGCGGTCACGGATCGCATCCAAAACCATAAAGCCAAAGCGAAGTCGGTTGTCGAGATCACCTCCAAACGGTGCGTCCATCGTGTTGGTCAGCGGCGACCAGAATTGGTCCAGCAAGTGCCCGTAGGCCTGCAACTCGATCCCGTCCAATCCGGCGGCCTGCATGCGTTCAGCCGCATCGGCATAGTCGGTCACGATCCGCTCGACATCAAAATCTTCCAACTTTTTCGGAAAGGCCCGATGCGCCGGTTCGCGGAAATGCGAGGGGGAAACTGACGGCAACCAATCGCCCTTGTTCCATCCCGTGCGCCGCCCCAGATGGGTCAGCTGGATCATCACAGCGCAGCTATGGGCGTGGCAGGCATCGGTCAGTTCGCCCATCCAGCGCACGACCTCATCCTTGTAGGCGAGGATGTTGTTGAACACCGGTGGGCTGTCGCGGCTGACGGTGGCAGACCCTGCGGTCATTGTCATTGCAACACCCGCTTTTGCCCGCATTTCGTGATAGGCGCGATAGCGTTCTTTGGGCATTCCGTCTTCTGGATAGGCGGGTTCATGACTGGTAGTCATGATCCTGTTTTTCAGGGTCAGGTGCTTTAGTTGATAGGGTTGCAGCAGGACGTCACGGCTCATGACGAGGTTTCCCGGTCAGACGCCTGCGGTGCGACGACATCCTTTGGAATGACGACCGGTGAGACCGCCCAGATCAACCGGCATACCTGATCAGTGCGGTTGCGGGCATGGTGCGGGATACGTGCGTCAAAGCTGTAGCTGTCCCCGGCGCGCAGTGTGATGAACTCATCGCCGATCTGCATCTCCAACTCACCTTCCAGCACCAAGCCGTGCTCTTCACCCTCGTGCTTTTGCAAAGGGTCTTCGGGGCGTTCCGAGTGAGGTGCATACGCCGCCAAACCCATATAAAACTGCCCGCCGATCGAACTGGACAGCAGGTGATCAGTATAGCCCAACTCAGCCGCGTCCTGACCGTAGAGCGTATTCAGCGCGCGACGGTTCTGGGCGCGAACAACATAGGCCTGTTCCATCGGCCCGGCACCAGCGCGGCGGGCAAAAAACCAATCTGGCGTGACGCTGAGCGCGCTGGCGATAGCCTGCAACACGTCAACCGAAGGTTTGGAAACCCCGCGCTCAATCGCCGACACATGGCTAAGCGAAATGCCCGCCTCTTCGCTCAATTGTTTGAGCGTCAGCTGGCGGGCTTTGCGCAATTGCCGAACCTCACTGCCCAGTGAGGAAATTGCGGATGGCAAAGCGACGACGTTGTCAGATGGCATGCGGCTCTCCGAAAGTGGTTTGCGCGATAAACCCTACTAAAATTGAAATCAGACTAGAATTTTAAAGTCAAATTCTATTTTACATTGAATAGCACGGTGCTATTGCAAGTTCGCCCCAGATTTGCAGAAGTGGGATAAACACTAAACGCACGCGGCGGATCACTATGACGGACCAGCCAGAAAATCCTTTCGACGTGTCGGAAACGGATCATCTGTGGATCACAATGCCTGATGGCGTGCGGCTGGCCGCACGGTTGTGGCGCCCTTTGACTCAAGCGCCTGTGCCCGCCATTCTGGAGTACATTCCCTATCGCAAGACCGACATGGTTCGCGCGCGGGATGAGAGGAACCATCCCTATTTTGCCGCCCATGGCTATGCCTGCATCCGTGTGGATATGCGGGGATCAGGGGATAGCGAAGGGCACATGCCGGATATGTACGCACCGGCAGAATTGGACGATGCGCGGCAAGTGATCGAATGGCTGGCTGCGCAACCCTGGTGCAATGGCCGCGTGGGCATGTTTGGCACGTCCTGGGGTGGGACCGCATCTCTTCAGGCAAGCGTCGATGCGCCCGCACCGTTGAAGGCGGCAATAGCTGTCTGTGCCACACATGACCGGTTCGAGGACGACATCCACTATATGGGCGGTTGCGTTCTGTCGGACACGTTCGAATGGGGTGCAACGCTTCCTTCTATCCTGGCATCTCCACCGTCGCTGAATGTCGGGCCGGAATGGAAATCGCGTTGGAAAGAACGGATTGATAGTCTGACATTCCCCCTGCAGAACTGGCTGCGTGAGGATGGGCGCGGTGACTTTTGGCGCCACGGCTCAGTTATTCATACCGCTGAAGCCCTTTCGGTTCCGATCCTGTCAGTCGGCGGGTGGAGTGATCGCTATTCCAATTCTGTTATGTCTTTGGTTGATGCCCGCCCCGATCTGGTCTGGGGGGTCGTCGGTCCCTGGGGGCATCATTATCCCGACCACGGTAGTCCGGGTCCCTCCATCGGTTTTCAAAAGCTGGCGCTGGAGTGGTGGGATCATTGGTTGAAATCGGATCAGCCCGACGCGCTGGATTGGCCGCGGTTGCGGGTCTGGATGCGCGAATTCGATACACCGGGCGACCGTTTGGTCCAAAGATCCGGGAGATGGACGCAAAGCGGGCCAGCCTCAAAGGAAAGCGAGATACAGGACTGGGACTTGTCCACGCATAAATCCAGCGATGGCCCTGCACCATGGATGGTTCCCGCAGACCCGACCGTCGGGCAAACCGCCGGGGACACGGGGTATTTTGGCCGTCTCGGCGGGCTGCCACTTGATCAAACCGCAGACGATGCCCGGTCATTGGTTTTCGAAACGGCTCCTTTGGCCGATGACGTCATTATCTATGGTTCGATGACACTGACTCTGCGTGGCGAGACTGGCGACAAACCGGGGCAGATCATCGCCAGGCTGAGTGATGTCAGCCCGGAAGGCGTGGCTGCACGAATAAGCTACGGCGTTCGAAACCTGTCGCTTGACGAAAATTTGGATTGCAAACCATCAGCGACGAGGTCAGGCAAATTTAGTGCGGACCTTCGGCTTCATTCAACGGCGTATCGCGTCCGTAAGGGGCATAGTCTCCGGCTTGCTTTGTCCTCATCTTACTGGCCCCTCATTCACGCAAAATCACCGGCTTTAGATATACAGATAGATCACGCAACGCTGCGTTTGCCTGTTTTACCCGATGCGCCCGCTGACCTGTCCCGGCCACTGCCCGAAGCCCAAGACCTGCCCGTGCAGAAACGGCATTCCACCCATGCGCCTAACCCTTTGTCACGCTGGACACAGACTACCGGGGACAGGGTTGAGATGGGATGGCATCAGCCGCTTTTGAAAACAACCTTCGCCCAAACAGAAACCGCTTTCAGCTATGAAACCAACATGACGCACAGTCTGGATGCTTCAGATGGCGTTGAGAAACAGACAAACGTACTTCACAGGATGGTTTTCGAACGGCCTGATGGAACTGCCGAGGTTTCGGTCGCATTGACTGCCAGAACCACAAGCGACCGCACCACGGTGGATGCCGAGTTGAATGCGAAATGGAACAATCAGCCCTTCGCAACGCGGCAATGGCGTATTTAGTAACAATTCTCTGTTCAATTCATTCTCGGGTTGAGCACTTTCGTTTTGTTGGATCTGAATTCACGCTCAATGACGCGGACATGCTAAACACAATAACCACGGTTTTCGGTGGCGGCCCGGCCTATGTTTTCGTGATGACAGAGGATTGACGAACACCGGGAGAGAAATGGGCTGGTCGAAAGAAGCTGCGGCAAAACTGGCTCGAGAATTGATCTCTGTGACCGGCGATCTTCTGCGATACAGCCCCTGTCACCTGCTAACCTCCGAAATGAATTTACATCCCCAAATGGGACAACGGAGGCGGGGTTGCAGGAGTTGATGTCACTCGAGCAACGGATGTTCACTCTAAGGACTGAGATGCCCTGTACATCTAACAGATCTACCGGTCTGTTGAGCTTGCGGACCTCTGCTAGCATCCGCGCTATGTACTCGCAACGACGATCCGGTATAAAGGGCCGCGCAGAAACCTTTTGATTTTAGTTTGACCGCAGGTTCGGGCCGTACTTACCAAAACCAATGGCGGCAATGACGTGGTTCGCACCCGTTCGTGCGTCGCGCAACATCGGGCACTTTGGGCTCAAGGCAGTCATCTGAGTCTTTCAGTCAGATGACGGCTTAGGAACGGAAAGCGGTCATTGTTGGTGGTCATTCCGAGAAATTTCGCCCCAAGGCCTCCATTGAACGGCAGCGGACGTTCGCTGAAATCTGCTGAACGTCTGCCTAGCGGACAAAGCGGCCACATGGGCCGCTCAACAATTCAAATGACATGCGCGGTCGTCTATTACAAAGTGCGGGTTGAGGAGTGCGTCATGTCCGATGTTTTCGACCGTATTGCAGACTGGTTGCAAAAGCTGGCCTTTTTCGACGGCGATGTTGGTGGCCTGGTTGAGCATCTCAGTCACAGGCTGATCGACGGCGGTGTGCCAGTCGCGCGGGTTTCGCTGGGCCGTCTCATGATGCATCCCGTCATCGGACTGGTCGATGCAACTTGGGATGCATCAACGGACCGCATAGACTGGACCGTCATGCCACGGAGTTCAGTGACCGATGACCTTTTTGACAAGGCGCCGTTTGGCGAAAACACCAAGCTGACCGCCAAAATAGCCTCCAAGTTCTTTCAAAGTGATATCTGGGATCTGGCCGACGGGCTGGTCGGCGAGATGGAAATGATGCCGGTGCTGCGTGCCAATCTGACCGATCCGTCAACCCGCGACAAATATCCGATTTACCAGAAGCTGGCTACATCGGGCATCACCGATTACCTGGTCTTTTCCGTTCCGTTTGGCAAACGGAGCATTACCTTCGAAAGCGGCACGCAGTGGGTACTGGGCGCTTCAGTGTCCTTCGCGACAAAAAGGCGCTCCGGCTTTACACAGCGGGAAATCGACGGCCTCACGCGACTGTCGATACCACTGTTTGGCACCGTCCACGTCTTCACGGAGCAGTTCCTGGCGGCTGAACTGATGGAGGCCTACCTGGGCAGGATTTCAGGCCGATCCGTCTTGAACGGCCAAATATCGCGTGGCGATGTCCGCGAGATCGATTGTGCACTTCTGTCCAGCGACATGCACGGCTCTACGGCCCTGAGCCAACGCCTGTCACCGGGTGACTACGTGGCCGCGGTCAACCGGTACTTTGACTGTGTCGCGGGTGCGGTACACGACCATGGTGGCGAAGTGCTGAAGTTCGTCGGTGATGGATTGCTCGCGATTTTCCCGTTTGATGGTCATCGGCGGCTGCCGGAGGGCATGTGCGAGGCAGCCCTGTCGGCGGCACGGGAAGCGTTTCAAAGGCGCGAGGAAATCGAGCCAGAGAATCGAACGGATTTTGGAATCGGCCTGCACATGGGCGCGGCGATCTACGGCAACGTGGGAACTGAAAGCAGGCTGGACTTCACGGTGACCGGGACTTCCGTCGCAATGGTCAGCAGGTTGGAGGGGCTGACCCGGTCCCTTGATGCACCCCTTCTTGCAACGAGCGAGTTTGCCGAACTTGTCACCGAAACGCCCAGCACGTTGGGATCACACACCTTGCGCGGTTTCGACGACGGCGTGGAAGTCTTCTCATTCGAACCCTTGGTTTGACAGCCCACCGCTCCGGTAATTGATGCAGAGTTACCAGGCGGCTGATGTCCTCTTAGGGCTCGGTGCGGTCATTCGCCGAAATGTCGCGAGCGACCGCTCTGCGGACAAATTCGCCATTCGCTGCGGTTTAACCAATGGTTCACGAACGCGTGATCACTGTTGCGATAGTGACGTCGAGAAACGACCTACCTATCAGTAGGTAAGTATAGTCAATTTGCACATACACAGTGACAATGGAGGGAGACCAAACCATGCGCGTGAACGCCAACTTCAATAAACGTACCCTTATACACTTTGAAGAGAACGATTGGGTCGCATCCCCGATGCCCGGAGTTGAGCGCAAAATGCTTGACCGAATTGGAGAGGAAGTAGCTCGCGCCACCACTATCGTCCGTTTTGCGCCTGGCAGCGCTTTCTCTGCCCACACGCATGACGGTGGCGAAGAATACTTGGTTCTCGACGGTACTTTTCAAGACGAAGACGGTGATTTTCCAACTGGTTCCTACGTGCGGAACCCGCCGACCTCGTCTCATACACCTGCAGCACAGGACGGCGCGACAATTCTTGTAAAGCTCCACCAATTCGATGCTAGCGACCGCGATCAAGTCCAGATCGACAGCGGCAAGGCAAGCTGGATTGAAGCAGCAGATGGTGTCTCTAGGTTGCCCCTCCACACAGATGTACGTGAAACTGTAGCGATGGAACACTGGGATGCGGGTACAGTGCGCTCTTTAGATGCCTCAGGCGGGCTTGAGGTCTTTGTGATTGATGGGAGCCTGAACGAGGGTGGCGACACCCTGTCCCGCTGGGATTGGTTACGCCTGCCCGTCGGGGCGAGTTTCGAGGCGACCGCTGGCGCTAACGGGGTGCGAATCTGGATCAAGACCGGCCACCTTAGTAACGTCGCAGAGAGCGCGGCATGAAGCCAAACGCAAAGATTATCATCGTCGGCGCAGGGTTGTCCGGCCTAGCTTTGGCGCATGCGCAGAAGCTTGAAGGGCGCGACGTGCTTTTGCTAGAGGCGCGCGACCGCGTAGGCGGTCGCATTCTCTCACAGGGCGGCTATGACCTCGGCCCTGCTTGGATTTGGCCGCACAACCACCGCATGCTATCCCTCCTAGACAAGCTTGGGCTGCGAACATTTCCACAATACAGCGATGGACGATTGGCGTTCGAGGATGCTCAGGGAAATGTGCGTCGTGACTTCGATTTCGCCCCCATGGGTGACGCGCTTCGCGTTTCAGGCGGACTCGCTCAGATAACCAACGCCCTCGCCCAAAAGGTTGTTGATACGCTGTGCCTTGGCCACGAAGTTCGGCGTGTGATCGAAGAAGACGAATTCGTGACCTTGAGCGGAAACGGGTTTTCATTGCGCGCCGACTTCGTTGTTTTGGCGCTACCCCCGCGCCTCGCTGCACAGATGGGCGTGGTCGTTCCGGATGTTCCAACTTGGATGGCTGGACATGCCAAACTCGTTGCTGTTTACGACACCCCATTCTGGCGCGACGCGGGCCTGAATGGCGACGCAATCTCTCATCAAGGTCCGCTGGCTGAAATCCATGACGCGTCGCCTATGGACGGCACCCAGGGTGCTCTGTTCGGCTTTGCCATGCCCGGCACGGCCCGACAATCCGGGTTCGAAGCGCAAGCGATGGCGCAACTGGTCCGCCTGTTTGGCCCCAAAGCAGCCGAGCCACGCGGCGTAATCGTCAAGGATTGGAGCGCCGACATGGCAACCGCCACGTCTGCCGACCTCAAGCCGCTTAGCTCCCATCCTATGTATAGCAAACTAACTCCTACTCGGCGGGTGATCTTTGCAGGAACTGAAACCGCACCGTCGCACGGTGGTTTCCTCGAAGGCGCTCTTGAAGCCATGGATGCAGCGCGGCAAGAATTGTCGAGGGTGATGGTATGACATCAGAAGAGAAAATCCTGGTCGCCGCCGAGGCGCGGGTCCGCACTGGCGGCTACAACGGCTTTTCGTTCCGAGACCTTGCGCGCGACACAGCGCTGACCAGCGCAGGCGTACATCATTACTTCCCGACCAAGGCCGATCTGGTCGCTCGACTGGCCAGAAATTACACGTCCCGTTTCCTGGACGCTTTGGATGAATGCCCGTCTCATGCGCGTGTCGCACGCCTACGCGAGCTTTTCGCGGAAAGCTTGCGCCAGGACGGAAAGATGTGCCTTTGTGGGCTACTCGCAGCTGAAAGCGGAGTTCTACCTGAACCGGTAACGGAGGCGGCAAGAATGTTCTTCGCAGCATTGGTCGATCGGCTTGTCAGCGCATTTCCGGACAGCGACGATCCGCTTTCTGACGCACTAGCAGTGCTCGCGACGCTGGAAGGCGCTGCACTACTTGCGACTGTGCAGGGTGACCCGGACGTCTTCGAAAAAGCAACGTCCGATTTGGGCTCAAAGCCGTCATCCGACGGCATTAGCGATTAGACCAGTTTGTGGTTGCGAGCGATCATAGGGGCCGCTCTCAGGATTGGTCCGACATCGGCCCTCCCAGTACTATTCAACGAGTTTTCAAGCTTGACTCTGAGGTTCTACCGTCGCCTGACCCTCTCGCGATTGCGCTCCCGACGTACGATGTTGATCTGATGATCGCGACCAAGCGCGCGGTAGAATCCCAGTCCCTTGGACCAGTTCAGAAGATGGGAAAAGCTGTCGAGTTGATCGTCGTTGCGTCCGCGTGGAATGGACTGAAGCTCCCGTTTGGGTGCTGTCAGACGAATTCGAACCAGTCTCAGTTTGCCACGAAAACCACGAACCTATCCGGAACAAAGTTGACACCACTCGGCAAGAACGACGCTGCGTATCAGCTTGAAGGTATCTCTGCTGGCGAGCGATCTTTCCTGGTTGAAGTGGTTGTAGACAGAGGAATGGACGGACGCGAATTTCTGCAAACTTCGCATTAGCCTGAACCGCTGCATCGCGCGTTCGCGTCGTCGAAACGGCAGGTGCGAGTTCTCGACGCGGTTATTAAGCCACCTGCCCGTCCTTTGTTTTTCGGTAGCGCCAAGTTCTCTGAGAGCAGCCCGATACGATGCGAAGCGATCCGTGACGAGTTTTTCCGCTTTACCGTGTCGCTTCTCTAACTTCTTGAGGAATTTCAGTGCTGCAGCTTTGTTTCGACGTTTGGTAACAACGGCTTCCAGCACCTAGCCTTCGTGATCAACAGCCCGCCAAAGATAATGCCGCTTACCATTCACCTTCACGAAAACCTCGTCGACGTGCCACTTTCATTTGGAGAAGGCGCGCAGCTGCTGCACACGATTCCGTCTGATCTCAGCGGCAAACATCGGGCCGAACCTGTTCCACCAATACCGGACAGTTTCGTGGCTCACATCGACGCCTCGCTCGTGCAGCAGATCTTCGACATTCCGAAGCGCGAGCGGGAAACGGATGTACAGCATCACTGCTAGGCGGATGATCTCGGGGCTGGTTTTAAGGTACTTTAATGGCGGCTGTTTAATCATGCGCGAAGGCTACGAGAGTACCCTGCCCCGCTCAACCAAGGCTCTTCTGACAAGACCTCTCGACAAAGGCTGGTATAGTCTTTTGCTACACCGTGTCTTTCGTAGTTTGCCTCAATACCAAACGCGTTGAAGTCCGCGTGCATTGCGCTGGCGTGGCACCATCCTGCAACCACAGCAAAACAGTGTCCGCAACTTGTTCTCCAAACTCAGAGACGCCGCAGTGTACGGTAGACAAAGCTGGCCAGCATTCTGATGCTTCCTTGATGTCGTCGAAACCGACAATCTGAAACTCCGTGCCAATCTTTATCTGAGTTTCATGGCAGGCATTAATCATCCCAAAAGCAACAAGATCATTGAAACAGACTGCGGCATCGCACGCAGGATGCTCTTTGAAGAGGTTGACCGTTGCTTCATGTCCAAATGATCGGCTGGATTCCCCTGTTTTTACAATAGGCTGCAAGTGGTTGTCTTTCATCGCACTGATATAGCCGGACAGTCTTTCCTGAGTGACTTCGGCACCATCCAGACCACCGACAAAGGCGATGTTCCGCGCGCCCGTTTCGATCAGGTACTGCGTTGCCGCGCGTCCACCCTCTGCGTAATCAGGAGCGATAAAGGGAAATCTGCAAGTTTCGCTTTCAACCTGTCGCAAGACTTGCATCAACGGAATGCCAGCTCGCTCTACCGCGGAGAGGGTGTTTGTGACATCGCCATAAGCAGGCGATAGGATCAAAGCAGAAACACCGTGCTCAAGCATCGCGCCCACCACCTGATCCTGAAGTTCGGGGTCTTCGTTTGTGTTCGCCAATACGACCGCATAGCCTCGGGACGCCAGCGCCATCTGTAACGAAGTCGCAAACTCAGTGAAAAACGGGTTGGTCAGGTCGTTTATCACCAAACCTATTAGCGCCGTTCCCGCGGATCGCAGATTTGCCGCCGATCGGTTATAGACATACCCGATCTCTTTCATCGCGGTATGGACGAGCTTGCGTGTCTCCGGCTTCACCTGCGGACTGCCCTGCAAAACAAGGCTTACCGTCGACTTGGAAACGCCCGCCGAGTTGGCGACATCTATGATCGTGGGTCTTCGCATTCAGGCTATTGTTCAACTCCATGCAAGCTGAGAAGCGTGGTCATCCGTGCTTTAGCCAGTTCAGGGTCTGAGAGTAAACCGGCCTGATCCGCCAATCTGAACACTTGCGCGTAGTGGCAGATGTCACGGCTGGATTGGAACCCACCCGGCATGATGAAATGGGACTGGGCTCCGTTCAGCCATGCCAGACAGGCAATCCCGGCTTTGTAGAACCGCGTCGGAGCCTTAAAAATCTCTCGACTGAGGGGAATAGTCGGTGCGAACAGCGCGTTGTAGCGATCCATGTCGCCCATAGCCAACGCCTCAAGCGCCTGGCTGGCGGCGGGGGCGATAGCAGCGAAAATGCCGAGTAGAGCGTGGGAAAAATGCGTTCCATCCCCGGCAATAAGATCGGCGTAGTTGAAATCGTCACCAGTGTAGAGGCGCACGCCGTCCGGCAACCGCGCGCGGAAGTTTTCTTCATGTGCCTGATCCAGCAAGGATATTTTTATCCCATCAACCTTGGCGGGATTTTCGTTTATCAGGGACAGCACAAAGTCGCTGGCCGCGTTGATGTCCGTGCTACCCCAATAGCCCGTCAATGCAGGATCGAACATATCGCCCAGCCAGTGCAGGATTACAGGCTCCGCAGCCCCATCGATCAGCGCGCGGTATACATCATGGTAGGTGTCTGGACCTGCCTTGATCGATGGGAAGGAGCGTGACGCCATGAGGATCAATTGCCCTCCGCCGGCTTCGATCGCCTCGGCCTGATGCTCGTAGGCTGACAGGATTTCACCCGCTGTGTTCAACGCGCTTAGAGGCAAGTGATCAGTCCCTGCCCCACAAGCCACCCGAGGCGACAACGGATGCGCCTGCGCAGCCTTCATTGTGCGCTGGATCAGCTCCAGCGCGGTCTCCCAATCGACGCCCATACCCCGTTGTGCGGTATCCATGGCTTCGGCCAGACCCAGCCCCTGATCCCAGAGTCCCTGACGAAATCGCAGGGTCGCTTCCCAATCAACTGCGGGACGCCCATCCCAGGGATTACGTTCCACCAGCGGGTCTGAAACCACATGAGCCGCCGCAAAGGCCGTGCGCGTCAGAGGCACCTGCGGCTTGCGCGGTACTATCGGCGTTCCGGTCAGCGCATAGGGTTCCAGCTGCCCCTCAGGATTTGGCAAAATCAATTTCATTGTCTCAAACCTCCAAATCCAGAACCAGAATGCCGTCGATGCCACCCACCGCGTTCTCGACCAGTTGCGCGCCCAGCGCCTTGTGCGTTTCGTTGTTCTGATAGGCCTCTAACGCGGCCCAATCGTCGAAGTCGATCACGAAACCATGCATGTATCCGCGTTCGATCTGCTCGGGGCTCTCACTGCGGCCCCCGGTAAACCCGCTGGCCCCGGGAAGGGCCTTTGACACGTCCTCGAGACCTTTGTAGATGGCTCCGATTGTCTCCTCGGTCACGTCGGCGCGGAACTTGGTCAGTACGATATGGCGGATCATTTTTAGAAACCCTGATCTTGTTTGATCATGTCGGAAGCTTTTTCCCCGATCATGATTGTAGGTGCATTGGTGTTCGATGAATTGACCGTCGGCATAATCGACGCATCCGCGACGCGAAGCCCTTCGATCCCATTGAACCGCAGGCGCGGGTCCAGAACGGCTTCGGCATCGCTGCCCATACGACAGGTACCAGCGCAGTGGTGCGATGTTTTGGAGTGTACACAGATAAAATCGAAATACTCCTGCTCGGTCCGCACATCCGGACCCGGCAAACGTTCTGCCAAGATGTACGGCTTCAGCGCATCCTGAGCGAGGATGTTCTGCACCAGCTTCAGCCCCCGAATGGACATCTCGCGATCGTAGGGATCCGCCAGATAGTTGGGATCTATAAGCGGCATCATCGCGGGGTCTGAACTTTGCAACCGGACGGTTCCGTGTGATCTGGGTCGCAAAAAACAGGCGTTCAGTGTAACCCCACCGTTGGGCATCGCCTCGACCCCTGCCTCAATGCCGGTACCAAGCCCCAGATGCAACTGAAGATCCGGTGAACGCGCATCCGGGTCTGCGTACCAGAATCCACCCGTTTCGAACAGGCTGGACGCGACCGGTCCCTTGCGGGTGAAAAGGTATTGCAGGCCTGCAAAAGCTGAAAGGTGCAGCTTAGCGAAACGGTCGTAGGTGTGCGGGCCGGTCACTTCGCAGATGGAATACAAATCCAGATGGTCCTGCAAATTCGCGCCCACCTGCGGCTGATGAAAAACCGCGTCGATGCCAAGGCTGTCCAAATGATCCGCGGGGCCAATTCCCGACAGTTGCAACAAGCGCGGCGAACCGATGGCACCTGAGGACAGAATGACCTCTTTCGCGGCGGAGATCTTGTCCCCATTCATCATCTCGACACCAGTCGCCCTGCCTTTGTCCACCATAATGCGGCGGACCTGTGCGCCGGTGCGCACGGTCAGGTTCGGGCGGCTGAGGTTCGGCGCGATAAACGCCATCGCAGCAGAGGATCGCCGCGCATTGCGCTGGGTCAGCTGATAGTACCCCGCGCCATCCTGTTTCGCCCCATTCACATCGCGCGTTTCGGGAATCCCCACTTCCCCTGCGGCCTTGATGTAGGCGTCGCAGATTGGCAAAGGTGCTGCGGGCATGGACACGCCCAGCGGTCCGCCCTTGCCGTGAAATTCGTCGTCGTAGGTGTCGTTGTCTTCGGACTTTTTGAAATAGGGCAGCACGTCGGCATAACTCCACCCCTCGCACCCCTTCTGTCTCCAGGCATCGTAATCCTGAGCTGCACCCCGCGTGTAGATTTGCGCGTTAATTGCAGACCCTCCGCCGATCACCTTGGCCTGGGTGTAGTTGAAGACCTTGTTCTGCATGTGCCTTTGCGGAACCGTGGACCAGCCCCAGCTGCCGATACCCTTGGTCATCTTCGCGAACCCGGCTGGTAGGTGGAAGAACGGGTGACGGTCGGTGGAGCCGGCCTCTAGCAACAGCACACGCGCCGACGGTTCTTCGGAAAGACGCGCAGCGATAACCGAGCCTGCCGAGCCGCCCCCAATGACAATGAAATCATATCCTTCAGACATTCTTATATGCCCTGACTTACAGACGTGAAATCGACAAGCCGCCATCCACCGGGATGACGGCACCGTTCGCAAAGTGCATATGCCCCTGAACCAGTGGGACGACAACGGACCCAATATCCTCGGGCTCACCCCAGCGTGCCGCGGGAACAAGACCGCCTTCGATACGGTCGGTGTACTTGTCGCGCACGCCCGCCGTCATCTCGGTCGCGATGATGCCCGGTCGCAGCTCAAAGACGCCGATGCCTTCGGGGGCCAAGCGTACTGCGAACAACTGAGCCATCATCGCTGCGGCTGCCTTGGACACGCAGTACTCGGCGCGTTCGATCGATACCATTGTCGCGCTGACAGAGGTGACAAAGGTGATCGAACGATAGGTATCTTGAGGCTGCTCCAACATGCGCCGGGCCACCTCTTGCGCCAGAAAAAACGCGCCACGCAGGTTGATATTCTGCACGAAGTCCCAGTTCTCGGGCTTCAGATCCAGCATGTCGCCCCGCACTGGCGCCCCAACCCCTGCGTTGTTTATCAACGCGGTGATCGGGCCCAAATCGGCTTCGATCAGATCCAGTAGCGCCGGAACGTGATCAATGTCGGACACGTCGTGCTGCACATAAATTGCGCTTGGGCCAAGCTCTGCCAAAGCTGCCTTAACGACTGGTTTGTCGGGCTCCGAGCGAGAGGCAATTGCGACCTTGTACCCCACCGCGATCAAGGCGCGCGCCACCCCTAGTCCAATGCCCTTTTGTCCTCCGGTCACCAATGCTGTTCCGGTCATGCGGCGAACTCCGTTTCAATGATATGACGCCCCGAGCGGAGTGCGAGTGCGGCTATAGTGAGGGCCGGATTCACCGCCGCAGATGTCGGAAGAACTGACGCGTCGACGATGAACAGGTTCTTGTGGTCGTGGCTGCGACAGAACGTGTCGACGACACTGCTTGCCGGGTCATTGCCCATCCGTGCAGTTCCGCATTGATGCGACGGAGTTCGCCGATCAAATGGTCGCGACAGTACCACGGGAAACCCGGCCTGCTTCAGATGCGCCTTTAGCCGCGCAACCAAGGCCTCGTGCGCAGCCCAATTCGAGCGTTTCCAATCCAGCTTGATCTGGTCACCTTCGACCGTCACCCGGCTTTCTGGGTTCGGCAGATCCTCGGACATAGCATAGAAATCAAAACTGCGATTTGCGATCAGTGCTGCAATTGGCCCCGGTAGATGGGTTTGCGACGCAAGGATCGGCCCAGTGATCTTTCCCAACATCTGAATGTTGCCCAAAGGCAAGCCACCCTGTCCGTCGCTGTTGTAATAGTCGTTGAACATCAATGTCTTTTGATAGATCGCCCTGTTTCGGCGCAGCGGATGAAGGGCCAGCACCGCCGAACAATTGTGGTTCATGAAGTTCCGTCCGACCTGATCGGACCGATTGGCAAGACCGATTGGACAATTGTCGTTCGCGGATTGCAGCAACAGTACCGAGGACTGTACCGCACCTGCTGCAAGCACGATGACCGGCGCACGCAGGGTACCGTGGCCATCAACTTCGACACTTGTGACACGACCAATGGCATCAGCCTTCAATTTTCGGACACGCGCGTCAGTTAGCAGCTCGACATTCCCATGCTTCAATGCCTCGGCGAGGGCACAGGTTTCGGCGTCCATTTTGCCGCCGCATGTATTGGGAAACGCATCCCAAGTTGTTTGCCCAGCCCGCAACCAGGTTTCGATATCCACGCCCAAAGGCACTGAGGATGGCGTCAGGCCTGCGTGGCTTAGCCGGTTCCTCAGGTCTGCAATATCAACCTCATCCGGCACAGGTGGGTGCGGATAACCCCTACTGTGCGGCGGTTCGGTGGGGTCCTCTTTGGTGGTCCCACGTGCGTCGTAAAGCTGTTCCGCGGTGGTGTAATCCGCCTCCAGCTCTTCATAGGGCATGGGCCAACCGTGCGAATAGCCACCCATATGCTGACGCGGCTCAAAATCCTCTTTCCGATAGCGTATCAAAGCTGCGCCGTAGAACTTGGAATTTCCACCAACGCAGTAGTAGTTTCCCGGGTTGAAAGGTTTGCCTGCTCCGTCCAGCCATGTTTCATCGGGGCGAAAGTGCCCATTGGCAAAGATCGCCCTTGGGTCTCGATCTAGCGGCGAGGGGTGCAATCGCTTGCCTCGTTCAAGGATCAGAATGCGACGACCGGACGGAGCCAACGCCGCAGCCAGTGTTGCCCCCCCGATACCCGACCCAATGATTATGACGTCAGCTCGATTCATGGAAGGATCCGCATCTCGCTTTCGGGATCAAAAGCCACGGCCTTTTCCATGTTCACTGCAAAGTTGAAATCCTGACCCGGTGCCACTTCGGCATCCGAACGCATACGCGCGATCACATCTCGTCCGCCCAATTGCATCGAGACGAAGGTGTCCGATCCAGCGGGCTCCGTCACCACGATACGGTTGGCCATCTGCGCGATGTTCGACGACTTTCGATCCGCGCCATCCATATCGGTGATTGTCTCAGGGCGGATTCCCAACAAGATCTCGCGCCCATCCCATGCGGCCAAGTTGTCCTGGCTGAACGGAAGTTGCGCCATAGATCCGTCGTGAACAGCGACCCCTGCATGAGGGCGGCCATTCAAAACCGCAACCTTGGCCGGTACCACGTTCATCGCAGGCGAGCCCATGAATGTTGCGACGAAGATATTCGCAGGTGTGTCATAGATTTCCTGCGGCGTACCCAGCTGTTGGACATAACCGCCGTTCATCACGGCGATCCGGCTTGAAAGCGTCATCGCCTCGATCTGGTCATGCGTCACATAGACGATGGTGGTCCCGAGATTTTGATGCAGCTTTTTGATCTCGGTTCGCATGTCGACGCGAAGCTTGGCATCCAGGTTCGAGAGCGGTTCATCGAACAGAAATACATCAGGGTTCCGTACCAACGCGCGACCCATCGCAACCCGCTGGCGCTGACCGCCCGACAACTGACCGGGCTTACGATCCAGCAACTGCTCGATCTGCAAGAGCTTGGCAACTTCTTGCATCGCTTTGTCGCGTTCAGGCTTGGGCACACCATGCATCTCAAGTCCGAAAGTGATGTTCTGCCCGACCGTCATATTGGGATACAAAGCATAGCTTTGGAAAACCATGGCAATGTTGCGGTTGGACGGGTGCACCCCGTTCATCACCTGATCCTTGATGCGGATTTCGCCGCTGGTGATCTCTTCCAGCCCCGCGATCATGTTCAGCAGAGTGGATTTGCCACAGCCCGAGGGACCGACCAGAACCAGGAACTCTCCTTCCTGCACCGAGATGTCGACCTTGTGCAGAACCTCAACCGCCCCGTAGGATTTGGTCGCGTTGTCTATGTCTAGAAAACCCATGAGGTCTTATCCTTTCACCGAACCCGCCATCAGGCCGCGGACGAAGTATCGACCGGCCACGATGTAGACGAGCAGAGTTGGCATGGCCGCCAGAATGGCGCCTGCAAAATGAACGTTGTATTCCTTCACACCGGTTGATGACTGCACCAGATTGTTCAACGCCACCGTCATCGGTTGGCTGTTGGCATCCGCAAAGGACGCACCGAACAGGAAGTCATTCCAGATGTTGGTGAACTGCCAGATGATTGAAACCACGGCGATCGGTCCAGAACTGGGCAGAAGGATGCGCCAGAAGATCTGGAAGAACCCTGCCCCGTCGATCTGCGCCGCCCGGATCAGCTCGGTCGGGAATACGGCATAGTAGTTGCGGAAGTACAGCGTGGTGAAGCCGATCCCATAGACCACATGAACCAGCGCTAGACCCCAAGTGGTGCCAGCCAGCCCGATGATGCCCAGCATCCGCGCCATCGGGATAAGGACGATCTGAAACGGGATGAAGCAGGCAAACAGCATCAGACCGAATAGGATAGTGTCGTACTTGAAGCGCCATTTCGTCAGCACGTAACCGTTCAACGCACCAAGTATGGTCGAGACGATCACCGCTGGAACCACCATCTTGATCGAGTTCCAAAAATACGGCTTCAATCCGGTTGGATCGACCCCGATCTGAGCCGAGGACCACGCCTTGAGCCACGGCTCAATCGTGAACACATGCGGCAGGTTCATCATGCCGCCGCCGGTGATCTCTTCCAATGGCTTCACCGAGTTCACCAGCATGACATAGAGCGGCAGCAGGTAGAACAGACCGAACAGAAGCAGCACCAGATAGATCAACGTGCGCGTAACGCGGCCCGTTCGGATTGCGGTATCCTGAGTAGCTTGAGACATCAGCGTTTCTCCCGCAATTCGGCGTAAAGATAGGGGATCATGATCGCCGCAATGGTCATCAGCATGATCGTGGCCGAGGCCGCACCGATCCCCATCTGGTTTCGCGTGAACGTGTAAGAATACATGAAGGTCGCGGGTAGTTCTGTGGCGCGACCGGGGCCACCCCCGGTCAGGGCGATGACAAGGTCAAAGGTCTTGATCGCCAGGTGGCTGAGGATCACGAAGGCCGACAAGAAGGCTGGTCGTAGTTGCGGGATAATGATCCGGCGATAGAGGTTCCAGTTCGAGGCCCCGTCCATTTGCGCAGCCCGCAGAATTTCGTTGTCGATCCCACGCAGGCCAGCCAGAAACATTGCCATCACGAAGCCGCTCGTCTGCCAGACGGCTGCTAGAACCACTGTGTAGATGGCGTAATCACGGTTTTTTATCCAGTCGAACTCGAAGCTGGTCCAACCCCATGTGTGCATCACGTTTTCCAACCCGATGCCAGGGTCAAGGAACCACTTCCAGGCTGTACCGGTGACGATGAAGCTCAGAGCCATCGGATAGAGGTAGATGGGACGCAGCAGCCCTTCCCCCCGGATTTTCTGATCAAGGAAGATCGCCAGGCCCAGGCCGATACAGGTGCAGATCACGATATATAGGCTCGCGAAAATCCCCATATTGATCAACGAGGTTTCCCAATGGCTCAGCCGCCACAGTTTGTCGTAGTTTTCCCATCCGACCCATCCAAAGGACGGCAGGATGCGACTGTCGGTGAATGACAGGTAGACCGAAAACAGAATGAACCCGTAGACAAAGACCAGCATCATCGCCAGCGACGGTGACAGGACCAGCTTGGGTATCCAGTTCTGAAGGCGTGTCTTAAAATCCGCGTCGGCTGAAGCAGCCATGGCGCGCCCTCCTCGTTCGAGTCGTGTTAGATCGGAGCTTTTGCGCCCGTTTGGTGAAAGGGCGGCCAGACCGCCGCCCCATCGGGAGGATCAATTGTGGATCACTTGGCGATCGAAACGGCGTCAACCAGTTCGGTCACGGCATCTTCGCTGCCGTACTCGCCGTTAAAGTGGGCGGTCACCACGTCATAGACGGCGTTCTTGACTGACGCCGGCGCGGCATGTCCGTGTGCCATCGAGCCGAACAGGTTGCCTGACGAAGCCGCGGCGGCCAAATCTTTCATGCCCTGCTGACCACACGCATCCAGATCGCTTCCATCCACGTCAGTACGAGCCGGGACAGAGCCCTTCACCTTGTTAAAGGCAATCTGGAAGGATGGCGACAGGATCGCGCTGGCCAGCGCGGCTTGCTCGGCCGATACCGTACCGCCCTGATCAAACATCATGAACTGGTCAGCGTTGAAGGTGACCTGATCCTGAGTACCCGGGAAGCGGAAGCACAAAAAGTCTTCGCCCGGCACTTTGCCCGCGTTTAGGAATTCGCCTTTGGCCCAATCACCCATCATTTGGAAGCCGGCTTCGCCGTTGATGACCATCGCTGTCGCCAGGTTCCAGTCACGACCCGAGAAGTTCTCATCCACGTTGTCGCGGATAAAGGCCATACGGTCAAACGCTTCTTTCATCGCGTCGCCACCCAGCGTTTCCTCGTCCAAGTCGATGAAAGCCGCTTTGTAGCCGTCAGGCCCCAGCGTCGACATCGCGATAGCATCGAACACGGTCGCGTCCTGCCATGCCTGACCACCATGCGCGATCGGGGTGACACCAGCGGCTTTCAACGCCTCAACTGCGGCGACGAATTCTTCCCAGTTGGTGGGCTGTGCAATACCGTTGGCGTCCAGCACCGCCTTGTTAGCCCAGACCCAGTTGGTCGAATGCACGTTCACAGGAGCCGAGACCCATTTGCCGTCATGCTTGGCGAAGGCTTTCAGCGCATCTGGGACGACGTCATCCCAACCTTCCTGGGCTGCCACTTCGTTCAGATCGGCCAGCGCGCCCTGATCGGCCCAGTCCAGAATGTCAAAGCCCAGAGCCTGAACGGCTGTTGGAGCGTTGCCTGCGGTGACGCGTGCGCGCAGAACGGTCATCGCCTGCTCACCACCGCCACCTGCAACAGGCATGTCGGTCCAGCCGATGCCCTGTCCGGAAAGGTCGTCCTTGAGAACGTTCAATGCTGCAGCCTCGCCGCCAGAAGTCCACCAGTGCAGAACTTCCACGTCTTCAGCGTGCGCAAGGCTGGTCGTGCACAGTAGACCTGCCACAAACAGCGATTTTGTATTCAAAAATTTACGCATTCTTGTTTCCTCCCTTAATGCGTTATTCTCACTCGGGACCAATCTGGTGCCCGGTCTTAGTCGTGTGGAACCCATGGCGCCCGGCTGTTGCCGACGCGCATGACCACTGATTTCACTTCGAAGAATTCCTCGAACCCATATCGTCCGATTTCCCGCCCCTGCCCGGATTGTTTGACCCCACCGAAAGCGACCTCGGGGAACCCGTCCATCCAGGTATTGGTCCAGACCGTTCCCGCTTCTGCTCGGCGGGCAAACTCTAGGCAGGTGTGAACGTTTTCGCTCCAGACCCCTGCCGACAGACCGTAAGCGCTATCATTGGTGAGCGCGATGGCTTCGTCCAGTGTTTTGAAAGTCAAAACGGACAGAACCGGCCCGAATACCTCATCACGGGCAATGGGCATGTCGGACGAGACGTTGGAAATCACAGTCGGCTGATAAAACTGAGCACCGAGGCCTTCGACCTCCAGCGGCTCACCACCCAGATCGATAGTCGCACCGGACGCCCGCGCCTGTTTGACATAAGCGTCGATTTTTGAGTTGTGCTCCGGTGTTACAATAGCTCCGACTTGCGTTGTCGGGTCCAGTGGATCGCCGAATTTGACTTTGCGCGACAAGGCAACGACTCGCTCACGGAAATCGTCGGCGATATCTTCGTGCACAATGATACGACTGCTTGAATTGCAGCACTGGCCGACATTGAAATAAACACCGAACACAACGGCATCCGCCGCTGCATCCAGATCGGCATCAGGAAAGATGACCTGCGGGTTTTTGCCCCCAAGCTCCAGCGCAACTTTCTTAAGCGTGTCCGATGCAACCACGCTGATCGTCTTGCCCACGGCTGTCGAGCCGGTAAAGCTGACCATATCCACGCTGTCGTGGCCGGACATAGTGCGTCCGACGGGAACGCCGTAACCAAGCACGACATTACAGACACCTGCGGGTAAACCGGCTTCGACCAACAGCTCGGCAAGCATCAAGGTTGTCGACGGTGTCATCTCAGACGGCTTCACAACAACAGTGCAACCAGCGGCCAATGCAAAGGGGAGCTTCTGACTGAGGATCCAGAACGGGAAATTCCATGGCGTGATGATGGACACGACCCCAATGGGTTCCTTCAACACGACACCCATCATGTCTGCGCCGAGAGTGTTATGACTGTCACCGTGCGTACTGCGCGCCAACGAGGCAGCATAACGCCAAAGGTCTGCGGCACCTCCTACCTCGCCCTTGGATTGGCTGATCGGCTTGCCACTCTCCAGCGTTTCGATCAGGGCGATGCGGTCGACGTTCTGCTCGATCAGTTCTGCAACTCTCAGAAGAACCGCTGCCCGTTCTTTGCCGGATGCGCGGCTCCAATAACCGCTGTCGAACACCTTGCGCGCCGCCTGGATCGCGGCCTCGGCTTCAGCCTCGCCACCCAACGCCGAACGGCTGACGATGTGCCCGTGCGAGGGTGAGCGTCGTTCGAACGTCTCACCCGACGCGCTATTCTGCCACCTGCCATCGATGAGATGCCGACCTTCGAACAACGGCGGCAACTCGAACGGGATAGCAGGGTTGATGGTGATATCTTTCATATTGTCAAAGGCCCGAAAATGTGGGGTTACGTTTTTCAATGAACGCGGCAACGCCTTCTTCGCGGTCCGCTGAGGCGGCAATCGCTGCGCTACCAAGGGCTTCGACCACGGCATGAGTGTCTTCACCGACCGCTGCATGGATCATGTTTTTTGAGATTTCGGTGGCGCGAGGCGAAAGGTCGCTTAGTTCGGCGGTGATCTCAAGCGCGCGCGCCAGAGCGTCGTCAGTCACCTCGGTCGCATAGCCCAAGGCCACGGCGCGGTCAGCACCAATACGGCGCCCAAAGAGGGCCATCTCTTTCACCGTAGCTTCGGGGATCAGCCGGGTCAACCGCTGTGTCCCGGACCAGCCGGGTACAATCCCGACCCGAGCTTCAGGTAAAGCCAACGTGGACCGCGGGGTCATCAGGCGCAGATCGCAGCAACTGGCCAGCTCTAGCCCACCGCCGAACGCATGACCGTTGATCGCAGCAATTGTTGGCTTGCCGATCCGCGCCAGGCGGTCAAAGATGCGATGTCCATCACGGACCCAATGGCGCGCGAATTCGGCGGGGCTCAGACCACCCCAAGCGCCAATATCGGCCCCACAACAGAACGCTTTTTCACCCGCGCCGGTCAGAACAAGCGCACGAATAGATACGTCACGCTCGACCTCTGTCAGGCCAGCTTCCAGCGCGTGCAGCATATCTAAAGTTAACGCATTGAGCTTGGCCTCGTTTTCCAAAGTCAGGACGGCGGTTGCACCCTCGATATGAATGCGCAGTTTGCTCAAAGTGTCATCCCCATCGGGCCAACTGCAAATAGCGACTTGGGCATCTGAACCGCGTTTTCCGCGACTTTGACGCGACCGCCTGAAGCTTCGGCAATATCGCGCTGCGCCTCAATGCCGGGCATGATTTCCGTCGCGACCAGCCCCTGATCCGTCAGGCGAATAACGCAACGCTCGGTTACATAGAGCACATCCTGTCCGGTTTCCTGGGCACGGCGGCCCGAGAATGTGACATGTTCGACCTGATCCACCATCTTGGTGAATTTTCCGGGGGCATTCACACGGATACCATCATCCGCCAGATCAATCTTGGCGCCAGCTTCGAACCAGCCCGAGAACACGATCTTTTTGGCCCGCGTGGTTATATCGACGAAACCGCCGCACCCTGCTGTCAAATAGGGTTTTTTACCAAGTTTGGAGACGTTCACGTTGCCTTCGACATCGACCTCGAGGAACGAGAGGAACGACATATCGAACCCGCCGCCCTGGAAATAGATGAATTGCTGTGGTGACGGCACATAGGCATGCGCGTTGGATGCGCACCCAAAGGCAAAGCCGGTTAGTGGGACACCACCGACGGCCCCCTGTTCAATCGCCCAAGTTACCGCCTGAGGATGGCCCTCCTCCAACAAGACACGCGGAACCATTGCGCTGATCCCAAAGCCCAAATTGGCGCTCATGCCGCTGCGCAGTTCTTGGGCAGCCCGTCGTGCGATGACCTTCTCGACACCGTGCTCGGCCAGCGAAAAACTGTCCCAAGAGCGCATAATTTGGCCAGAGATCGCCGGGTCATAGGGCGTCTCTGTCGTTTGCATCTGCTCTGGGTCTTCAACGATCAGATCGACCAGATGCCCCGGCACGCGCACGTCATGGGGGCGCAAGCTACCTGCAGCAGTCACACGTTGAACCTGTGCGATCACGAGCCCACCGTGGTTGCGCACGCAAATCGCTTGCTCCAGTCCGCCCAGATAGGCACCTTCATGTTCATAGGTCAGGTTGCCAAACTCATCCGCCGTAGTTGCGCGCAAAACGCAAACGTTCGGGTTGATATTTGGGAAGTGCAACCAAGTCTGACCGTCGAATTCCTTGCGATTAACGATGGGAACCGTCGCACCACGCTCGTTCATCGCGCATCCTTCGCGAACAGGATCCACGAAAGTGTCAAGCCCGACCTGCGTCAGAACACCAGGTCGATGCGCTGCGGCTTCGCGATGCATATCGAACAGAATTCCCGATGGTACGTTGTATGCAGCCACTCGATCTTCGACGATCATTTTCCAGATTTTCGGCATCTCAAGGCTGGAAGGGCCCGACGGGTATGATCCGGCGAGAACGCGACTTAGCAGTCCATCCTGCGCCAGATAGTCCATGCCCTTTACGCCATACATATCCCCTGCAGCAATAGGGTGCAGCGTTGTAATGTTGCGCGGATGCCCTTCAGTGCGAAACCGCTCTCCAATCGCCTTTAGAACAAGATCAGGGCAACCCAGAGCCGAAGACGATGACACAGAGACGACCGCATTGTCCGGGATGCGAGAAACGGCCTCGGAAACAGAAACCAGCTTGGTCATCAGAAACCACCATAATCTACATTGATACGCCGACCCGAGGCTGCGGCTTCTCGCACACAAAGCGCCACGGACAACGATTTCACGCCATCGGGCCCGTCAGCCGCCGGGCGACCTTCGTCTATGGTCGCGGCGACAAATTCTGATACGCCCTGAACGTAAAGCGAATGATCCGAAAACGGGATCTCTTCGCTTCCGGCTTCAGTCACCAGATTGATCGACCCAACCGGTCGCTGCGTCATGACGCCATCCGCAAAAATCGAACCCTTGGTTCCGTGAACTTGAAGGTCCGACCCGGCAAACGGGTGCGTGAAACTTTCATGTGTCATGACCATTGCGCCCGAGGGCATCGTCCAGACAGACATGCAGGAGTCTTCGACGCCCTGCCCCATCCCGGAACTGGCCATTTGCGCGACGACAGACACCGGGTCTTCATTGAGCAGGAAGCGGGTGACATCTGCATCATGAACAACGATGTCGGGGATCACGCCGCCACCAGCATCCGCAGAGTTTATACGCCACCCCTGCAAGTTACCCGGCAGATGCACTGCGTGATGGATTCGTAGCGAGAGAACGTCTCCGACGCGCCCGGCTGCAATTAGGTCACGAATTGCGCGATGGCTGCCAGAGCAACGCAGGTGATGATTGGTTCCAAATGTCACGCCAGCCGTGTCGGCCGCACGCACCATCTCGATAGCTTCCGCTTGCGTCATCCCAAGCGGCTTTTCACACAGTACATGCTTACCAGCCGAAATGGCTGCCATTGCCTGGCCGTGGTGTTTCTCATTGGTTGAGGAAATATAAACAGCCTGAACATTCTCGTCAGCAAATGCAGCGTCCAAGTCTGTGGTCGCATTGGGAATACCGTGTTCATTGGCCCAGGTTTGCACCCGGTCAGGCGAATTGCTGACGACCCAGGTCACTTCGTTGCTTGTCTGATGACGCACCGCACCCAGCATGTGTTGTGAAGCTATCGTACTCGCTCCGACAAAAGCCCAGTTCATCTGATTTCCCCGAATTTGGAACGTTCCAATTTTCTAGTGGAACGTTCCAAGTATGACAAGAAAAAACTCTTAACGCGCTTTAAAGGTAAGAAAACATGGCTAAAACCACGAAGCTGGACACCTCATCAAAAAGCAATCACAGGGAATCGAAGAGATTCATAGCGTGTCGGCTCTCCAACTGAGTCGCAGAAATTCGCCGTGTGCCACTTGCATCATTGCGTCAGAGCGTCTCCTTCCACCGTCACCCTGTGCATAAGGCGTCGAAACCCATGGTAATCGTTGATCGCTTTGTGGCAGGTCGCTCTGTTGTCCCAAATGGCGATATCCCCTTCCTGCCAACGCAGGCGGCATTGGAATTCGGGCTGCTTGCAATGATCATAAATCATAGCCAGCACCGCGGCAGACTCATCCGCGCTCAAGCCTTTTATTTCGGTCGTGAACACAAGATTGACGAACAAACCTCGCCGACCGCTGAGAGGATGCGTGATGACAACGGGGTGCAAAGCGTCTTGCATGGCAGCTTCGGCGTTACCCAACCGACCTCTTTTTGCGGCTTCTGTGTCCATGATGCTGGCTCCAAAGGCATGACGGGAGGAATGCACCGCCCACAAACCATCGAGGAAACCACGCATCGTGGGCGACAAGTCCATCGCGAGGACCAAAGTTGAAGACTGGGTTCTCATCGCACTCTCCGACCAATTGATGGACCCAGACCTGTTCAGTGTCTTCTGCGAAGAGTTCGTCGCAGAGACCAACCGGTTGAGAGCCACTTCCCAATCGTCTCGCGCGTCCAAGGAAGCCGAACTCGCAAAGACCAATCACGCGCTGGCTCGTCTGGTTCAAGCACTGATCGACGGAGCGCCGGCGTCGACCGTCAAAGACAAAATGGCTGAGTTGGAAGCGAGGAAAGCCCAATTGGAAAATGACTTGAACGCGGCGCCAGCGCCCCAACCTGTGCTGCACCCCAACCTGTCGAGGCTCTATCACTCCAAAGTCAGCGATCTTGCCAACGCCCTCAATGAGCCCGACGTACGCAGCGAAGCTGCTGAGGCGCTGCGCGCTCTGATCGACAAGGTGGTGCTGACACCGTCTGAAGATGGATATGACATTGATCTGCATGGAGATCTTGCCGGCATTCTCGCCTTAGCGTCTGGTAAAAAAGCAAAAACCGCCCATACCGACATAGCCGAGGCGGTTTCGCAAGTATCGCTGGTTGCGGGAGTAGGATTTGAACCTACGACCTTCAGGTTATGAGCCTGACGAGCTACCGGGCTGCTCCATCCCGCGTCAGGGTCGGAAAGTGTTTGATCGTATTAGAGAGATTGTTGGGCTTTTTCTAGGTTTGGCGGTGACCTACTCTCCCGGGGCTTAAGCCCAAGTACCATTGGCGCGGCAGTGCTTAACTTCCGGGTTCGGTATGGGACCGGGTGTTTCACTTGCGCTATGACCACCAAACCGAGGAAAAGCCCATGTCGACTTTCTTGCGGAGCAAGAAAGCGACGGGTGGCAGGCAGCGTATTCGCTTGCGAATGCGCGGTGCCACTCGGTTGTGTTTATCAACCAACAGTGCCGCTTGGTGCGACACGGTTATCCAAACCAAGGTCGGTGTATGCTTTTGGTTTGATTTGTCTTTCTGTTACTGGATCAAATCAAGCCTATCGGGCGATTAGTACCGGTCAACTGAACGCATTACTGCGCTTACATCTCCGGCCTATTGACGTGGTGGTCTTCCACGGCCCTCAGGGAGACCTTGTTTTGAGGGGGGCTTCCCGCTTAGATGCCTTCAGCGGTTATCCTGTCCGATCATAGCTACCCAGCACTGCCGTTGGCACGACAACTGGTCCACCAGTGGATCGTTCACCCCGGTCCTCTCGTACTAGGGGCAACTCCTCTCAAGTCTCCTACACCCACGGCAGATAGGGACCGAACTGTCTCACGACGTTCTAAACCCAGCTCACGTACCTCTTTAAACGGCGAACAGCCGTACCCTTGGGACCTGCTCCAGCCCCAGGATGAGATGAGCCGACATCGAGGTGCCAAACACTGCCGTCGATATGGACTCTTGGGCAGTATCAGCCTGTTATCCCCGGCGTACCTTTTATCCGTTGAGCGATGGCCCTTCCACTCGGGACCACCGGATCACTATGGCCGTCTTTCGACTCTGCTCGACTTGTCAGTCTTGCAGTCAGGCTGGCTTCTGCCATTGCACTCAACGAGCGATTTCCGACCGCTCTGAGCCAACCTTCGCGCGCCTCCGTTACGCTTTAGGAGGCGACCGCCCCAGTCAAACTACCCGCCACGCAGGGTCCCGGATCCGGATAACGGACCGCGGTTAGACATCAAGAGTGCGAAGGGTGGTATCTCAAGGGAGGCTCCACGGATACTTGCGTTTCCGCTTCAAAGCCTACCACCTATCCTGCACATCACAATCCTGATGCCAGTGCGAAGCTGTAGTAAAGGTGCACGGGGTCTTTCCGTCTAACCGCGGGAAGCCTGCATCTTGACAGGCAATTCAATTTCGCTGAGTCGATGTTGGAGACAGCGGGGAAGTCGTTACGCCATTCGTGCAGGTCGGAACTTACCCGACAAGGAATTTCGCTACCTTAGGACCGTTATAGTTACGGCCGCCGTTTACCTGGGCTTCAATTCAAGGCTCTCACCTCTCCTTTTAACCTTCAGGCACCGGGCAGGCGTCAGACCCTATACGTCGTCTTGCGACTTCGCAGAGCCCTGTGTTTTTAATAAACAGTCGCCACCCCCTGGTTTGTGCCCCCAGCCCCTAGTTGCCTAGGAACCGGGCCTCCTTCTCGCGAACTTACGGAGGTATTTTGCCGAGTTCCTTCAACATCGTTCTCTCAAGCGCCTTGGTATGCTCTACCAGTCCACCTGTGTCGGTTTAGGGTACGGTCTGATGGAGGGCTATTTCCAGGAACCACTCAGCAGCCCAATCAATCCGATAAGATTGAACTACACCTGTGATCCGTCACATCCTCCTGGCCTAGGAATATTAACCTAGTTCCCATCGCCTACGCCTTTCGGCCTCGGCTTAGGGGCCGGCTTACCCTGCTCAGATTAGCTTTAAGCAGGAACCCTTGGACTTTCGGCGAGAGTGTCTCTCACACTCTTTGTCGCTACTCATGTCATCATTCTCACTAGTGATCTCTCCACCGGATCGCTCACGCGCCGGCTTCATCGAAAGAACTCTATCCTGCGCTACCGCCTATTCGGCTACTTGAGCGCGCTTACGCGCACCACATAACCGGCGGCAATACAGGATGAGTTCTATGTCACACTACGCTCTGCTACCATGCCTTACGGCATCCTAAGCTTCGGCTCATGGCTTGAGCCCCGTTACATCTTCGCCGCAGGACAACTTATTTAGACCAGTGAGCTGTTACGCTATCTTTAAAGGATGGCTGCTTCTAAGCCAACCTCCTGGTTGTTTTGGTCGTCCCACCTGCTTTCCCACTTAGCCATGAATTGGGGGCCTTAGCTGTAGGTCAGGGTTGTTTCCCTCTCCACTACGGACGTTAGCATCCGCAGTGTGTCTGCCATCTAGTACTCCCGGGTATTCGGAGTTTGGTTAGGATCAGTAAGCCTGTGGGGCCCCATTACCCATCCAGTGCTCTACCCCCCGGGGTATTCGGATGACGCTCTACCTAAATAGATTTCGCAGAGAACCAGCTATCTCCGAGTTTGATTGGCCTTTCACCCCTAGGCACAGCTCATCCCGATCCTTTTCAACGGATGTGGGTTCGGTCCTCCAGTAAGTGTTACCTTACCTTCAACCTGGCCATGCCTAGATCACTCGGTTTCGGGTCTGATCCCACGAACTCATGCGCCCTATTAAGACTCGCTTTCGCTACGCCTACACCTAACGGCTTAAGCTTGCTCGTGAGACCAAGTCGATGACCCATTATACAAAAGGTACGCCGTCAGATCTCGAGGATCCTCCGACTGATTGTAGGCGTTCGGTTTCAGGTACTGTTTCACTCCCCTCGTCGGGGTGCTTTTCACCTTTCCCTCACGGTACTGGTTCGCTATCGGTCAGCAAGGAGTACTTAGCCTTCGAAGGTGGTCCTCCGATCTTCAGACAGAATTTCACGTGTTCCGCCCTACTTAATACGTCCATCAAAGCTTCCTATACGGGGCTGTCACCCGCTATGGCCATGCTTCCCAACATGTTCTAGTCACTTATCTGGCTCGGCTGGTCCCCGTTCGCTCGCCGCTACTAGGGGAGTATCAATTGATTTCCTTTCCTCCGGGTACTTAGATGTTTCAGTTCCCCGGGTTTGCTCTTAAAACCCTATGTATTCAGGTCTTAAGTACTTGGTTAAACAACATATTGATTAGCAAAACTAACAATATGAAGCTTTCAAGTGGGTTGCCCCATTCAGAAATCCATGGATCAAAGCTTATTCTCAGCTCCCCATGGCTTATCGCAGAGTATCACGTCTTTCATCGCCTCTTGCTGCCAAGGCATTCACCAAACGCCCTTCTCGCGCTTGATTTGATCCAGAAAAAGAAAGACTGGATTTGCAAAGCAAATCCATGGGTCGGAAGCTGGAACAACCAACCCCTTTTCCTGAACCAAAAGCATACTTTCCCGCCTTCCATCCTGGAACCCATGCTGCCGATGTCGGTCGGCCCCACATGGAGAATGGAAGACAATGCATAACCGTTAAGTTATGCGGGTTAGTGTACTTGACTTGGACAACTCTGTTCGTTTCAGCCGGGATATCCAAAGAGGGACGAGGAAACATCCCAAATCGAACCTCCTCCGAAGAGGACCAACTGAGATCAACGCCTCACTCGGCGCGATCAAACAGTGTTGATTGATTTCTCTCTATACGATGTCAATTGACGTCCGATTGGACGGCTAAACACTCAAATCAGTGCTT